>PIVJ01000876.1 GCA_003353955.1 Bacteroidota bacterium | reverse complement strand
GGGGGGGTGGACCCCGGGCAAAAGGGCCCCCACCCCGGGCATTTACCCGGGATTTGACAGTAGATTATGCCCGGGGGGGTCGGGCAAAAGCATCCATTTACCCACCTGAAATGACTTTGGAGTGGGACCCCGGGGAGTTTTTAAATGAACAATGCATTAGGATATTTTCTCCCGACCCCGGGCATTTGCCAATAAAAATGCCCCCAGGGGGAGGGGCATTTTCCACTATTTGCATCCCCCTCAAGTCAAATGCCCGGGGTAGCCCGGGGTCCACCCCCCCGGGGAAGCCGATGATATGTGCATAATAGTGTCCCAGGGATCAGGTCTTGAGCAGGACATTCGCCCTTGAGTTTATCTCTCCAGCCCTTATTTAAATATAGATCCATAGGATCTTGTGTCTCACCTGTTGAATTTAATGTACAGGTGTACATGTAGGCAACATTTCGAAATTTGGGTAGTACAGGTCACATAGGTGATATAGATTTCATCTCCATCAATTAAACAATGAAAATAAGGGCCACCGATTAGCAGCAAATGCATTGAATTGCATTAAAGTCCCTCCGTTATAGAGAAAAGGTGCCATTTTACTGGTTAAT
>PIVJ01000875.1 GCA_003353955.1 Bacteroidota bacterium | reverse complement strand
CCAACATATTTCCCTGCTAAGTTTTGAGACATATACACCCAAAAGTATGCACCCCATCTCATTGCTCCATTTTGTGTAACTTTCATGACCTTCATATTTGGTGGGTAGTCATATGATAAAATCTTTTCAGGAAAAGGTCTTGTGGAGAAATCATGTTGAGATAATGGAGTTTCCATGCCTAAAGCTTCATGTGGTCTGATTGTATTATACTCCTTAATAAACTTATTGAGCAGTCGTTGTTGAGATTTCAAGTCATATGCAGCAGGCTTTACACATGCGGCTTTAAGGTCTCTGTGCATTCTCTCATGTCGCCCATTCTGTTCTGGGTGTGCAGGATCTGAAAATACGGGCAATACTCCTATCTCTATAAACCAATACGATAGTTTTGTAAAGCGCTGAATAGCCTGCACAGAGCCAAAAGGAGAGCCGTTGTCTGTATGAATCTGAGTTGGTAAGCCATACTTCCTAAAAACCTTTGCAAATTCTGCTTTTGCAGATCTAAAATTTTCTCGGTAATGCCTTTTGCAGCAAACACAAATCGACTCTTTGAATCTGCTATTGTTAAAGGATGACAGTATTTCTTATTACCCATTAAAA
>PIVJ01000225.1 GCA_003353955.1 Bacteroidota bacterium | reverse complement strand
TATGCCTGAACATCCCAGCCGAGAGACCATTCCGATAATTAATCTAAATCCTCTCATCTCATTTACAGTTATGTCGAACATTATTATTAATTTGTATCCCTGTTCGACGCAGGACACACCACGAAAACACAACAATGTGTCATACGTAATGGCTGGGTTTGTAGAAAATATTAAGGTTTGTTTTTCATATCAACACCATTTCGGTTTGATAGTAAGTAGCTTCGAAGTCTGCCACTACGCATACACTCAACGTTAGGCATATGAGAGTAAAATATAAAATGAAACAAATCTTTGAAATAAGATGGCATTGATGAAATCCAACGATCAATACTAATAAATGAAACAATTAGATAATAAATGCAACAAAACCCATTTTAGATCGTTTTTATTCTGTATATTCGTAAATATTTTACAAATAAAAGGATTAAAATGATTTTAGAAATTCGTTTAAGTAATTTTCTTTCAATAAAAGAAGAAGTGGTTTTAGACATGAAAGCCGCAAATATCAAAAGTAAAAATGCTAAAGAACTGCCAGAAAATGTGTTTTCATTTAATGATACAGATATTCTAAAGACTATTGCTATTTATGGTGCAAATGCTTCAGGTAAAAGCAATATTGTGAAAGCTATTCGTTTTCATTGTGCAATGATCTTAAATTCAGCAAATCATAATGAAAATATTATATTTAATTATCGTAAATTCAAATTTGCCAATTACAAAAATCAACCTAGTTCATTCTTTATCAACTTTGTTGTAGGAGGAATTGAGTATGATTATTCTTTTTCCTTAATGCAAGATAAAATTGAGAAAGAATCTCTGCATTATTATCCCAAAGGAAGAATAAAAAAAATATTTTCCCGTGACGAAAAAGCAGGAGAGACAAAAAGAGAGAAATACAATTTTGGTTCAGAAATAAAACGACCTCTTGATGTAGCTGAAAATACGTCCGATAAAACTCTCTATCTATCACGTGCTAGTCAAATGGACAGAGACATTGCTAAAGAATTGTTTATGTACTTCAATAGTACTTTTATCTTAGGATATTTAGGACACAATGAAAGACAAGTTGACGACCTGTTTAAAGCATATAAACCTCAGTTAATTAAAGCCTTGCAGATTGCTGATAGTGACATTGTTAATATTACTGTGAAAAGGATACAATCACAAGGTAAGAGATTAAATTTTACTATTACAGGAGCGGAGCTAAAAGATGCTCAATTGGAGGATGAAATTCAAGAACAATTGCAAATTAAAACCTTTCATAAAACTGATCCTTCAAAGAGCTTTGATTTGTTTAAAGAAGAATCAGAGGGAACGAAGAAACTGTTTGTAATAATGTTGAGTATTTTAGATATTATAGCCAATGACAAAGTACTACTAGTTGATGAAATAGGAGAAAGTCTGCATACTGATATTATTGATTATATTTTTAACCTATTTAGAGCAAGTGAAAAAGCGCAATTAATATGCACTACTCATAACACTCGCTTTTTAGATTTAAAAAAATTCCGAAAAGACCAATTCTACTTCGTTAATAAGAAAGAAGATGCTTCTACTGATTTATATTCATTATATGACTACAGCGATTTTCGTGATACAATGGATTTGGAAAAAGCATATTTACAAGGGCGTTTTGATGCAGTACCATTTGTAAATGATTCTATCAAAAACCTTAAACAGTTGATAGATGACAAGTAGAAAACGTCAAGCACCAAGAGGAAAGGAAATAAATCCTAAGTTCTGGGTTTTCTGCGAAGGAGAGACAGAAGAGGCATTTGTTTGTTACTTAAAAGCAAAATATCGCTTGCCTTTTAAAATAATACCTAGAATTATGGGACAAAACATCAATGAGGAATTGATAGACAGGCATAAAAAGAAAAGTGAAACTCACCCAAAAGACAAAACTTATTTGATGTATGATGCTGATGTTACAATTGTTTTAGAAAAACTAAAAAAAATTAAAAGTGCAAAGCTTTTAGCATCTAATCCAGCTATTGAATATTGGTTCCTATTGCATTACAAAAATCAAACTTCAAAAATCAGTGAATCAGAATGTATAAGACAATTAAACAACCGCAACAATAGATATAAAAAAGGCATCATCGACAAGAAGTTAAAAAAGTGTCTTGATTCAAAACAAAAGGAAGCATGTACTAGAGCAAAGCAAACTGTACTATATTTGAATCCAAGCTCTAATATTTTCGAGTTTATTGCTGATCTAGAAAATGTAAAAAAATAGATTGAATAATTTTAACTTGGGATATTAAAACTAATTGTAGTGCCTGTGCCTAATCGAGTAGACCGCCCCGCCAGTAATAACTAGCGGGGTGCGCCTCTCACACCACCGTACGTACGGTTCTCGTATACGGCGGTTCGTCACTTCATGAGTACTATTGCTCTTTTCACCAATAGTACCTTGCCCATCCTATGATAAGGCTAGAAAACCATAGGCTTAGCTTCCTTAT
>PIVJ01000874.1 GCA_003353955.1 Bacteroidota bacterium | reverse complement strand
CCCCACCAAAGATTTCGTTATTCTAAAAATCAACAATAACGATTTGAGCAATTTCAACTATTTATTATATGATGTAAATGGGAGGCTGATAAGATCGAATCAAATCACTTCTAACGAAACCTTGATTCCATTCAGTTTTTTAGCCCCCGCAACCTATTTCTTAAAAATAATTGACAATCAAATTGAAGTTAAATCTTTTCAAATCATAAAAGTTAAATAAATGTTTTTAACCTAAATCAATTACTATGAAAAAGCTATATCTTTTTATTCTTAGTCTGTTTGTCAGCCTTACTGGTTTTGCTCAAAATGGTGATGGTTTTAATTATCAGGCCATCGTTCGCGATGTTACCGGAAATGTTAATGCAAACGTAAGCGTGAATATGGAAATCTCCATATTACAGGAAAGTGTTGACGGCACTGTTGTTTTTACTGAAATACATGCTGTAACTACTAATGCTTTTGGGTTGGTGAACCTAAGCATTGGTTCTCAAAACCCAAGTAGTTTTGCCCTTATCGATTGGGCAAACGGCCCCTATTTTATAAGAACAAGTATTAATGGCGTGGAATTCGGAACCAGCCAGTTGATGAGTGTCCCTT
>PIVJ01000224.1 GCA_003353955.1 Bacteroidota bacterium | reverse complement strand
AGTTGGAAGAAAGGATAAATTATTTTGTTCTATTCGTTGTAAAAACTATTATCATGTAAATTTAAGACGTGTAACGAGCATTGCTGTTAAGGATATTGATAAAATACTTCATAGAAATAAATCTATTCTGCTGGAATTACGACTGATTTTACTGATCTGTAAGCAATCAATATATTATCAATTGCAAATTTGATACAAAAAGAAAAAGCCCTCAAAAGAGCTTAATCGAACTCAAAGATTCTTTGAAAACTACTAAATCTTGACTTTATAGGGTTGTGCAACGGCTGCTTTTGTTAGCATTCGTTTATTCTCTAAATATTTTTTTCAATTCTTCCTGAAGTTTTTCTCCTCTTAAATCTAAAGCTATTATTTTACCTGTAGGATCTATCAAATAGTTCTTTGGAATGTAAGACACTCTATAAGTCAGAGGAACTTTTCCTCTTATGCCTTCAAGATCTGACAAAGTAGTCCATATCACTGAATATTTTTCTATTACATCTAACCAATCTTCTTTATTTGTATCTAAACTTATTCCTACAATTTCATAACCATTATTTTTATATTTTTGATAAGATTTCAATAAATTAGGGTTTTCGTCTCTGCAGGGCGTACACCATTTAGCCCAAAACTCTAATAATACATACTTTCCTTTAAATGAGGATAGTGTTATGCTTTTACCTTCAGGATCTGGTAACGAAAAATCAATGAATTCATCACCTAATTTTAGATCTTTTGTATTATTTAAATAAAAAGCAACACCTTTTCCCCATTCGTTGGATTGCACATTTTTAGATAGGTTATTATACAATTTTCTTGTCTGCTCTTCTGGAATTTTAAATTTCAAAAAGGATAAGAAATACGAGCTTAAATGATAGCTAGGATAATCCTCAATATAATTAATACCTTCTTTTAATTCCCTTTTTCTAAATATCTCCATTTCCTGTCTAAGTGTTTTAGCAAGATTTTCTTCTTTTGTTATTTTCAGAACTGACCTTATACTATCTCCCTTCTTATCCCATATTTCTACTCTTTTATACCACTCTTCTTCTTGGGCTTGAATGATAGAGCCTGATATCTTAGCTTTATTGAATGAAGTTTCATGTGAATCAAAAGACATTTCATTATTTACCATCCAAAATCTCTTTGAATTTTTATATCCTTCTGTATGAATTGTAACCAATAAATATTCCTCCTCCATTCGACCCTTAAATTGAAATTTATTACTTGTAATTCTTGTACTATCCAGAAGACTACTTCCAACTGATAAATAAATTATTGTACCATCATTAAATTCAGATGTCACTCCGTTTATTAAATAACTTTTAGAAGTTTCTGTACAACTGACTAGGATAAATAACGAAATAAGTAATAATGCTAATTGTTTCATTTATTTTTCTTTTTATTAATGAATGCTAACGTTCTGTGTATGGACAGTAGGGCGGATTCGAAGTATTACACTTTCGGTTTACCACTAAGCCAAGACAAACGTTTTTACTTTTATTTTTCTTTTTTGTTAAACGTCAAAACTTTGTTTTGGCGTTACCTGCTCAAAGAACAGGAATTTCAATTTATCGCTAAACGCCCTATTGGCTATAAACCTTGTTGGCAACAGTTATTTCAATTTTTCTAACTTTTCAATAAATTCTTTACCGTCTCCCATTTCGGTTTTCCCTGTTTCATCTTGCATATAAGGAATTCCATTTTCAGAAAATTGAACAATTCCATTTTTATCAAGAAAAAGATTAACAGGATATGCTTTTAATCCTAATTTATCGGTAATTTTTTTAGCGTCAACAATCTGAAAGAATTCGTATTTATGTTTTTTTAAGAATTTTTCAACTTTGTCTTTTGGTTCATAGGTGACTGCAATAAAATTGTAATCATCTTTGTGTTTTTCGTAAATCTTATTTAAAACTGGCATTTCATCTATACAAGGTACGCAAGCTGTAAACCAAAAGTTTATCAAAGTTGGTTTTCCATTTAATTTATTCAGGGATATTCTATTTCCGTTCAAATCTGTTAGAATCATTTCAGGAAGTTTTTTTCCAATTAAATCCGATAATGGACCTTTTGCTGTATTCGAATCTTTAATGTCAAAACTCACAAAATGGATTATAGAGTCCTTTTTATTTTCTGTACTTTTTGTCTTTACTTTAACAAACATTTCCTTTTTTATTATTTTCTCAAACTTTGATTTAGTTTTGGAAATCTTTTCGTCAAGCTCAGTTTTTGTTAATCTGTTTTTTCCATTCGTTGAATAATATTCGGTTTGGGAAAAACAATTCAAAGATGTAATCAAAAAAGTAATTAAAATTAGTTTTTTCATATTTTCGGTTTTAATTGTTGCCAACGTTTTGGTGTAAGTTTCGTAGCCAATACCACCATCAGCCTGACAAAGATATGATTTTTTTATCTTACGCATCAGCAGCCACAAAGCTGTGATGGCTATGAAATTTACACCGTGTTA
>PIVJ01000873.1 GCA_003353955.1 Bacteroidota bacterium | reverse complement strand
AATTTCTTTCTTTGTTCTTGTTCTTGTTGTTCTTTCTTGATTTGGTCCTCTTTTTCGGTGTCCGGCTCGTTAGTTTCCTGAGTGTTTTTGTTAAACGGCTCAAATCTTACAAGTGAATTGTACCCAATTTTTAAGGCTTCCAGCTCTAAGTGAAACAAGTTATTAAATTTTTGCGAAAGATTACAGTCCATGACTGCTTTTATGCAAATTTCCATTCTTTGATTATAGTCTTCTAAGAACGTATTAATATCCTCTTGACTTTTTATAATTGCAAGGTTTGGAGTTTCTGAATTAGCACCAAAGACAACAGCAGAACCCTCCCAAAGTTTTACCTCTTGAATTTCCCAAATGTTTTTATCTCCTTCTTTTACTTGTTTTATTTTATCAGCAATATAATTAAATCCGATACTATGCTCTCGAATAATTCCACTTTCATACATTTTCAGGAAGTCTTCGCCCTCTGTATGTTCACCCATTTTCGAACGAAAGTACAAACCTTTATCATCTTCCTTTAATTCCTCAATTACTCCAATAGGTCTTGTTACATCATGATAAGCAAGATGTGCTATTTTTCTATTTGTTGAAGAATTAGGACCATG
>PIVJ01000223.1 GCA_003353955.1 Bacteroidota bacterium | reverse complement strand
TTTCAGGACAAGTTTGTATAAGTTTCAGGACAAGTTTGTATAAGTTTCAGGACAAGTTTGTATAAGTTTCAGGACAAGTTTGTATAAGTTTCAGGACAATTGTATAAGTTTCAGGACAAGTTTGTAAAAGTTTCAGGACAAGTTTGTATAAGTTTCAGGACAAGTTTGTATAAGTTTCAGGACAAGTTTGTATAAGTTTCAGGACAACTTTATATAAGTTTCAGGACAAGTTTGTATAAGTTTCAGGACAAGTTTGTATATTTTTTAGGACAACTGGACCTAAATAATAAACCACACTAAAAAGTAGATCAGACAAAAACAGAATTAAGGCATAACAGGAATATGGTTGCGGCGGAAATTTTATTTGTTTATTTAATGATTGTTATTTTGATCTGTGATTGATTTTAAATGTAAAGACATATCAGACGGCGCCGATGGGCCTTACGTAAGTGGGCAACCAGCCAACACTTGTCAGGGGAATCGGTGTGTCAGGTTGAGCAAGTATGCGACAAGAGTACATTAGTTTATTGAAGACATTATGGTTATATGTGCTGTACTCAACTTAACATAAAGCCTAAGCCTCGTATTCAATGCATGTTCACTTATATGTGCCATAGAACTTTCTATAGTTCCAATAGACAATAGTTTCCAATAGGTATCAAAACATCTTTTATTTTCTCAGTTATTTTTTTTTCTTTTGACTTTGATATCTTTTTGTACAAGCAAACAGAAACTACGCCATCATGCATAAAGTTGTTTAGTATATGAATAACATACTCAAGAACCATAAGCCTTATAGATACACTACACAAAAAGATATATCAAAGTTCAAAGAAAAAAAACACATGTGAAAACAAAAGATGTTTTGATAGATTTTTGGAACTGATCTAAGAAAGTCAACACCTTCTTGTCTGTTGTGTGTCAACTGTCAATCTACATTAAAAAATTAACACCACAATTGCTGATTTAAAACTATATGACCATAACAGTAAGAAAAACAACTATCAAACGATTAATCTAACAAAAATTTACGTAGTTTAACTATGCTCAATTAAGACAAAGAGCACGCGCACATTATTAATTTAAATCACCAAAACAATTACAAAGTTTAGTATATTCTCATTAAAACCAAATTCAAATTACAATATTTATCCAACAGATCATAAACAATTACAATTATCAACACTCTGTAGTTCATACTTTGTCAAACCCATCTCTGATTGTAAGTTCGTCCAAAACGTACAAAACGTACAAAAACCCAACAACAAAAACAAAAACAAAAACTACTCGCATGTGTTTTTTTGTGTTGGACATGACTTGGTGGCCACCCAAAAATTCAATCAAGTGCATTTAATAATGTTGAGACGGTTGTTTTTACCAAATCGAATAAATGTTAAGCTGGCTTGCCACACATTTTTTATTTTTATAAACACATACTACAGTCTAGTCCTGGGCCTAAGTCTCGACCTTCATTCTGGTCGTATAAGGCGGGCACGCCATATGAAACACCTCAAAATGAAACCTCAATTTCATTCTCAGGCATTTGGTGATATCACAATGGACGAAATTGAGGTTTCAAATCGAGGTGTTTCATTTATTAAACGCAACAATCTCTTGCTTGAGTTTGTAGCAGCCCGCCAGCAATGAATTTGTCTTCCCATTCGGTAATATATTCTCGTGCTGTGCCAAATATTGCTGAATCGCAGCTCTCTCATAAACATGTCCATCGCAAGCGATCACCGGATCAGTCATTATCTCACCCGTTAATTTGCATAAATATTTATCAGGGACTTGACTGCACAGCGTACTGTCTTCATCACCATCTGTGTGATGCTTCTCCTGTGGTGTGTATCTGCGTCGCAACTGGATGATTTCTTGCCACACAAACTGCCTGGTGTTGTAATCTTGGATGCCGATGCCAACAAGTCGTGCTTGGTGAACGTAATCAACGAGTTCCCAGTAATATTCTGTTCCTGCATCAATTGGAGTACATTTTCGTGGTTAAACTCTTTCGTAGCAAGATTCTGCAATTTATACGTGATCCATTGAGAGATTGCGCGAGCATCCCATTGCTCGTACCATAATCGTTCAAAGTCTTGCCATTCTTGTGTAAAATGCTGGTCGAGTAACGCTTCACTTTCTTCACATTGATGACACAATTCCTGGTAGTGTTAAATGGCGTCTGATACCGATTTATCGTGCTTCGCGAACACACGCAACCGACTATCTTGCTTACAAAGCTCTTGTTTGGCGTCAGTTATTTGCTTCACGAGTCCGTTCTCTAATATGATCACCGAATTGCATTCATTAAGTTTCGCTTGGATCAGATACCTGAAACTTTGTATAAGTTTCACCCCAACTTTGTATAAGTTTCACGACAACTTTGTATAAGTTTCACCACAACTTTGTATAAGTTTCACCACAACTTTGTATAAGTTTCACCACAACTTTGTATAAGTTTCACCACAACTTTGT
>PIVJ01000222.1 GCA_003353955.1 Bacteroidota bacterium | reverse complement strand
CCAAAACCGTAGAACTCCCTGATGTGAGACTTTGCATGGAGATAGTCTCTGACAGGAGCTTTGTAACTTTTATAAAATAAGAAGCATATTTCCAGTTATGTGACCGCTATAGGGCAAGACATATTTGAAGTGAGCAAATGTGCAATCAATATGTCCTCCATTAAAACAGTCTATAATGATATGATAATTTATGCAAGTGGTTGTGATTTGACAAAGACATGGTTGCCAAGGCAACCAGTGATGATGCAGTAGCATGAACCAATCAAAAGCCCTTGGCTTATGGGATAGCTGGGCCTGCAAGCAGCTCTTGGCAGCAGTCCAAATTGTTGCCAAATTCATTCTAATAGAAGCCACTGTAAATAATTTGGCTCTCTGTAATATCTAGAGAAGGGTGCATTTTCAGCATTATTTAGGCTTGCATACCTTAAGAGAAAAGACAAAATGGTAGACGCTGTAGCCCTTTAGTTTTCATTAGAATTAATAGAGTTGTGTACCTTTGAAAATGAAAATGATTGATTATTCAGATTCGATTTTGTTTGATTGAATACTGATAAATGAAATATTGTGCTGCCATTGACTGATTTGTTGTCAGCTTAGTATGGTAGGGCTAATTCATTACCATTGGCTTTTAATAAAATATTTGCTGCACTAGCTGAATGGAATTTTCCATTATGTCATACATGGCTGATACTAACCATGCATAGTTCCTAGAAATGCTGCATCAGTGTGGTTGAGCCAAAACTTTGTAAACAGTTCTGAATGAGATACATGTGCTGCTGCTGGGATGCATTCATGAATGATTCTGTTTATAGTTCTTACATTTCCCAGAAATTTGCCATTCAAAATCACAGTCAGTCATGTATGACAGTGTGCAGTTTGGGTTACAGCAGTTCTAGGCTAGCATAGCAGCACTGCCATTTGCTCACATGAGAGCAGCATATCATGCCCATGCATGCTACAAAGTACTTATGGCACCTCCTGACTGTGCACTAGTGATTCATAACCAGTGTGTGTTTGCTGTATGCTTGTACTTTCACTTTCCATACAAATGACCTGCAACAATGAGGTGTACTTTCACTTTGGACCTCTGATGAAACTCATTCAGCACTGTTTAACATTGTTATAGATCAGCTCTGCTGCACAAGTTCTAAACTGCTGTATGTTTACAAGTACTTTCACTTTCAATATTCAAAGCCAGTATTGAACTGGTTCTAACCAGTTACAGCTGGTTATAACTGACATTGCCAAAATCTTCAACATATTGCACTAGATTGTTGACAGAGAGGTGAATGTTTCTATATATGCACTGTGTAGAATTTTATACTCCTAGAATCTGCATCAGGTAGTTTTTGACTTATATGCCAAACAACAAGAAATGTCAAGGGTAATAGAGATGGATACTATTCATGGCTATGCTATGAATGTTGATAATATACAGAGTGATACCAATCGTCAAGAGGAGAAGATACATTATTGTTATTTTGGAGATACATGTATTTACATGTGAGAAGTTAAGGTGGCTTCTGGGGCTAACTGGTGTGTCCCTTTAAAATATGGCTATATACTTTCCATTTCAAGTAGGAAGCTATAAGTTGGTACACTGATACATAAAGGATAGAGCTACAGTACTGACAAAAAGTAATGAAAATACGATACTATACTAATACTATTCATTATAGTATCATATCATATCTGAATAGTATCGTATCGTATGTAATAGTATCATTTGCATTAGCGGTAGTAGGGTCAAATGATGTCCAACTTTGACGGCCGATTATTCAAGAACTCCTTGATAGATTTTGACAAAATTTGCTGGACATCTGGAAGCATTAATACCCTATGGGATATCTAAAGGGGAACTTTTTATCTTTGAAATTGACACTTTGGTGAATAAAAACGTGCGGTACTGTTTTGCCGACGAAGGTGTGGTAATAAACTAACCTTGAATGAATAGTATCGTATCGTATCGAATCGTATTAGATACGATACGATACGAGAAATCACTAGCATTATTAGTAATCAGTACTGTACAGTCTCGTGGGCTTCTTTTCAAAACATTTCTGGCCAATTTCCTAATATAGTCATGTGATTCCATATAAGGAATTTGGAAATTTTTCATTTTTTCTGAGCACTCTGTGGCCATAATATAAAGTTTGCTATGGCAAATGATTGGTCTTGATCTTACAGAAAATTTGCAAGAAGCGATTTTTGAAATTTAACTTTGTTTGTTGTTTACTGTTTCACTCTGAATAAATGTATACCAGGGATGAGACATTTCAGACCAAGTTAAGATTTTAGAGCAACATTTCATCCAACATTTGTCAAAACAATAAGGTCTTACCAAAAATACAAATAAATTAAGTTTTTAGGGTAGGTTTACTCCTATTCAGTCCCAATCAGTCTCTTTCCATCTCATCCCTTGTATACATTATTCATGTGCATAGGATAATGATTTGGTTGCTTTTATCTTGGGTTGG
>PIVJ01000871.1 GCA_003353955.1 Bacteroidota bacterium | reverse complement strand
TTTTCGGGATGGCTTTTTTATGTTTTATTTTTTCTTCGTTCGTATTGTTCTCAGTAAATCACCCTCCAAATACATTTCCTTTGCATGTGGTTTCATATCTTTCGAGTCTGCAAACTTTTTGAAAGGGCTTGGACTGTATGATTTGAATTGAGGAACACCATTAATTGCATCTAGGGCAGCTTTAAGCATAGGTTCATTCTCATCACCAAATGGGAACATTTCTGCGATATCTTCTTCAATCAAGAATTCTGGAAAAAAGCCAGTAACAAAATCACTTACACCAAGAGAATTAGCAATTTTTAAAGTAATGGGTTGTAGTGCCCAAGTATGATCGGGATTAACCACCCATTTTTCTCCATCCCATTCAGAATCTTTTAAAGTAAACGATCCAACATATTTACCATGGGTGGTGTCACCCACTAGATTAACCTCCATGTAAGGATCAAGCCCATTAATTATTAATTCACTTGCCGAGGCTGATTCGCTAGTAGTAATGATATAAATTCGATTTAAATTTAAACTATTAATGGCAATATCCGCACCCGTTTCTTGAGCTATTCCTGCTTCAAATCTGGTATTAGAATAATCAGATCCATATTCT
>PIVJ01000870.1 GCA_003353955.1 Bacteroidota bacterium | reverse complement strand
TTCTGCTCCTTTTTCAATTACTAATTTTGCATTTTCCGGTTGATCGTATCTTAATGCAAGCATAAGCGGTGTCCATCCATCTTTGTTTGTAACATTTATTTCTGCTCCTTTTTCAATTACTAATTTTGCATTTTCCGGTTGATCGTATCTCAATGAATGCATAAGTGGAGTCCATCCATTTTTATTCGCAATATTTATTTCTGCTCCTTTTTCAATTAATAGTGTTGCATTATCCGGTTGATCACTTCTTAATGCAATCATAAGCGGCGTCCATCCATCTTTATTCGCAATATTTATTTCTGCTCCTTTTTCAATTAACAGCATTGTATTATCCGGTTGATCGTATCTCAATGAATGCATAAGCGGTGTCCACCCACCTTTGTTTGTAACATTTATTTCTGCTCCTTTTTCAATTAATAGTATTACATTCTCTGCTTGACCGTATCTTAAGGAAAGCATTAGAGGAGTCCACCCATCTTTTCTTGCAACATTTATTTCTGCTCCTTTTTCAATTACTAATTTTGCATTTTCCGGTTGATCGTATCTTAATGCAAGCATAAGCGGTGTCCATCCATCTTTGTTTGTAACATTTATTTCTGCT
>PIVJ01000221.1 GCA_003353955.1 Bacteroidota bacterium | reverse complement strand
CTTTCTGTTGAAACCCAGGTAGTACGACATGGTAAATATAAAAGTGCCGTTGAGCCTTACACAGAAGAGAAAATGAGTAAAGAAAGCAAGGAGCGAACAAGACAATATCTGAAGAGTGTATGGAATAACATGTTAGTAGCCATTTCTGAAAGTCGCGGCCTCAGTGTTGAGACCCTTAATCGTATGACCGACAATTTGGAAATCAGGCAACCCCAAGATGCGCTTGAACGAAACTTAATTGATGGACTTTATTATAAAGATGAGATGCTCGTTGAACTTAGAGAACGATTGGGATTGGATGAGAATGGAAAAATTGAATCTCTTTCTATGATGAAATACAAAAATGTTCCTGATCCAGATCGTGCGATTACCCGAAGTAAAATTGCCATTGTTTACGGAAGTGGACCGATCATTAATTCTGAAGGAGATGATCAAATAATCGGAGCACAACGAATTTCCAGGGCTTTAAGAAAAGCCCGAACTGACAAATCTGTTAAGGCAATAGTTTTTAGAATAAATTCAGGAGGAGGAGACGTATTGGCTTCTGAGCTATTAAGAAGAGAAGTTGCCTTAGCTGCAGCAAGTAAGCCATTGATTGCATCTTATGGTGACAAGTCGGCTTCAGGTGGATATTGGGCTACATGCAATGCAACAAAAATCATTGCCAATCCAACTTGTTTAACAGGTTCAATTGGGGTTTTCGGATTATTCCCAAATCTACAAGGCCTGCTAAATGACAAACTTGGAATTACTATCGATAATGTCGGGACAAATAAAAATGCTGATTTCATTAGTGTGTATCGTCCTTTCACTTCGCTGGAAAGAACAGTGCTCACATCAATGATTGAAAACACGTATGATACTTTTATAACCCATGTATCTGAAGGGCGAGAATTACGAAAGTCCTTTGTTGACAGTATTGGACAGGGACAAATTTGGAGTGGCGAGGATGCGTTGGAACTCGGTCTAATAGATGAATTTGGTGGCATCAGGCGAGCAATTGAAATTGCTGCAGAATTGGCAGACCTTCAGGAGTACCGAATACAGGAACTTCCTGTACAAACTAACTACATCGAGGAACTTATTTCAACAATAACAGGTGGAGCAAAGGTTTCAATGCTGGAAAAAGAACTTGGAAATAATTATAAGTATATCAAGCATTTAAATCTGTTACAGCAAAGTAAAGGACTGCAAGCCTTATTGCCTTTTGAGTTAATTATTGAATAAAAAATTGCGGTTGCTTGAGTATCCCGATTTATCAGGATGTATCGAAAACACGTAATCCTTAATACTTCTTTCTTCGTAAAATCATTCGAATATCGAAAATCTCCTATTTACTCAAATCAAAAAGGCTCCAAGGCTTCTTTCAATTTTTTTAACTTTTCTTCTTTCGAAGCTTGTTCATAATTCAATATTGCATCAATCCAGGATCCATAAGCTGCATTGGGTAAAACAATAAATTTCTTACCGAATTCGAATTTTAACGAATCAACCAATAAACGTCGTTCTTCACTGGATTTACGATTGAAGGCATCTGTGAAGTCATTTAGGTTATCTCCGATTAAAATCACAATTTCGTAGGTTTCCAACACCTTCTGTCGGCGAGGTTCTTTGTTTGACTCGCTGGTGCGAAACAGCATATGTGTATCATCTACATGAGGAAATCCCAATGAATTAAGGTTTGTCATTGTTGCAGCCTGAAACTCCACTTTCCGGTTGGTGATATAAAAAGTCTCTACTCCTTTTAACGAAGCATAATTCAACAATTCCACCGCACCCGGTAAATTCTTAGCATTCGCTAAATCACACCACTCTTTCCAATAGGTTGGATAGTCTGAATTTTCTAAAATTGATTTGGCTTCAAAAGGGCTGTTATCCAACACCGTTTCATCAACATCTACCACAATTGCTAATGGTTTTTTATATGGATTATTTTCCAATATTTGGTTTAATCGCAACTCAGCTAAGTTATAAGCCTGATAACTTAAGGCCATTACTTCTGCAGATTTCTGCTGATAGAGTGTGGCTAAAAGTAGAGAGTCATTATCAACGCTTGTCTTTTGTTCAGCATTATTTGAGCAAGACATAACGATAAAGCTGGTAACTACTAATGCTATAATTTTTATTGTTTTCATGGATGATTTCTTAATTCTTAAAATAAGATAGCCAGACCCAATGGCCCGGCTATAAATATACGAATTAATCGTGTTTAGAATTTTCGTTCAGCTAAAAGCATATAGCTATTGTAGTCGTTGCACAACCCTATAAAGTCAAGATTTAGTAGTTTTCAAAGCATCTTTGAGTTCGATTAAGCCCTTCTGAGGGCTTTTTCTTTTTGTGTCAAATTTGCAATTGATAATACGTTGATTGCTTACAGATCAGTAAAATCAGTCGTAATTCCAGCAGAATAGATCTATTTCTATGAAGTATTTTATCAATATCCTTAACAGCAATGCTCGTTACACGTCTTAAATTTACATGA
>PIVJ01000869.1 GCA_003353955.1 Bacteroidota bacterium | reverse complement strand
GGTATTCTAGCGTCTAAATCATAAGCTAAACCATCAGAAATGTACTCAAGCACTATTAAACGGTCTTTTAAGTTCGATGAAAAAGCTATCGTTCCATCTCTTTCATTCATATTAAACCACCCGTTTCTTTGAGCGTATTGCGGGTCGTTGCCATATCTTTGTCCTAAGAAAGGATTACCGGTTAACCAGCCAGCATAGGCTTGGTAATCTGCAACAGTAATATTGCCATTTAGTAAATTGTCGTTTGCCTGACCCCATCTTTCGTTCGTTAAAGAAGAACCTTCTAGGTTATCGCCAAAGTTATCCATAGTGTAATTACCCGCATCGTCTTGCAAAGGAACTTCGTAAGGACTTGTTGTTAAATTGTTAGCAGGATATATAGGGTGTTTTACACCCATAGCATCTATGTAACACATATTTACGTAGTTAACGTAATCTTGAGGTATAGCCACACTTAAGCTAGGAGGTATGGTTAACTCTTGCGATTTAATACTTTTCAATGTATCATAACTAAATTCCTGCAGTCCTCTTTTAGCGTGAAATATAACATCAGTTCTTTTAACATCTGAAATTAATTTATGCTCACCCACATAAATAGCAAT
>PIVJ01000078.1 GCA_003353955.1 Bacteroidota bacterium | reverse complement strand
GGGCTTTGAAGATTGCAATGAAGGCTGTAGATAAAATTGTTCGATTTATGCTAATTTAGGTTTTTGTTTAAAAACAAATGTTAAAGATAGTGGTTTTTTGCACCCCATAATATCTAATCTTATTTCAATTACAATTAGATTATTAGTCAATATTCAAATGGAGCTACCCGCTGCAAGCGGACGAGGGTATCATGATGGATTCTATTTTATTTCGCCCCAATGCAATGGGCGGGGAATATAACTCACAAGGTCCTGGAAGTCGAAGGATCACCGCCTAATTAATTGTGTTTCACAAAATAGAAGTATCACTGATTTAAAATTATTTAGATAAAACAAATGAATTATTACCTTTGCTGCACTAAATTATATGGCTCCGTAGTTCAACTGGATAGAATATCTGACTTCGGATCAGAGGGTTAGGGGTTCGAATCCCTTCGGAGTCACGTTGACATACAATGGATTACATCTTTTTTAATGATGTAGTCCTTTTTTATTTGCATATTTTGCTGTAAGGGTATTACGTAATTATATGCCAAAAGGAAGTAAGC
The DNA here is from genome assembly GCA_003353955.1 of Bacteroidota bacterium. Taxonomy (GTDB): domain Bacteria; phylum Bacteroidota; class Bacteroidia; order Bacteroidales. Next base: position 9,713 of record PIVJ01000078.1, on the reverse strand, counting down.
GTTTAAAGATATCACTACGCCAAGCAGCCAATGCAACCGGGAATTTAAAAGAAGGGCACCTATCAGATTTTTTCAGGAAAATAAAATATAAAAGGGGGCGGGCAACAGCTGTAAGTGCAACTGCAAGAAAATTGGCTGTTATTAGTTGTAATATGTTGGTTAAAGGAATACCCTATAGTCTGTCAATTGAATATTTATTTCTCGACCAAAAAAGGAAACTAAAATTAGTATTAAGAATTAAAAAGAATATTGCTAAATTTGAACTTAAACCTGAAGATGTCGGACTTGATAAAATACTGACTATTAGCACTTAAGATTTGACGTTAGTTGGACGGCAAAAACAAGAATAGAAAAAAACATAAATAATGAAATTAGAAAAGATATTAGGCAACCTGAATTCACTGGAAAAGAATTCATTTATTAAAATCATTGACAACATAATTGCTAATAGCCCAGAGAACGCAAGAGCTATTGACAAGATACTTGCAGAAACGGACAATACAGGTATAAAAAGCCTTGACAATGTAGTTATTTCAAAGATTTTCAGTCTAATAGAAAATGAATTTTCACAATTAATCAAATCAGAATTTGTAAATGCTTCTTCGCAACTTGACATCTTAACTGATATTATTACAAGAGATGGAAATTGTATAATGAAACAAGATTGGTTCGCTCGTCTTTATGAAACTGAATTAAAAACGATATCTAAAAAGATAAAGGAATTACAAAAAGACATTGAAAATCCAAAATCGGAGTTATCTGAAAACAGAAAACGAGATTACAAGATATATCAATCTTGTGTTCACACAGCTTTTCATAATGATATCGAGAATAATCGTGAAGCAAAAATCACAGATGATGAGTTGTCAATTTTATTGACTTTATCACATCAATTAGAACTTTCCCAAGAAGAAACTAAATTAATAAATTACTTGATTTTACCTACAAAAAAAGCAGAAATAGACAATGTAATTAATGACCACAAAAATTCAGGTACTTCATTATGCTGCTATTCAACCCCTTAATAACTTCTACTACGATGGGAATAACTATATAAACAACAGAAAGGCTATGATGGCTTAAGAGAACTATCAAAAATGCCAAGATCTCATCCAAATAAAACTATCGAAAAAGTGGTTAATGGTATCCTTTAATTAAAAGAAAAACATCGTCTGTGGGGTGCAAAAAAGATCCATCGATTATTATTTAACGATTTTCCTGCTGAAGATATTCCAACTGTGTTGACAGTACATAATATCCTCAAGAAACACGGTTTAGTTAGTCCTCAAAAACGTCTTCGGAGAGTCAAGCCAATACACCCCATTTTTGATCCAAAAGAGTGTAATGAGGTATGGAGTGCGGACTATAAAGGAAAGTTTTTAATGGGCAATAAAATATACTGTCATCCACTCACTATTGCCGACTCAAAAAGTCGATTTGTATTCACTGCAAAAGGGCATTATAAAGAAAGTTTACAGTCTGAAAAGTCAGAGTTTACAAGGGTTTTTAGGAAATATGGCATCCCTAAACAGATGCATACTGATAACGGTTCTCCCTTTGGATCTGTAGCTGCAATACAAAGATTTACCAGGCTATCGTATTGGTTTATTGAGCTGGGAATTATGCCTGTATTTTCAGATTCTGCTCACCCAGAACAAAACGGAAGACATGAGCGTATGCATCGAGATTTAAAGGCGGCTTGTGCAAACCTTCAGCCTATGATTTAAAAGCACAGAAAAGGCGATTAAATCGTTTTGTAAAGGAGTATAATCATGTCAGACCACGTGAGGCTTTGGATTTGGGAACTCCTGCTTCAGCACATAGTTTTTCTACCAGACCATTTCCCGAAAAAATACTTAACTTTGATTATGAATCAGAAATGAGAGTTTTAAAAGTAACTAAAAATGGAGCTATAAGATGGAAATCTTACTACTGGGTATATTTAACAGCTGCATTAATGGGTAAATATGTTGGTATTCAGGAATTAGGCAATGGAATTTGGAGAGTATTTTATAGAAACGTATTTTTAGGATACTTTAATGAAAATGAATTAAGAACTAAAGAAAAATCAGTAAGGTTAGAAACTAATTTAGTGTAAAGTCTATAACTTTTGAAAAAAATGTAGTCCTACATTACATACAAGAAGAAGCGAAGGAATTTGAAAAAAATAGCGCCTAAATAACAAACATGTTAAAACAAAATATTATGAAGTATTTTCTTACAATTCTCGTCTATCTAACATTCCATTCATTTATTTATGCCCATGATGGAGGGCACCATAACAATAAAACTTGGACAATTAATGATGAACCTTTAAAAGCAGAATTACTAAAATATGAGAATGGAAAAGTTTTCTTTCTAAATCAAGAACGTGAGTTGATTGCATGTGATTTAGAAGCCCTTTCACCTAAAGATCGAAAGGTTGTTATGGGAAGGCAAACTAAGATTCTTAATATCAATCAAAGTGAATTTAAAACCAATGATTCTTTTGAAATATTATTTCTTGGTTTTGGTACCTCATTACTGTTGTTATCAATTGTGCTGTTTTTTAAACAAAGGAGAAAATTACATCTATCTTATGGCGTTTTGGGGCTTATTTTCATAACAATTTCTGCCTGTAATAAAGATGATTCTATAGATACTTCTACTGATATTCCATCAAACGATATTTCCTATATGCAATCCATTTTTGGGGCTTTTTCAGAAGTAAGCACTTCATCAGATGAAACTTATTTTTATGTTTCATCTAATGGGATTCCAACCCACAACATGATGGTTGGTATTACCAACTGGCAACAACAAGTACCTATAAACCATGAATATTCTGGATCTAATAGCTGGGCTATTCCAATTCAACCGGTTCTGTCTGATAATCCTTTAAGTACACAGACAAACCTATTAAAAGGAGCTATCTCAATAGCAGCAAATGGTATCCCAATTTTTAATCCACTTAATAATCGTGCTGAGGATGCAAATGCTATCGGAGAGTTAGACCAATGGGGAGGACATTGTGGACGAGCTGACGATTATCACTATCACCTTCCCCCAACACATTTGCAAACTACTGTTGGGGCAGGTAATCCTATTGCTTATGCTGTGGACGGATTTCCCTTATATGGTGAAACTACAGAGCAATTAGATGAATATCTTGGAAGAATCAATGATAATGGTGGTTATCAATATCACACTATTAATCAATATCCTTATTTTATTGCGGGAATGCGAGGTGTTGTAACATTAGATCCAAATACCTCTGCACCTGAGAATCAGATTATCCCTCAAGCTATGACTCAAGGTGTTCGACCTGCTTTAGGACCTCTTGTTGGAGCAAGCATTACTAGCTTTCAGTCAACTGGAACAAATTCATATTCATTGACTTATTCTCTCAATAACGAGAGTTATATTGTTAATTACGGATGGGACAATAACGCACTTTATACCTATGAGTTTATTAATCCAAATGGTAGCTCAACAACAGAAACTTATCAAAGATAGAACTACCGCCAACAATGGTAGTCGTTGCACAACCCTATAAAATTAAGACTTAGAAGATTGGTAAGAATAGTTGAGTTTGAATTAGTCCTTCTGAGGGCTTTTTCTTTTTCAGCCAGTATGCTAAATGATAGTTCTTTGATTGCTTATAAATGAGTAAAATCAGTCGTAATTGGTCAATGATAGAAGTCCTGCTTATTTCAACAGTTTTAGCAAGGCTAACTACCTTATTTCGTGTAAATCTCAACTATCTCTTGAAATTGTAAACCATGGCTGTATTCTATTTTGTTTAACCTTTCTGAAAGGGCAAATTACTTCTAAAATCAAAAGCATTTCAGTTATCATTATTATTTTGGCTATTATTGGCGATTACCCTTTATCCCACTTCCTTTTGAATTAAAAACCTGGATACCTTCGGAGACAATTGCATTTGGTGCCTGATTGGCTATTGTTTCATCACTTGGATTACTTTTCGGTGCAATACTAAACTTTATTAATATTAAAAAATAATAGCCAAACCTCCAAGTTTTGGATCTACGATTTTAGCGAATAGAATGACAATCATTTGATCGCCCATTTACCTTGCTCAAAATAAATTTGTTCTACATCAAAATCAAAAGAATTTTTATTTAGCATTACGAATTTATCAACGCTATGTTTTACACTTCTTAATGAATCTTTCATTTCTGCCTGTACATCCTTCTTGCACACAAAAAACAAGCCTGGCTTAACCACTAGCCTAAGACCACCCGACTCGCAAACAATGGCTGTTTTATCCGGGATTAGTTTAAGCAATGCTACATAAACCTCAACCAAAGCATCATCATTTGCCTGAGCGTAAAAAACTTTATCTGCTCCGGCTTGCAACATTCTCGAGCTATCTTTCCCTGAAGTTGAATCTAATTCTTCAATAATTACAAATTTTTCATTCTTGACTAATGTTGTTTCCTGCCTGGAGATTTTATGAAAGTGAGGCGAGATTTTAATTCCAATCACGTTCTCCTTGCCTGACAAATGTTGAATCATTGAACAGGCGAAACTTGTTTTCCCGACATTTCTTCCGGTACCGGCAACCAATAATAAGTTGGGTAAATCATGCATCATGCTAAGACAATTTTTTATTTAAATGTGAAAGATCATTCTTAGAGTTTACGTTAAAAAACAACTCCTTCGTATAATAATCAAGCTTGTTGTTAATTTCAAATTTGTATGTTCTTAGTGTTTCGAAAGTATCCGGGATTTTGAAATTTGATTGCTGGATAAATTCATAAAAAACTGCCACAACATTTTTATGATAATACGCGCACATGGGTTCAAATTTTTGATCTCCATGCCATGGAACAATCACCTCAAAGTCATTTCTAATTTTTAATAAGTCAGCTAAAAGTGCTGTTTTAATCAACGGCATATCGCACGATAACACCAAATTATGTTTCGTTGTAGATTCTTTTAAAGCAGAGTAAATTCCTCCCATGGGTCCGCTATTGGGATATATATCTTTAACTACCGGATAATCTGTAAAATCATAATTCGTGCTATTAGCACTGATAATTATGTTGCCGCAAACCTGACTCAGCAATCCAACTGCAATTTCAACCAGCTTTTTTCCGTTAAAGTCCAGCAGGCCTTTATCCGTACCCATCCTGCTGCTCTTACCTCCTGCTAAAACAATTCCCGTAATCTCGTCTTTATTCATGATGTAAAAGTAGAAGTTTTATGTGAAAGAAAATAAGATTTCTCTTGCAATGAGATTTCTCTCCCATCTGTGGTGTGTTCGAAGGGATAAAATCACCAAAAAACAACATGCAAAATACACCTTCCGGAAGCTCAATAAACAAAGGGCATACAAAATATCAGGTAGTTTCTCTAAAAACATCAAGTACTTTTTGGCTAAACATCAAAACGCTTCTTCTTATTTTATAAAAAGGAGTGGAGTAAAAAGGCTTAAGTGGATTTTGGTTTTTAAAATTATTCTCTTTATTTATTGTCTTCCCAAATTGAAAAGCAAATAATTCTATTGGTATTCTTGACATATAAATTGATAGAAAAGCTGATAGGGTTAAACAAATAAAAAATATTCTAGAGCAATTAATTAAAAAGGAGAATACCACCAATCCTAATAACTATGAATAAAGGAAAGCCATATGGTTATGAATTAATCATGGATTTATATGGATGCAATGTATCCAAATTCACTAGAGAGGAGATAAGAATTTTCTTCATTGAACTATGTGATCTGATCAAAATGCAAAGACGTGATTTACACTTTTGGGATGATGTGGATACTCCTATTAATAAGCAACAAACTTCTCCACATACAAAAGGAACTTCTGCGGTTCAATTTATTCTAATAAACTCAATTGTAATTCACACTCTTGATCTTAAAGAGGATGTATATATTAATATCTGAAGTTTCGCAAAACAGATTAACTGTTTAAGAACAAATGGATCAAGATAAAAAGAAGTATAATAATTTATATAACACACTAACACTCAGTATATTATTGCTGTAAAATAAAAAGATATACTCCCAAACAAAGTTACAAAAGTATTTTCAGAAATAGATAACTTCTTTACTTCAAATGAAAAAGCAATTTTGAACACAATAGATCTTTACAAAGCAATTGGATTGAGAAAAGTAAAACTCATATTAAAAAATCATCACCTGCAACAGTGTGCACCGAAGGAAATATTTTTATTTCTTCTGTTGTTTCCTCAGGATCACTTCGCCTAATTAATTTTGTTTCACAAAATCAAAGTCTCACTGATTTAAACAACTGAGAATTCCAGCACCAAAAGACATTACCCAGTTTAATGCTGTAAACCAGCACTTTAAATAATAAAGCAGTGCTTCGTGTATTTTGTATATGGCTGATGTAAAAGGATTTAGACCTTGTAAGTGTGTCAAATCCAAGAAGAAAATATAATTGTGGCTATAATTTCTGATTACACCATTCTTAAAAGTAAAGCCCAACAAAGAGTTGAACCATCAAGAATCAGGTGGCATAAAAAAAGCCCTACCAAAAATGATAGGGCTTTAAATATAATTGGGTTAGTTGGGTCTAAACAACACCTTGCGCTAGCATAGCATCGGCAACTTTTACAAATCCGCCAATGTTTGCTCCTTTTACGTAGTCGATGTAATCACCATCTCTTCCGAAAGTTTCACAAGTTGTATGAATGTCTTTCATAATTTGTTTCAAACGGTTGTCAACTTCTTCACGAGTCCATGACAGGCGAAGTGAGTTTTGTGACATCTCAAGTCCGGAAACAGCAACACCACCAGCATTAGCAGCTTTACCAAGACCATAAAGAATTTTAGCCTCCTGATAAACAGCAATTGCTTCAGGTGTTGAAGGCATGTTTGCTCCTTCAGAAATTACGAAACATCCGTTAGCAATTAATGTTTTAGCTTCTTCTTCGTTCAATTCATTTTGAGTTGCATTTGGCATAGCCACATCACATTTAATTCCCCAAGGACGTTTTCCTTCGTAGAATTTACAGTTATACTTATCAGCGTACTCTTTAATTCTACCTCTCTTAACATTCTTTAACTCCATTACGAAAGCTAATTTGTCAGCATCAATACCGTCTTTATCATAAATGAAACCTGAAGAATCAGATAGGGTAACAACTTTACCACCTAATTGAGTAACTTTTTCACAAGCATATTGTGCAACATTCCCTGAACCGGAAATAGTTACCGTTTTTCCTTTTAATGAATCACCTCTGGTGTTCAGCATATACTCAGCAAAATAAGTAGCACCATAACCGGTTGCTTCAGGACGAATTAATGATCCTCCCCATTCTCTTCCTTTACCGGTTAATACACCCGTAAATTCGTTACGAATACGTTTGTATTGGCCAAATAAGAAACCAATCTCACGTCCACCAACTCCGATATCACCGGCAGGAACGTCAGTATTTGGTCCGATATGCCTGCTTAATTCTGTCATGAAACTCTGGCAGAAACGCATTACTTCATTATCAGATTTTCCTTTGGGATCGAAATCAGATCCACCTTTACCTCCACCCATTGGAAGGGTAGTTAAACTGTTTTTCAATACTTGTTCGTAAGCTAAAAATTTAAGTACGCCAAGGTTAACTGTTGGATGAAAACGTAAACCGCCTTTATAAGGTCCAATGGCAGAGTTCATTTCAATCCGAAATGCCTTGTTTATTTGAATCTCACCTTTGTCGTCCAACCAGGAAACCCTGAATAAAATTACTCTTTCAGGTTCAGCCAGTCTTTCTAAAATTTTTGCTTCAGTATACTTTGGATGTTCCTCGATATAAGGAATTACTGTTTCAACAACTTCATGTACTGCTTGGTGAAATTCAGCTTCACCGGGATTTTTAGCAATGATCTTTGCCATAAAATCATTTATTTTTTGTTCGAATTCCATAACTTTATGTTTTGATTTATAATTGAAAATTTTTCGTTTATCAATATTAGATATTTTTAATTGAACAAGAGCATTTCACAATCGATTTTAGGTAGTTTTCGGAGCAAATTCAGTGAAACACGCAAAGTATTTTTTGATGACTGATTCTTTAATGAACATCGTAGAAGTTTTTTTGTGAGAATGATTCGGAGTTAATGACTTTCCACTTTAAAGAATATATTTTAGTGGTTTAAATATTTCGTCAAATAAATTATCGTTCCCAACGGATCAGGCTGTTATGGAATCCGTATATTTGGCTGTTGGGGAAACAACCAAAAAATGGTCAATGCCTATTAGAAATTGGGACATTGTCCTAAGTCAGTTCTTAACCATTTTTGAAGAAAGGGTTCAACTTTAAGTAAAAAGTAAAACCCCGAATATTTTCAACTTACACACTTTTCAGGACAGTGTCATTATTGATAATAATCTAGCCCCATAAAACTGAACTAAATTAGTAAGGTTTAAAATACATGGAAAATATCAAATCTCTGAATAACAGATACTATCAAGAAGTCCTTTATACTGATTTGCTACCGAATCAAAAGTTGTTCGACAGGAAGGATCTACCGGTTTCACCGGAGGCGATTCAACCTTTAACGGATCGATGGCTTTTCCGTTTCTATAAAATCTAAAGTCGAGATGAGGACCGGTAGCTAGTCCTGTAGCACCCACATAGGCAATGGTTTCACCCTGTTTTACTTTTTTTCCTGCTTTCATTCCACTGGCATATTTTGATAAATGCAAATAAGCAGTCGTATAAGTTCCATTATGCTTAATCTTAATCTGATTCCCACCTTGTCGGGTTCTCTTAATTTCGCTCACAACTCCATCGCCGACTGAATGTACCGGAGTGCCCGCTGCCGCAGCATAATCAACACCACGATGCGGCCTTCTGATTTTCAACACCGGATGAAGCCGGCTATTTGAGTATCTTGAACTAATTCTTTTAAAACGGAGTGGTGCTTTTAAAAAGGCTCTTCTTAAACTTCCACCTTTTTCATCAAAATAATCGCCTATGCTATCTTGTATAAAATAAAATGCATAATGATTCTTATTTATGTGATTAAAAACTGCTGTCTGAATTTTTCCCAAGCCGATTTTTTCATCTTCAACGTATAATTCTTCATAAATAACTTTATAGTTGTCCCCTTTCCGGATGCCAAAAAAGTCAATGGTCCACGCGAAAATCTCCGAAAGTTCATTTGCTAAATTCGGATCCCCTTCATTATCAATAATTGAGTTCCACAATGAAGAGTTTATTTCACCACCAATTTCATTCATTCTGATCTCTATCTCTTTGTTGCCGGTATGAATATGAACAGAATCCTTTAAATCGAAAACGATATAAGAAGTGGACGAATTTTCATAAACAAAATATTGAGTTTTTTTTAATGAATCGTTGGTACACAAAACCGAATATTTATGACCTGTTCGAATTCTACGAACATCAAAAATAGGTTTAGCCCGCTTGGCCGCTAAATCGATGGTTGCATAATCAACATTATATCTGAGAAGAATTTCAGCTAAGAATTCATTTCTTTTTATACGATCGCGGTAAATTACCAGAGAGTCAACAACAATTCCATATTCTATTGTCGGTACTACCTCCGATAATTCTAGCTTCGCATTATTATCTTTTACAAACAGCTCAATGATTAAAATTAAAACTAAGCCAGTTATAGTCAGTGTTGCAATCTCCAGTATTCGTTTCCTCATCAATCTTTCTAGTTTATCTTTAACTTTTCATTGTATTTATCAACCAATTGGATAAAATCC
>PIVJ01000868.1 GCA_003353955.1 Bacteroidota bacterium | reverse complement strand
TTGATTTGGTGTGAAAGGTCAAGGCCACAGAGGTCAAGATGCGTTCATCTCTTGGACCATTATCGCGACCTTTGGCGGTACCTCGCTATTGGGGACACTTTGTCATTTCCACTATCTCCACCTAAACCGTTAGAGGTACAAACTTGAAATCGGGATATGTGTTAGTACTAGGTACCCCAGTATGCAACGCCATATTGAAATTGATCCACGGTCAAAGGTCAAGGTCACTGAGTTCAAATCATGAAAAACACCAAAACGGCATTTCCTTCCAAAATCTTCAATGGATTGCAACCAAACTTGTTTGGGGAGTTCCTTTTAAGATAACTCAACATATATCACACGGGTTTTGATTTGGTATGAAAGGTCAAGGTCACAGAGGCCAAGATTCGCGGAACCCACCAACTAACGTGGGGGAAGTGCGGGTATATGCGATGGCGCGCCATCGCAACGCGGAGCCTCTAGTTTCCACTTGTGATATTAATTTTTGTCTCACCTGTTAAATATTTGCAGGTGTCTGGCATATTTCGAAATTTGGGGCGTACAGGGGACATAGGTTTAATCACCGTCAATGAAGCAAAGAAAATAAAGGCCACCGATTAACAG
>PIVJ01000867.1 GCA_003353955.1 Bacteroidota bacterium | reverse complement strand
GGATGGTCAAACCCATTTTCGTTGAAATCCATGGACTTGAAAGAGGTCAAAAGGGCCAAAGAGTGATTTTCACTATTTGACCTCTGTGACCTTGACCTTTGACCTCAAGTCAAAACCCGCATAATTTGTAGGATGTGGCACTGGACGCTTATACCCATTTTCGTTGAAATCCATGCACTGGAAAGGGGTCAAAAGGGCAAAAGTGTGATTTTCGTTATTTGACCTCTGTGACCTTGACCTTTGACCTTTCAAGTTTATCTTCGAACTTGATCTGTGGGACCTGCCCAGGTAGGTTCCCACCCAGTTTGGTGAAGATCGGTTAAGAGGAAAGTGGAAAAACTTTGTCTCATTTGTTACAATGGTCATCAATGGTCATAATAGAATTTGACCTCTGTGACCTTGACCTTTGACCTCAAGTCAAAACCCGTGTGATATGATTTGACGAATGTGGCACTGGATGTTCATACCCAGTTTCGTTGAAATTGATGGACTTTAAAGGGGTCAAAAGGCCCAAAGTGTGATTTTCCTAATTTGACCTCTGTGACCTTGACCTTTGACCTTTCAAGTTTATCTTCGAACTTGATCTGTGGGACCTGCCCAGGA
>PIVJ01000866.1 GCA_003353955.1 Bacteroidota bacterium | reverse complement strand
GTTAATAAGCGTTGCATCAAGCCTTTTTTAAGTTCTTGAGTTTTGCTTACCTGTTGGTCTATAATTTCAATTTTAGCATCTACTGTGCTTAGTATTTCTGCTATTTTTTTTTGCTCTGGGAGTGGTGGAGATATAACAGTTAATTTCTTAAAGTCTTTTGTTGATAATTCTAAGAAAGTACTACCATTAGATTTTTTAATTAAAATTTTTTTATCATTTAATATCCGATAAAATAAATATTCTACTGAATAATTACCTTTAGGTATTATAGACTTACAACCTTGATTGGTTGATAAAGGAACTTTATTTATTATTGAATCGCCAATCGTTGCTCTAGTACAAATCACTAGAGAATTAATAGGTAACATATTAGCTGAAGAATTTTTTAATCCTTCAACAGTGATAGTTCTTTTTGTTTTATTCATGTATTTTTTACCTCTATTATTAGTAATATCAGTAGGAGTAATCCAAAATATATCTCCATCCCAATAATCCTTATTTTCTGTTTTAGGAGTTCCACCAGAAATAATTTGTCCTATTTCTTTAACCTTCACCACTTCCCAGCTTTTAGGAATCTTACCCAAAGGTGAATTTTTAAATTCT
>PIVJ01000220.1 GCA_003353955.1 Bacteroidota bacterium | reverse complement strand
ATGTTATAGTATCAAGAATTGTAGAACCATTAGACCAAGTAGCCGTAAGGCTAAAATCTTTATTTGTTTCTGTTTCATAAGTTGTATTATTCAAACTATTTAAACTGTATTGTTCAGCATCGCCCATTTGTTTTTTAAGCCACGATAAAGAACCAGTAGTATTAATAGAAGCAATCCCAGCAGTTCCTAAACCCCTTACAACAAGGATTAAATCTAAAAACCAACCTTCGCTATTATAATTCTTATCAATATCCATAACGCCCGTAGTTCCTAAAACTATATCGCCCAATTTCCATTTAATTTCAAGGTCTCGTCCAGTAAAAGCAGTAAAATCCCCACTTGCCATAATATGAACCGTTCCCCCAACTCTTGAAGTATTACCAACCCTTGTTATAGAACCAAGACAATTATTAGTATTTAATAGTTCTTGTTCAGTCCCTAAAATATCCCCTGTTCTTGTTTGACTTTTAACTTGTGAATAAATACCGCCAGAAACTGAATAGGTATCAAGAAAATCAATACGAGAAGAATTACCTAAATTTAAAGCCCCGCCATCTTCGGTTTGTATTCCATCAACTCTTAAAATTACCTTTCTTGTTTGATTAGGAGGTTTTGACATGTTTACTTTATAGTATAATATACTATATATTTTTTTATTAAATAATTTAAACCCTCTCAACAACAGCAACACCTAAATAAGTTAAATCACCTGTAATAAGCCTTAATGTATATGTAGGATAATTTAAATCATTTTCAGCACATAATACGCATCTTGAAGTAGCACCATAATTGATGTGGTTAAAGGCAATATCCCTAGTAGTGCTTCCATAAAAGAAACACTTAGCGCCTAGTTGATTAGTCCCGTCTCCGTTACCACTTGACCCAGCACCCCCAGCAACAAATACAATAGAAGTATCTACCCAAGTACCAAAAGCCCCTTGACCAGAAGGTAAAGTTTTAAGGACGAATGAAGGTTGTAAATCAGCCTGAATATATCTGATTGTTATAAAATCATCATCATATAGAACAGTAGAAGCATCAGCAGGGCTAAATTTCTTAACAACCTTAACTTCATTACCCGCTATAGGATATTCAATACCCGCGAACTGGTATTTTAGTTGGCTGTTATTCATGTATAATTTGCCAAAATTAGGCTTATCGGCAGGTGTAGAAACTTCATTTAAAGCCATAGAAACATTGCTGGATAGTTCGCCGTTAGCGTTAATTTCGCCATTCAAATTAATACTAGGTCCTGTAATATTAACAATTGAGGAAGAAAGCATATTAATAAGATTAGAAGAAGTCAAATTAACCAAAGTTGAAGCACTCATAGTCAATTCAGAACCAGTTTGTATAGTGTCTCCGTCCAATCTAATAGTATTACCTGTTAATCGTAAATCTGTGCCTTCATTCATATTAATAATAGCCCCTTGGTCATTAACAATTTGTCCAGTCATTCGTAAATTATCCCAATGTAATGAAGAACTACCCAATTCACCCCCTCCATCAACAGTAGGTAGAATTTTTCCACTAACTGATAAATCCCCCGTAATAGTAGGATTAATAAATTTATCATCAACATATTTACGAGTTGCGGATTGGCCCAAAACAAATGATGTTGGGTTTGTAATCAAAGTTTCAACATTTCCGCTAAAATCAGTTATGGCAAGAGCATATACTCTACATGTAAACGGGGCAGAACCCGTCCCGTAAACAGATATTGAATTACAAAAATCAACATTATTTAAAACAACCCACCCATTAGCCTCCGCTGGTGTTAATGTTCCTCCAGTAGATAAACTAACAGTGTATCTTTGCCCCGTTATACCGAAAATTGCTAACGCACCTTGTCCAGCAAAATTTGTTTTAATTAGTGTACAGTCTATTTGAATTTGTCCATCTGAAAAACCTGTAGTAGGACCGCTTACTTCTAAAAATGTAGATGTATTGCCGTCCCATATATCGTTTATTGACCCAGAAATAATAGTAGCATCGGATTTTATTGTAGTAGAAGAATTATACAGTTCTTGCGTTACCAAATCGTTAATATAAATTGGTTTATCAAACTGTGTTTTATCGCTATTTGTATCAATTAAACTTATATTTTGTGTTTTTGTTTCTAAATCTGTTAAATCCACTGTTGGAATACCGCTAATAGCATTATCAACATAGTTTCTTGTTGAAGCATCAAAGGGGTCTGTTGGGGTTGCTAAATTTGTTATTTTGTTATTACTCATATTAATTTCACCTAATACACCGTGACCTTTCATAGTTAAAGCACCCGTTGGCTGTATTTGAACCGTCCCTTGATTTTGTATTTGGATTGCTCCTGAACCTTGTAATTGTACATTATTTCCATTATGGATTAAATCACCAGTCAAAATACCACCCGTTTTATCATATTTTGTATTTTGTAAATTTAGAATTTCTTGGTCTATATTTAAAATTTGGTCTTTCACCAATACTAAATCAGTATCAACAGAAGTTATATT
>PIVJ01000865.1 GCA_003353955.1 Bacteroidota bacterium | reverse complement strand
GAAGCTCTTGCGGACGGTGCCGGCAGCGGCGCCTTATCGTTTTATGCGAGCTACGGCGATGAGCTCGCCAGCGGCGCCCTCCTGGGCGCTCCCTCGGATTTTTCGAGCTACGGCGATGCGCTCGCTGGCTGCGCCCTTCTGGGCGCCTCTTCGGAGTTTGCGAGCTGCGGAAATGAGCTCGCTGGCTGCGCCCTGCTGGGCGTCTTCTCGGGTTCGGCGAGCCGCCTCGGTGCGATCGTCGAAGACGGCGCCAAGGCTGGCGCCTTCTCGGATTCGGCGAGCTGCCTCGGTGCGATCGTCGAAGGCGGCGCCAAGGCTGGCGCCTTCTCGGATTCAGCGAGCCGCTTCGGCGCGCTCACCGGCAGCGCCATGCCTGGCGCCTGCTCCGATGTTGCGAGCCGCTTCGGTGTGCTCGCCAGCAGCGCCATGCCTGGCGGCTGCTACGATGTTGCGAGCCGCAGCGGCGTGCTCGCCGATAGCGCCATGCCTGGCGCCTGCTTCGATAATGCGAGCTGCTTCGGTGGGCTCGCCGGCGGCGCCATGTCTGGCGCCTCCTTCGATGTTGCGAGCCGCTTCGGTGTGCTCGGAAGCGGCGCCATGCCTG
>PIVJ01000219.1 GCA_003353955.1 Bacteroidota bacterium | reverse complement strand
TCTTTGGTTCGTTTCTTTTGGACAAGCAAAAGAAATGAACATTATAAAAATTTAATCAAAACTTATTGAGGAAACTAAGGATTATAAGGACTTAATTTCCTTGCTATCCTCAATTTCCTCAATTTCCTTAAAATCCTTAACGATCAACATTTTTCTTTCTTTTGTCACATTCAAACAAATTCCATATATTTGGTATTGAATAAAAACAAAGCGTTATTTTTTGATAAAATCTCATCCAAAAAACACTCCCCCTTTGTTTTTAATTCCAAGCAATTATGAAAACCAAAAAAGGTTTCTGTACTAATGAAAAAACTTTTAAGGCATTAAAAATTATAGATTAAAAAAATTTGAACTAATAATATGACAACAGAGACGCATCGCCAAATGGCGATTTTCATTTGGGGTATTTGCAACTTGCTTAGAGGACCATACAAACGAAATGAATACAGAAAAGTAATATTACCTCTTACGGTACTTAGAAGATTTGACTGTATTTTAGAACCAACGAAGCAGGGTTCATTAAAAGAATATAGTAAGATAAAAGGTAAGCCAGAGAGTATTATTAAAGCAAAAATGGAGCAGGTTACAGGGGTGAAATTCTACAACCTATCCAAACTTGAATTTTCAACTTTATTAGACGATGCCAACCAGATTGCACCAAACTTAAACAGCTACATCAACAACTTTTCATCAAATGTACGTGACATATTCGATCGTTTTGAGTTTGAAGATGAAATACGCAAAATGGCTGAAAAGAATATTCTTTATCAGGTCATTAAGAAATTCTCAAAAATTGACTTTTCTCCTGTAAAAGTTGATAATCTACAGATGGGTTACATTTTTGAAGAATTGATTAGAATTGGTGCTGAACAATCAAATGAAGAAGCAGGTGAACACTTTACACCTCGTGAAGTAATAAAATTGATGGTTGACTTATTACTATCTCCTGAAGATGATCTGGCAGAAAGTTTTAAAGTGAAAAAAATCTACGATCCTGCATGCGGAACCGGAGGAATGCTGTCAGAAGCAGAACAATATCTCAAGCAACTCAATAAAGATTCCCAACCACACCTGTATGGTCAGGACTGGAATGATGAGGCTTGGGCAATTTGCCGCTCAGATATGGTGATAAAAGGGCACGATGAAGAAAAAATCCAATTAGGCGACACTTTCTCTAAAGATGCATATTCAAATGACAAGTTTGATTACATGCTGGCTAACCCTCCCTTTGGCGTGTCATGGAAACAACAAGAAAAAAATATTAAATCTGAGGCTGCTCTTTTAGGATATACTGGCAGGTTTGGTGCTGGATTACCAAGGGTTAATGATGGAGCTTTACTTTTTCTTCAACACATGATTGCTAAAATGGAAAATATTGAAGATGGTGGCAGCCGTATTGGCATTGTGTTTAATGGTTCTCCTCTTTTTACTGGTGATGCCGGAAGTGGTGAGTCTGAAATCAGACGTTGGATTATTGAGAATGATTGGCTAGAAGCCATTATTGCAATGCCTGACCAATTGTTTTACAATACAGGTATTTCAACCTACATATGGGTTGTTACTAATAAGAAACTAAAAGAACGTAAAGGAAAAATCCAACTGATAGATGCCCGGAATTTCTGGATACGAATGACTAAAAGTCTTGGAAATAAACGTAAGCAAATTGGTGATGGAGAAGATGGGCGTCCAAATCAAATAGCAGAAATTACCACTATTTATGGAAACTTCTTAAATGATGAAGCCCGAACTTTTAAAATCAAAGAAAACGGCAATGGTGAAGAAAAAGAGAAAGAATTAATTGTTTGCAAAGTTTTCGACAATGAAGATTTTGGGTACAACAAAATTACGGTTGACAGACCCCTTCGCTTAAACTTTCAGACTTCAGAAGAGCGCATTGCATTATTAGAAGATATTACCGCTTTTCAAAATATTGCAAGTAGTAAAAAGAAAGACGAAAATATACGCATTAAAGAGGTTGAGGCTGGTCAACAAAGGCAGGAAACAATCCGTGTTCTTCTCAGAGACTTAGGGAAAGCAAAAAATGAGAAGTTGTATAAAGACCGAAAATCTTTCCTAATAGATCTTAGGGAAATTGACCGGGCAAAAGAAGTAAAACTTAATGCCAATGAGCTTAAAGGGATATTGGAGGCTTTAGGTGAGCGAGATGAAACAGCAGAAATCTGCAGAGATAAAAAGGGCAAACCTGAACCAGACCCTCAATTACGTGAAACCGAAATGGTGCCATTAAAAGAAAGCATAGAAGAATATTTAAAACAGGAAGTTTTGCCCCATGTACCCGATGCATGGATTGATCACTCAAAAACTAAAATTGGTTATGAAATACCACTGAATAGACATTTCTATAAATACGAATCACCTAGCCTGAATAATTCATAAAAAATAGAAAAAACGGGGGCATTTACTTTGTTATCTCATTGATATACAATATCTTTGAGGTGTATAAAACAATAATACCCCCATGAGTAAAAATACAA
>PIVJ01000864.1 GCA_003353955.1 Bacteroidota bacterium | reverse complement strand
CTTTAAACTATCAAATTATATTATATTATGGCAAATAAAAAAGTACAACCTAAAAAAACGGTTGCAAAACAAGTAGACCTAGAAGAGTCTATAAATGAAGTAGTGAAAACAAGTGAACCGACTGAAACTACAAAAGATTGGAAACACTTGAAATCACCAGAACCAGTAAAACCAAAATGGGAAATTAAAGATAGGTTATACTATCTAACTGGTAAAGACACACCTTTAACTCTAACAATACCAGGCAAGCATACTAGAAAACATGCTTTATTGTATTTTGACGAGGAAACGGGTAAACAAAAAGAAATTAGATATGCAACAAATCATGACTCTCCGTTTAAAGATGAACAGAATGGAGAAGCAACAATGGGGCATATAATGTTTAGAGACGGGGACTTAAGAGTTCCTAAGGAACAACAAAATTTACAAAAATTACTTTCACTATATCATCCATTAAAAGGCAGATTATACCAGGAGTACGATCCTGTAGAAGAAGCTTTTGATGATTTAGAAATGTTGGATTTACAAACAGACGCAGCAGTGTTCGCAAGAGATATGGATATTGACGATGCTGAAGCTATACTACGTGTTGAAATAGGTAGTGA
>PIVJ01000863.1 GCA_003353955.1 Bacteroidota bacterium | reverse complement strand
CGTTTGAAGCATCTACACTGCCCAATAAAAGTTTCTAGACCCCTAGTGGTTGTCGGAATTTTACAAAATATCAGTCGTTTTCGAAAAATCGTCAAACGCTACACGTAGGGTCTAAAATTACGCTATGAACGACACATGAAAGACAAACGTCTCTAGTTTTGCGCTATTGTTTTCCAATAGGATAGTTTATGTTTAACAGAGCGTGAAAAATTATTGTAATTAGGTCATCAGAACGACACCAGTAGAAATGAAAATCGTCATCTTCTATTCGATCTGTGGGGAGTTTCCGCCGAGACAGTGATTTCCGAATTAAAACATTTGATAATTAACCTTTGTACGCCACTTTGCTCGAGGGATGTGTTATTTGGTCAATGTAGCAAGGTGATACGGATGCGGATGCAAGGGGATGCGAAACAGACAAAATTGATTTTTTTTCTGACAACTGCCACTACAATAAAAAATGAAGCATGTCATTTAACTTGGCCATATACTAGCCGTTTTCAGTGTTGACAGAAATGACATCTGTTAAATCATGCGTGAATGAGTGACGTCACAAATATTGGCCATTTTAGCACTTCTTCTCAGGTGACGTTCGACCACTTAATG
>PIVJ01000015.1 GCA_003353955.1 Bacteroidota bacterium | reverse complement strand
CAAATAAAAGCAAAACTTAAAGACACTTCCGAATCTTGGATAGGCGCAACACTTTTTGTGATGAATATCGTAAATTTTGCAAACATCCTAAACTTGACTTTCTGAGGAAGCCCTAATTAAAAGGAGCTTAAGTCAGCCTATGTGGCCCTAATTATTTTAGTCTCTTCTTTTTCCTGATTGGCGGCAATGCCATTTTGTAGGCAGCATTTGCTTCTCCTGTAGATATGTCATATAGCTTATTCTTTAGCAATACCTTTTTTAAACTACTCACATGGTCAATAAAAAGTATTCCTTCTAAATGGTCGTGTTCGTGTTGGATTATCCGAGCTGCCATTCCATCGATAACTTCCTCGTGTTTATCAAAATTTTCATCTTGATATTTGAGTGTAATGATTGGTTTTCGCATAACATATTCTGCCAATCCGGGCAAGCTCAAACAAGCTTCGTTAAACTCCCATTCTTCACCCTCTTCCTTAACGATTCTTGGATTGATAAGTACCCTGTTAAATCCTTCAACTTCGGGATAATCTGTTTTATACAAACCTGCATCCATAACAATTAACCTAATTGAAAGATTAACCTGAGGGGCAGCCAGTCCTACACCTGGTGCTTCATGCATGGTCTCTTTCATGTTTTCGATAATCTCATTCAAATTCGGATAGTCTTTATCAATGCTCTTTGCGATCTTTCTTAATACAGGGTGTCCGTATGCTACAATTGGGTAAGCCATAAATGTTTGATTAAATAGATTATGAAATCGAGTTCATATATGATTGTAAAATAAGTGTGGCACTCACACTGTCCAGCAAACTTTTATTTTGCCGGTCTTTCTTCTTTAAGCCTGCTTCAAGAATGGTTTGTTGTGCCATTTTTGAAGTGAAGCGTTCATCAACACGCTTTACTCTCATTATAGGGAATTCGGATTTTAGTTTTCTTACAAATGGCTCAATAAATCTTGCTGACTCAGAAGGCTCATTGTTCATTTGTCTGGGCTCTCCAACCACGATACAATCCACTCTTTCATCATTTATATATTTTTTTAGAAAAGTGAATATATCTTTTGTTGCTATTGTGGTCAATGCATTGGCGATAAGCTGTAACTCATCAGTAACAGCTATTCCAACCCTTTTTCGACCATAGTCAATTGCTAATATTCTGCCCATTGTTAAGTTGTTTTCAATATATCAAAACGATATTCAGGGTGCAAAATTACAAAGAAGTATTTATACTGTTCAAATTTTCTATAATTTTGAATAAATATTATGCGGATATGTACGAAGACTTAAGAGAAATTATAGAACTGGCGTGGGAAAATAAAACCTTACTTTCTGACAAAAAAACACAGGAGGCAATATCAAGGGTGGTTTATTTAATGGATAAAGGGAAGATCAGAATAGCAGAGCCGGTTTATTCTGAAGATAAGATGTTTATTGAAAAGTGGAATGTTAATGAATGGGTAAAGAAAGCTGTCATCTCTTATTTCCCTGTTCAAAAAATGGAGAAAATTGAGAATGGCCCATTCGAGTATCACGATAAAATCGCGTTGAAAAAGGATTATAATAAATTAGGGGTCAGAGTCGTTCCACCTGCCGTATCTCGTTATGGTGCGTACATTGCTAAAGGAGTGATTATGATGCCTTCCTATGTTAATATTGGCGCTTATGTTGATTCAGGTACCATGGTTGATACTTGGGCCACTGTTGGTTCTTGCGCGCAAATTGGCAAAAATGTACATTTAAGTGGAGGCGTTGGTATCGGAGGCGTTTTGGAACCCGTACAGGCAGCACCAGTAATTATTGAAGATGGTTGTTTTATTGGTTCACGTTGCATCGTTGTTGAAGGAGCCATGGTGAAGAAGGAAGCGGTGTTAGGTGCCAATGTTGTCATTACAAATTCAACTAAAATCATCGACATTTCGGGATCAGATCCGCTTGAGATGAAAGGCATTGTGCCAGAACGATCTGTTGTGATTCCGGGTTCTTATACTAAACAGTTTAATGCCGGTGAATATCAGGTTCCATGCGCATTAATTATTGGTAAGCGTAAGCCTTCCACCGATTTAAAAACTTCTCTGAATGAAGCCCTCAGAGAACATGATATAGCAGTTTAATTGTGGAGCATGAAAATTAAGAAAGTACTTATTATTCAAACAGCCTCCATCGGTGATGTAATACTCGCAACTCCATTAATTGAGAAATTAAACATTTCTTATCCTGATGCACAGATTGATTTTATGTTAAAGAAGGGTAATGAATCGTTATTTAATGATCATCCGATAATTAGCAATCTTATAATTTGGAATAAGTCTGAGAATAAATACCGAAATCTTATTGATATCATTAATCATAATCGGGGTGAAAAATATGATCTCATCGTAAATCTTCAACGATTTCTATTGACCGGTCTTGCCACGGTTTTATCAAGAGCCAGAAAAACAATTGGCTTTAATAAAAATCCATTATCACTATTCTTCTCAAACAGTGTAAAACATAGAATTGCTAAGAATGGAAACATCATTCATGAGGTTGATCGCAATTTAGCATTAGTTAAACGGTGGACAAATAATAAATCTACGACGGTGAAGTTATATCCGTCTAAAGCTGATTATGCCAAAACCTCACAATATAAAACACATCAATATATTTGTGTTGCACCAAAATCGTTGTGGTTTACAAAAGAATTTCCGTTTGATAAATGGGTAGAATTCATTAAAGAAATAGATTCGTCCTATTATATTTATTTCATAGGATCTTCTGTAGATAGAGGGCATTGTCAACAAATAATTGACCGCAGCGGTGATAAGAATACTTTAAATTTAGCAGGAAAACTTACACTGCTTGAATCTGCTGCATTGATGAAAGAGGCTAGCATGAATTATGTGAATGATTCTGCTCCTTTGCACCTGGCTTCATCGGTGAACGCACCAATCACGGCAATTTTTTGCTCGACAGTCGAAGCATTTGGTTTTGGTCCATTGTCGGGTGATTCAGTGATAGTAGAAACTAACGAAGAACTAAAATGCAGGCCGTGTGGTTTGCATGGATTGAAAGCATGTCCTGAAACCCATTTCAAGTGTGCGTATACAATAAACAAAAACCAATTATTGAAGAGGATTAACTAATATGGACGAAATTGTAAAGAAAACAGTTGAGTTTTTGAAAGCAGGGAAAATCATTTTATACCCATCAGATTCCATTTGGGGTTTGGGCTGTGATGCTACTAACGCGAAAGCAGTGCAAAGAATATTTAAAATTAAACAGCGAGTTGAAAGCAAGAGTTTGATCGTTTTACTTGATTCGACTGACAAACTTGCATATTATGTAGATAAAGTTCCCGACATAGCACCTGATCTGATTGATAGTATACAGACACCGTTGACAATAATTTTTTCCGGTGCGAAAAACCTGGCAAAAAATGTGATTGCAGAAGATAATACAATTGCAATCAGAATAGTTAGAAGCGAATTTTGCAGAAGATTGATAACTCAACTGGGCCATCCAATTGTATCTTCGTCGGCTAATATTTCCGGTCAGCCAACACCTATTATGTTTACATCAATAGAAGATGAGATTAAGAATAGTGTTGATTATGTAGTCAATCTTGAACAGCGTTTGATAAGAGAAGTTAAACCTTCAACAATTATTAAGTTAGAAGAAGATGGCGAGTTTAAGATCATAAGAAATTAGTAAGATGAATAAAGTAGGATATATTCAATTTAAACCCATATTGGGAGATCAAAATGCAAATATAATGCAGATTGAAAAGTTGTTGGGAAAGGCTTTAGGAAGTGAACTGATTGTATTTCCGGAGTTGGCAAACTCTGGTTATAATTTTGCTTCAAGAAATGATGCAGTCATGTATTCTGAAGAAATATCAAAAAGTATTTTTGTTGAATTTTTAGTTTCTTCAGCTAAAAAATACAATACAAATATTGTTTGCGGCGTGAATGAAAGAGTGGGTGAGAAGCTCTTTAATACAACTGTATTGGTTGGTCCAAATGGCTATATTGGTAAGTATCAAAAGATTCACTTATTTTTAAATGAGAAAGATATTTTCGAAACAGGATCCGTGGGATTACCTGTATTTGACATTGGGTTTTGTAAAACATCAATGCTCATATGTTTTGATTATCTATTCCCTGAAGTATGGCGAATTGTAGGTATGAATGGTGCAGATATTGTTTGTCATCCATCTAATTTAATTACAACAAATGCCCAAAAATGTGTTCCTGCGCAAGCATTTATGAATAAGATGTTTGTGATAACAGCAAATAGGTACGGAACCGAATCAGATATTACCTTTAGCGGAAATTCTTTTATTACCAATCCCGATGCGATTATTATTGATAAGGCCAGCCCCGATTCAGATGCCGTATATATCATCGATATTGATATTGCTGAAGCAAGAAATAAAATGGTTACATCTCGTAATCATGTTTTTAATGACAGAAAACCAGATGTTTACCTCGGATTGACTTAATTATTTCCTTATCTGGAATTACTTTAAATAAATAATATTTTGTACCTTTGCAGGATTATTTATAGCCTGTTAAATTAATATTCAATCTTAAGATGACATATCATAGAAAGCATAAACTGTTAAAGATTGACAAAAAACTAACTATTAAAAATACTGATAAAGAAACCTTAAAGAAATGGTATACTTTGATGGTATTGGGAAGAAAGTTAGATGAGAAAGCACCTAATTATTTAAAGCAAGCCTTGGGTTGGTCATACCATGCCCCATATGCCGGTCACGATGGAATTCAATTAGCGATCGGTCAGACATTTAATAAAAAAACCGACCATTTATTTCCTTATTATCGTGATATGCTAACCGCCATATCATCCGGATTAACGGCCGAAGAGATTATTTTAAATGGGATATCAAAAGCATCAGATGTTGCCGGTGGCGGTCGTCATATGTCAAATCATTTTGCGAAGCCGGAATGGAATGTGCATAATGTTTCTTCAGCTACCGGTAATCATACACTACATGCAGTAGGCGTTGCCCGAGCAATGAAGTATTATAAAACTGAAGGAGTGGCCATAAGTTCTCAGGGAGAATCTTCCACTTCGGAAGGATATGTTTATGAAGCGATAAATGGTGCTAGTAATGAAAAGCTTCCTGTAATTTTTGTTTTTCAGGATAACGGTTTTGGAATTTCTGTTCCGAAGAAAGAGCAAACTGCGAATCCCAGAGCAGCTGATAATTTTCTTTCGTTTAAAAATCTCGAAGTAATTTATTGCAATGGTAAAGATCCGTTTAATTCGATGAATGCTATGCTCAAAGCAAAGCGAATAGTTAAGGAAAAAGGAATTCCGGTAATTGTTCACGCCAATTGTATTCGGATTGGATCGCATTCAAATTCTGATCGTCATGAGTTGTATCGTGATCAATATGAATTATTAGAAGTAAAAGGGCAAGATCCACTTAAACGATTTCGGAAAAGGCTCATCTATTCAGAAATATTTAGCGAAGAAGAATTAGTCACCATTGAAACCGAGGTAAAGAGCATTGTTTCAACTGCTCACAAGAAAGCAATGAAGGCAGCAGATCCTTCACCGGAATCTATTCATGAATTTGTAATCCCCGAAGCATATATATCTACTAAATATCCGGAAGGATTAACGCATGGGAAAGGAGAGAATAAGAAATTAATCGAGGCATTAAATGAGACACTCAAAGCTGAGTTCCGTCATAATCACGATACTTTCATCTGGGGTCAGGATATGGCAAATAAGGATAAAGGAGGAATATTTAATGTAAGTAAAGGATTGCAGCAAGAGTTCGGTAAAAAACGTGTTTTTAATGCGCCTATTGCTGAAGATTTTATAATGGGAACAGCCAATGGGATGAGTCGGTTTGATGAGAAAGTGAGAATTGTTGTGGAAGGTGCAGAATTTGCAGATTACTTCTGGCCGGCTATGGAGCAGTTTGTGGAGTTAACTCACGATTATTGGAGAAGCAATGGTCAGTTCTCAGCAAATGTTACGGTAAGGTTAGCCTCAGGTGGTTACATCGGAGGGGGTCTTTATCATTCTCAAAATATTGAAGGGGCATTATCAACATTGCCGGGTGTAAGAATTGTATATCCTTCTTATGCTGATGATGCAGCCGGATTGTTGAGAACGAGTATTCGCTCAAAAGGGCCAACACTATTTTTGGAACCAAAAGCTTTGTACAACGATCCAAATGCTGAAGCACCGGTACCTGATGACTTTGAAGTACCGTTTGGAAAAGCCCGCATAAGGAATAAAGGTACTGACTTAAGTATAGTTACTTATGGTAACACAACTCATATGTGTGTTAAAGTTGCCGAAAAAATTGCTCAAGAAAACAATAAATCTATAGAGGTAATAGATATTCGTTCTTTAATCCCCCTCGATAAAGAAACAATTTTAAAATCAGTTCGGAAAACAAGTCGTGCCTTGGTTGTTCATGAAGATAAAGTGTTTTCCGGATTTGGTGCCGAACTATCAGCAATGATCGTTAACGAATGCTTTGAATCACTAGATGCCCCCGTGCGTAGGGTTGGTTCAACATTTACTCCTGTTGGATTTAACAGGATTTTGGAAAAGGCTGTTCTCCCTAACGAAGATAAAATATATGATGCTGCATTAGCGTTGTTAGCGTATTAGGGTTTTTGTTAGCTATAGTGTCATACTTTATACGTCTTAACAAATTTTAACACAATAATAACAGTTCACATCATTGCCAGCGTATATTTCTTTTTAATTTTGAAATAAAATAAATCACAATGAAACTATTAAATCCAATGTTATTACTTAAGAGTGTTTTAGTCTTTATCATTCTTCTGGTAACACCTACTCTCACAAATGCTCAAAATACTGATCCAAATCAAAATATTAAAAAATTGGCATCAGCGATGAAAATTATTCGCGATGCCTATGTTGATACGGTAAATGAAGCAAAATTGGTTGAAAATGCCATCATTGAAACCTTAAAAGAACTTGATCCACATTCGCGTTATATTTCAAAGGAAGACTTGCCCGCTGCTGATGAGCCACTTAGAGGAAATTTTGAAGGTGTCGGAATTTCATTCCAAATTTATAAGGATACGCTGATGGTTATAGCACCAATTCATGGAGGACCTTCTGAAAGCGTTGGTATTCTTGCAGGTGATAAGATAATCAAAATTGACGGTAAAAACTCTTTTGGAAAAGACATAGACAATCAGTTTGTTTTTGATCATTTGAGAGGACCCAAAGGGACAAAGGTAAACATTGTGGTACTCCGCAAAGGAATATCAGATTTGTTAGATTTTACCATCATCCGTGATAAGATTCCAGTGAATAGTATTGGTGCCACTTTTATGGTGGATGATGAAATTGGCTACATAAAACTTAACCGCTTTTCGCAAACAACGTATAATGAATTTGAAGGCTCAATGGCATTACTCAAGAGCCTAGGAATGAAAAAACTAATCTTTGATTTGCGTAGAAATGGTGGCGGAGTGATGCAATCGGCAATTCAGATTAGTGATGAATTTCTTTCGGTCGGAAAAATGATTGTATTTACAGAAGGTATTAACAGCCCTGTTGAGGAATATAAATCTACTGCACGTGGAAGTTTTAAGAATGAAGATGTGGTGGTGTTAATAGATGAAGGATCTGCATCCGCAAGTGAAATTGTGGCAGGGGCAATTCAGGATTGGGATCGAGGGATTATCGTCGGTCGTCGCTCATTTGGTAAAGGTCTGGTTCAACGACCATGCCAGCTACCTGACGGTTCGGTAATTCGCTTAACAACTGCAAGGTATTATACGCCAACAGGTCGCTTAATTCAAAAACCATATGACAATGGTGTTGAGGATTATTATAAAGATTTATACAATAGGCATCAAAACGGTGAGTTTCTGACATCTGATAGTATCCAATTCCCGGATTCATTAAAGTATTTTACTCCGGGTAAAAGACTGGTTTATGGTGGGGGTGGAATTATGCCTGATGTATTTGTTCCAGTGGATACAACCAGGAGATCTAGATATTATGCAGACTTGACTCGCAAAGGCGTATTTAATGAATTTGTATTACAATATGTTGATGATAACAGGCTGCGAATTTTAAATGAATATGAAAGTGATGATGAATATGTAAAAAACTTTATTATCACTGATAGTTTTCTTAAGCAGTTCACGGATTTTGGAATTGATAAAGGTGTACCGGTTGTTGAGGAAGGATTGAATACATCACAAGAAGCGATAAAGTACTCATTAAAAGGATTAATAGGTGGAAATTTATGGACACAGGATGTGTATCACAAGGTAATGTTGGATATAGATGACGGTTTCCAAAAAGCTTACGAGATATCCCGGAATGGTGAATTGTTCAGCAAGCTTAGTTACAATAAATAAAAGGCTTATAGATTTTAAAAAGGCGCAATATTTATTATGTTGTGCCTTTTTTGTTTTTTGTCCTTATTTAATTTTGTTTCGCAAAATCAGAGTCTCACTGATTCAACAAGATTTCAAGATATAAGACCTTAGATGTTAGAAAAAAAGAATTTATCTAAAGTCTAATGTCTTGATTATGGTACTTATTACCAATTGGGAAATGAGTGATGCAAAAATATGTGATATATCGAAAATCGGTGTTATCACTGAAGCGCATTTGTAATCATCATATTAAATAGCTCAGCAGTTGATATGCCCATATGTTCAGCTTGTTGAGGAATAGTACTCATCTCGGAAAGCCCCGGAATTGTGTTAACTTCTAAGAAATAAATTGCTGAATCATTAAAAATATAATCAAATCTAACCACTCCTTTGCAGTTCAATTTTTGATATAAATCTGATGATATCGCCTTGCAATCAAACTCAACCTCAGCTGGAATATCAGCCGGTGTAATTTTATCTGCCATCCCTTCGGTATATTTTGCCTCATAATCAAAAAAATCAGTCTTACTAATAATTTCAGTTATTGGAAAAATCATCATCTTTCCTAAATAATTAATAACACCGCAAGATATTTCTCTACCTTCGATAAATTCTTCAACCAAAACTTCATCATCCTCACTAAAAGCCAAATCAATCGCCTCTAAAAGATCCGTGTTCTTCAAGACTTTAGAAGTTGCAACGCTTGAACCACCATTAGCTGGTTTAACAAAAAGGGGTAATTTCAATTGTTCAAGAATGGTTTGAGCCTGAGGGAGCTCTCTATTAAACAAATGAATCGATTTGGCGACTAGGGTTCCAGTACAAGCAACTATTTTATTGCAAAATCCCTTATTAAAAGTTAGTGCAGATGCTGTTAAACCGGACGATGTGTACGGAATTTCTAATAAATCAAAATAACCCTGGATTATACCATTCTCTCCAGGCCTGCCATGGATTACATTAAAAATTACGTCAAACAACAATTTGCTCCCATCAATAAATAAGCTAAAGTCAGCTTTATCAATGATAAATTTCTCATTGTCTTTATCCAGATAAAACCAATCCTGCCCTTTAATTATGATAAGGTATGGATTATATTTTGTGTTATCCAAATTTTTGTAAACGACCGTGGCGCTACCGATAGAGATTTCGTACTCGCCAGAATCTCCACCTGCAATTATTGCAACATTTTTTTTCATATTTGAGAATATACTTTCGGGTTAACGACTCAATTAGTATTTAATTTATCTTTGTCTCAATCCAATATTAATCCCTAAATTTGAGTTATTAATTAATATCCCATAAAGTAGAAATTATTAAGAAGCACATGTTAAATATACAAAAAAAGACGTTCTTTAATTTTCTGCGGCAAAAGAAATTTTATCTACATCTAGGAATTGCTGTGATTGGAAGTTTTATCCTTTTATTAATCGTTTTCCAAATTATAAAATGGTACACATTTCACGGCGAAGCAATTAGAGTTCCTGATTATTCAGGCTCAACCATCTCAAGATTAGACAGCATTGATGATCGAAACAATTTTCGGTTCATTGTAACCGATTCGGTATTCGATATTAGTCGAGCCAGTGGAACTGTAATTTCCCAAAATCCGCTTCCTTATTCCACCGTTAAAAGAAATCGAAAAATTTATCTAACCGTTGTGACTCAATCCATTGAAATGGTTCCCATGCCGAATTTAGTTGATCTGTCTTTAAGACAATCACTTGTAAGACTTGAAATGTCCAGATTGGCGGTAAACATACTCGATTACGTTCCTGATTTTGCAGAAAATGCTGTATTGGCTCAGATGTACCAAGGAGATACGATTTATCCTGATTCATTAATTCAGATTCATTCAAAAATTGATCTGATTTTAGGTAAAGGATATTATTCACGAAAATTATTGGTTCCTTTTCTTATTGGTTTGACAAAAAAGGAGGCTGAGAAAAAGCTTCATTATGCATCGTTTAATTTAGGAGAAGAGGTATATCTTGATCAGGATAATAAAAATCAGATGAAAGTTTATCTTCAAGAACCGGTTTGGAATGAGGAAACTCAATACAATCATGGTGATTTCATGAACCTCTGGTATCGCTCCGACTCCATCATTGATTTTACGAAGTATATTAAAAGCTTACAACCTGATACCACCTTGAGAATGGACTCAATTTAGATTGACTCTCTCATGTTTGAGTTGTAATTGACACCATCAATAAATAAATTATGAGTGATCATAAAGAACCGATAGAAGAATCAAATGATCTTTTTGAGCATTATAATTTTGTAGTGGATCAAGGTCAAACACTGATCCGTATCGATAAATTCCTGATGGATCGAATCATGAATGTTTCTAGAAATAAAATACAGAATGCTGCAAAGGCTGATAATATTTTAGTGAACGGCAAACCCATCAAATCAAATTATAAGGTGAGGCCAGCAGATGTTATTTCTATTGTTTTAGCATATCCTCCCCGCGAAGTTGAGATTATACCACAAAATATTGCCATTGATATCGTTTATGAGGATGATGACATTTTATTGGTAAATAAAGAAGCTGGAATGGTTGTACATCCCGGATTCGGAAATTATGACGGAACATTGGTAAATGCGTTAACCTACTATCTACGAAATAATTCACCAAATAAGCTAGCCGATGCACATCCTTATTTGGTTCACCGCATTGATAAAAATACAACCGGTATATTATTAGTTGCCAAGAATGAAATTACGCAAACCAAGCTTGCGAAGGAATTTTTTGATCACACCATAAAAAGAAAATACCAGGCACTGGTTTGGGGAACACCAAAAGAAGAAGTTGGAACCATTACCGGAAACATTGGGCGTAGTTTAAAAAATAGAAAAGTAATGACTGTGTTTCCTGGTGGAGAATACGGAAGAGAGGCGACAACTCATTATAACCTAATTAAGAGTTTCGGTTATGTAAGCTTAGTCGAATGCCAGCTTGAAACAGGCCGGACGCACCAGATCAGAGCACATTTTAAATACATTGGCCATCCACTTTTTAATGATGAAACCTATGGTGGAAATGCAATTTTGAAAGGAACCACTTTTACCAAATACAAACAATTTGTTCAAAATTGTTTTAAACTATTACCTCGCCAAGCCCTCCATGCAAAGTACCTTGGATTTAAACACCCGACTACAAATGCATATATAGAATTTGATTCTGAACTCCCAACAGATATGAAAACAACCTTGGAAAGATGGGATCAATACTCAAACCATAAATTATTGGATGCTAATTAATTAATAGATTGCTATTTTATGAGTTTGGGTGTATTCTGCTGTTTGAACTTTCAAAAAATAAAATCCCGTTTTGTAATGGCTTAAATCTAGCACTTTACTTTTAATAGCTCCACCGGAATAATATTTATCAACTTCCTGTCCTAATGCATCATAAATTGTGAACACTACATTATCGATAGGAGTTGTACCTAAATATATGGTAATATTATCATTGGTTGGAATAGGTGATACAATAGGAACAACTTTAATATAATTCGGTTTTATGATATACTCATTTCTGGAGCTATTCGAAATGCGTAGGCTTACATCGTGGTATCCAATATTATTATAAATAACATCGAATGGGCTTTCTAAACTTGAAGAAGATGGAAGCGCTCCTTCAAAAGTCCACTCCCAATTATCAATTGTTCCCACTGAAAGATCACTAAAATTAAGTGACCCTCCAACAGGTACAATGACTGTATCAGCTTTGAACTCGGGTATAAAAAACTCCTCATAACCGATTCCATCAAGCGTAACAAGTCCTGTGTTTTGCGGATCAAGCCATGCTTTTAATTGCAAATCATCTGAAGTTCCATTGGACTCCCAACTATAAGCAAACTTTCCATAATAATCGGAGAATGTTAAATTAGAACACTCCGCAAATCCCCCAGTCAAACTACCAATTAATCTCCCTTCCGAATTGAATATCGGTGAGCCGGAAGAACCACCTTCCGTAACTCCATTCCCATTGGCGGTTTCTGCCCATATAACTTTCCAGAATTTACCATTGGGATCCTCAGTCTCTTCCTTATATATGCTCGAGATTAATGGCTGACTAAAGGTGGATATTTTCTTTATGTCTCCTGTGGGATGATGAATACTAACTCCGGATTGACTTGTTTGACCCCTGCGATCCCAACCACTAAAATATGGGTTAAAAGCCGGCGGAACATCATTATTTAACAACAAAAGCTTAAACTCGGAACCTTGGCTCAGAGAAGCTTTTGCTAGTAATTGTGAACCGGTCATTCTATTTAAAGTGGGCTCCTGATTAGGGTTTTCGCAATTAGAAGTTTCATAATTAAAGTAAAAAAGCCAATTACTATATTCAAATGTACTTGAATATTTACCGCAATGTTCGGCGGTTAGCAAATAGGGTGTGAAATCCTGGTTTGCATTATTAATCAAGGCACCAGAACACCACCAAAGTGTGTTGTTCTCTATTACTCTGATCCGGACAACACTCCTCTTTTGACTCTGCCAATATTCACCTTCCGCACAATTAACGTTCACTTCGCATGAATGCGAATCTCCAAAGTCCTTGAGTGAGATATCTGGCCATCCGGCATACTGATAAATATGACCTATCTCATTGATTGTAAATTTAGCTTCTTCTTTAGAATTACGATTTTGATACAATTCAAAAGTTATCATCTCTCCTTCGATCATTTCTGTGACAAATATTCCATTATCTGAGTTGTTCTCTGAGGTATAAGATCCCAAAACAACGGATCTGTCTTCATTATAAATAAATAGCTCACAATGGTTTGGCAAATAAAAATCTGTAAAATATACAGTCAAGGCCTCCGCTCCTTCAGACCTAACTGATAATCTCCAAATTCTGTCCCCATTTCTCACGTTTTCCCATATTCCGGCATTGATCAAATTAAAATTCGTATTTATCGTATAACCAATTTTAAACGGATCTAAGGCTGACTTATCATAGTCTGCCTCATTGAATCTCTCCTTCATATTAATTGAAGAAATATTCATTAGAGGCACATCAGTTTTTATTCCTTTCTGAGAAAAACTTGGAGGGCTTCCTCCCCAACTTCTTTGAGCATATGTGGTATAGCTTAGTAAAAATATGAAAGGAATTAGTAGGAAGATAAATCTACGCATTACAATTATTAAGTTAGTCAGATATTCTATTCAAAACAAAGGTAATATTCTAAATCATTTGTTAGCAAGAAACTTTGTTTATAGTTTAATTTTTAGCTTCTTATTTCGACTTTTATTGTACATTTGACCAGTTTTGACCAAGAATATTTTTATGAAAGATCTAACGAAATTTTTGAAAGAATCTGCTTGGACGAGGTGGTTCCCTATCTTTCTTATTAGCACACTCATGTTCTCGAATTACTACTTTTACGATATATTTTCCTCTATAAAAGATACCTTACAAACCCAAACCGACATGTCAAATGCTGATTATGGGAAAATGTACGGCTTGTACTCTTTCACAAACACATTTTTATTGATGGTCTTATTTGGAGGTATTACTCTTGATAAATGGGGCATTCGAAAAGTAGGAACCATATTTATTCCTTTTATTTTTATTGGTGCTCTTTTAACGGCCTACGGGGCAACTTATGATTATAAATGGGCTATTCTGATGCTAGCCGAACTTGGTGTATTGGGAGTAATCTTTACAATATTAATTAAAAAGAGAAGGCAAAATCTTAGGCTACGGTTTGGAACTTCCATCATCATTAAATAAAAAATAATAATACTAAACATGAAAAAAAACTCACTACTATTTTTAACTGCATTTGTTATAAGTTCATGCACATCTGTGACGGAAATTAAGCCTCCAAGAAATATAATATTGATGATTGGGGATGGCATGGGAACTTCACAGATTTATTCAGCCTATATTGCTAATAAAGGATTTCTAAATCTTGAAAGATGTAAATATATTGGCTTTGTTAAAACCTATTCTGCAAATAGTTTAATCACTGATTCCAGTGCGGCAGGTACTGCCCTGGCAACAGGTTATAAAACAAATCAAAAGATGCTTGGCATGGCTCCTGACTCCACAAATTTAACCTCAATACTCAAGTATGCCGAAACCAACAATAAAAGTACCGGTCTCGTTGCTACTTCGAAAATAAACCATGCTACTCCTGCAGCATTTATTGCGAACAATGTATATCGTTATAATTACGAAGAAATTGCATATGATTTCTTAAAAACTGATATAGATGTTTTTATAGGAGGCGGTCTTGATGATTTCACGATACGAGTAGATAGTTTGAATTTATTGGACAGTTTAAAAGCTAGAAATTATGAAATCATAACGTCATTGAAGGAATTGGAAAACACGCATAGTGAAAAAGTAGCTGGTTTGCTCTATGCCGCTCACCCACCATCAATTAGCGAAGGGCGTGGAGATATGTTGACAACATCAAGCTTAAAAGCAATTGAAACCTTAAACAAAAATAAAGAAGGATTTTTCCTAATGATTGAAGGATCTCAAATTGACTGGGGAGGGCATGATACTTTAACCTCATATGTAGTTGAAGAAGTAGTTGACTTTGATAATACCGTTGGAGCCGTACTTGACTTTGCTGAGCAAGATGGCAACACCCTTGTTATCATCACCTCCGATCATGAAACCGGTGGTTTTGCAATTATAGGTGGAGATATTTCCACAGGCGTTGTTGAAGGTGCATTTACAACAGAACATCATACTGCAGTAATGGTACCAGTATTTGCATTTGGGCCTGGAGCAGAAGAATTTACAGGATTCATGGATAATACAGATATCTTTAAAAAAATGTTTAACGCATTTAATTTTAAATTGGATTAGTATAAAAAAAGAAATACATGATAGTAGTAACAGGAGCTGTAGGTTTTATTGGAAGTTGCCTCGTTGGTAAAATGAATGCTAAAGGGATCAACGACATTATTGTGGTTGATGACTTCTCTGATCCTTCAAAAAATGTAAACCTGAATAACAAATCCTTTGTTGAGAAAATACATAGAGATAATTTTATTGACTGGCTAAATACGAACTACAAATCAGTTGAGTTTATCCACCATATTGGAGCACGCACGGATACGACCGAATTTGATGTATCTATTTTTGATAGGCTTAACTTACACTATAGTAAAGAGATTTGGAACGCGTGTACGAAATATCAATTACCATTGGTTTATGCTTCTTCTGCTGCCACATATGGGATGGGTGAACACGGCTACAACGACACCCATGAAATTGTAAAACAGCTTAAACCTTTAAATCCTTATGGAGAATCAAAAAATGAATTTGATAAATGGGTACTCTCAAGAACGGAAACCCCGCCATACTGGTATGGCTTAAAATTTTTTAACGTATTTGGTCCAAATGAATACCACAAAGGAAGAATGGCGTCGGTGATATTTCACGCATATGCACAAATTCAAGAAACAGGGCGTGTAAATTTATTCAGATCACACCATCCGGATTTTGAAGATGGAATGCAACTTCGCGATTTTATTTATGTGAAAGATTTGTTAAATGTGATCTGTTATTTAATGCAGGGAGACAAGCACTCAGGGTTATATAACCTGGGAACAGGGGTTGCCCAATCGTTCGTCAACCTTGCAACAGCTACTTTTAAAGCGCTCAACAAAAAAGTTGATATTAATTTCATTGATACACCGGAAGACATCAGGCAGAAATATCAGTATTTTACCGAAGCCAATATGAAAAAATTGAAGAACATTGGGTATACTCAACCTTTCTATTCTTTGGAAAACGGGATCAATGAATATGTGCAGGGGTATCTGGTAAGAAATAGCTATTACTAAATTTTCAGCTTCAACACTAGATATTACTCTTCAAGTCTAATAAGAACTTTTTAATTTCTTCAAGAGACTGAACCACTTCAAGATTATCTACACTATCTTCAGGGTTTTCTTTCAATTTGTCTTTAGCACCCTGAAGTGTGAAACCACGCTCCTTAACCAGGTGATAAATTAAATGAAAATTCTCAACATCTTTAGGTGTAAATAAACGGTTACCCTTTTTATTCTTATGAGGTTTAATGATATCGAATTGCTTTTCCCAAAACCTAATCAGAGAAGTGTTTACTTTAAACATACTAGCCACCTCACCAATGGGATAATACAATTTTTCTATCTTATTTTTTTTATCCGGCAACATTCTTAATCCTGGAATAATTGGTATTATGATAACGCTTGATTATCACGTGAAGCAAGTTCCAACACCATCTCAAATTCTTCAGGTGTAAAATCATTATAGAAAAAGTTTACCGGATTTATCTTTTTACCATCTTTGAGTACTTCATAATGTACGTGTGGCGCTTCGGAAAGTCCGGTATTACCAACATAACCAATTAATTGACCACGCTTTACAAACTGTTTACGTTTAATAATAATCTTATCCATATGACCATAAAGGGTTTCATAACCATATCCATGATTAATCATTACGGTATTGCCATAGGTTCCTTTTCTGCCGGTAAAATTTACTTCACCGTTAGCTGTCGCATAAATAGGTGTTCCTTGTGGTGCAGAGATATCAATTCCCCAATGCATTCTTCGAACTTTCAATATGGAGTGAAACCGTTGACCATATCCTGACACAATACGTCCATCCTCTTTTTTGATGGGTTGGATAGCCGGAATGGACAACATCATTTTCTCCTTATTCTTAGCTAACTCAAATAAATCATCAAAGGATTTCGATTGAACATATACCCGGCTCATTATCATGTCCAACTTCTTTGTAGTCTCAATAATGATATCTGAATTTCTGTATCCATCAAGTTTGGCGTATCTGTTAACTCCACCATAACCCGCTTTTCGTGCCGAACTTGGAATAGGTTCCGATTCAAAAATTATCCGATAAATATTATCGTCACGGTCTTGCATATCTCCGAGTACGGTACTCACCTGATCAAGACGGTCATCTAATAATTGATATTGCAATTTAAACTGCTCTATTTCTCTTCGCTGGGCTCTTTCTTTAGGAGATTCGAAAAAATTATAAGCTAAGATAATGATCAGAAAGGAGAAGAAACATCCTGCAAGTAAATACCCGAACAAACGCAAAATTATCCCGCTAGGTGTGATTCTTGCTTTTTCGTAAGATAAAGACTTAGGATTGTATTTATATTTTACTCTTAGCATATAATTAGTTAATACAGTTTTTTATTAGATATTGTACGCAATTACTACAAAATTAATTAAATAAACTAAATTTGCAATTATAGAGTTAAGTTATAATTAACAGGACCATTGTTAATTTCAAATAATAAAGAATGAAATCAGAACAGATAAGACAAGCATTTTTAAGTTTCTTTAAATCGAAAGAACACCAAATTGTAGCATCTGCTCCAATGGTTATTAAAAATGATCCAACTCTTATGTTCACTAATGCAGGGATGAATCAATTTAAGGATTTGTTTCTGGGTAATTCAGTCATTAAATATAAACGGGCAGCAGACACGCAAAAATGCCTCAGGGTTTCCGGAAAACATAATGACCTCGAGGAAGTTGGTCGCGACACCTACCATCACACCATGTTTGAAATGCTTGGCAATTGGTCGTTCGGTGATTATTTTAAAAAGGAAGCCATCGAATGGGCGTGGGAATTACTTACAGAGGTTTATAAAATAGACAAAGACAGCCTCTATGTTAGTGTATTTGGTGGAGATAAATCTGATGGCTTGGATAAGGATATGGAAGCCTTTAATTATTGGAAAGAAATAGTTCCGGAAGATCAACTATTATTCGGATCTAAAAAGGATAATTTTTGGGAAATGGGTGATACAGGCCCTTGTGGTCCATGTTCGGAGATTCATGTTGATATAAGAGGTGATGAAGAGAAGAAAAAAGTATCAGGGAAAGAGCTAGTAAATAAAGATCATCCGTTGGTAATTGAAATTTGGAATTTGGTATTTATAGAATTCAATCGAAATTCCAACGGAGAATTGCTAGCATTGCCTGCTAAACATATCGATACTGGTTTAGGCTTTGAGCGCTTATGTATGGTTTTGCAGGGTGTACAGTCAAACTATGATACAGATATTTTCCAACCAATAATTCGAAAAATAGCAAGTCTATCCAAACTCACTTATGGAATGGATGAAAAAACTGACATCGCCATGCGAGTTATTGCTGATCACGTGAGAGCTGTGGCGTTTGCTATAGCTGACGGACAGCTTCCTTCAAATACAGGTGCCGGTTATGTGATCCGTAGAATTTTAAGACGTGCGGTTAGGTATGCTTACACATTCCTTAAGGTTGACGAACCTTTTATTTATCAACTAGTTAAAACATTGACAGATCAAATGGGAGACACTTTCCCAGAAATAAAAAGTCAAGAAGTCTTAATTAGAAAAGTTATTATTGAAGAAGAGCAGGCATTTTTGAAAACACTTGAAAAAGGGATTGATTTATTTGATGATTATTTGTTGGAAAGATCAACCCAAAATATTACGCACAATGCAAATTCAAAAGAATGTGGGAAGATGTCAGAAAAAATGATCGATGGCTATTTCGCCTTTAAACTTCTTGATACCTTTGGTTTTCCTATTGATCTAACACAATTACTAGCTCAAGAAAAGGGATTTAAAGTTGATTTAGATTCTTTCTATAAAGAACTTCAAAAACAAAAAGATCGATCAAGAAATGCAGCACAGAAGGATACCGGAGATTGGGTAATTGAGAACGACAAGAAACAGGAATCTGAATTTATAGGATACAAAAACACGACAGCCGAGGTGGAAGTCGTTAAGTACCGAAAAGTTACGGTAAAAAAGAAGACCCATTTTGAGGTTGTATTGAATAAAACCCCTTTTTATGCAGAATCAGGTGGGCAAATAGGCGACAACGGGTATTTCATTATAGATGATAAAAAAATTAAAGTTTTCGATACTAAAAAGGATAATAACCTAACACTGCATCTATCTTCCGATTTTATTAAGCCTGAAAACAACACAATAATTGCAACCGTAAATAAGCTTAATCGTAAACTTACCACAAACAATCACAGCACCACACATCTAATGCACGCAGCATTACGTGAAGTCTTGGGCAGTCATGTTGAGCAGAAAGGATCACTCGTAGATCCTCAACGTTTACGATTCGATTTTTCTCATTTCTCCAAAGTATTAGATGATGAACTACTAAATATTGAAAAAATTGTAAATGCCAAAATTAGAGAAAATATAGAAACTGAAGTCTTTGAAGACGTTCCGTTGGATGAGGCAAAAAAGATGGGAGCAGCAGCACTTTTTGGTGAAAAATATGGGGAAATTGTTCGATTGATTCGTTTTGATGAGAATTTTTCAACCGAATTTTGTGGAGGAACTCATGTTAAATTCACAGGTCAAATTGGTTTATTTAAAATTACTTCGGAGGGAGCTATCGCTGCCGGAATAAGAAGAATAGAAGCCATCACAGGAAATCAGGCTGAATCCTATTATCGAGAAAAAGAATCTACACTTGCCGAAATAAGTTTACTATTAAAACAGCCAAACAATCTTCTTAAAAGTGTGCAAATGCTATTAACGCAGAATTCCCGGTTAACGAAACAATTAGATGCTTTTAAAATAGAAAAACTCAATTCCTTAAAAGAAGAATTAACTTCGAATGTGTTTCTTAGAAATGGACTTAATGTTATTTGTAAGAGAGTGGATTTGGATATGGGAGCAATCCGCGATTTATCTTTTGCTTTAGATAAGAGTATAAATAATTTAGTATTATTACTGGCTAGTGAAAATAATGGGAAAGCAAATTTGAGTCTGTTAATTTCAGAAAATTTGGTACAAGAGAAAGGATTAAATGCTAATAAAATAATTCGGGAAATTGCCAAAGAAATTAAAGGTGGTGGTGGTGGACAGCTCAATTTTGCTACTGCAGGCGGTTCATTCCCATCTGGTATTGACGCTGCTATGAAGTCGTTTAAAAAGTATTTATAGCTTCATTTGGTTAAATTCTCACAAATACGAATACTTTCTGGTTTCAGGCTCTTCTTAAAAGATGTTGATAAATTATTAATTAAATTACCATCTAGATTGATTAATCCTTCTTTTTTCTTTACATTTACTTCTTGATATTAGTAATTGTACCTGTATTTATTACATTCTCATAAAACGCCAAATACTGTTCAAATGAAGAATACTCTGGTTTTATTATTGTTTTTTATAATCCCATTAACTCATGTCCTATCTCAGCCGGAGGCAGGTCAGGAAGTGAACTTTTCGGTGATAGATAAAGTACAATCTACATTGGACAATGTAATTGGATGGTCTATTCAAGATAATGGAAAATGGGCAAGTGCCAAAAACAGTATTCCATTTCCTAATAGTCAAACAAATAAAAGGCCAACTGCACGTGAAAAGTTAGGAGTTGAGAATTTTAAGCAACTTCAGCTTAAAAAGGTATTAATAAATAATATTCAATATAATGTGTTAATACTTACCTATGAGGATGGAGATTATGAATTTCCGATATTACAAGAGGGTTGGATTTCTTTTGAATCGGTTGAATTTTTTGTATTTTTGGCTGAAAATCTGGTAAAAATACTACCTCATGATATTCCTTATAATAAGCCCTATGCAGCTAACATGGAAGTTTTTTGTGCCGGATGCTTTACGAATTACAATCCAGAAAATTTGGACGATAAAATCGTTGCTAAAATTCAAGCCACTCAAAACAAAACCAACTATAATTCAGCTAACTTAGTGTTTGCTGTCAAAGTGCTTCAAGAAAAAGGAAGAGAGTCTGTAAATTTTAGGCTAATTCGCTCTTTTTCAAAAGAATCACTTTCTGCATATTATTTGGATCCAACCAGTGCAAATCGATTATTCGACATATCCTATTATGAGGCGAAATATGACCAGTTTAAACAATTTATCCGCGATTCAGAAGTATATAACATACCCACTACTACAGTTACTCCCAATGATTTTACAGGGCATTATAATTGGGGAGTTTTAAAATATCAGGCCGGGAATTATGATGGAGCTATTGAAGACTTTGACAAGGCTCTTGAGGAAGAATCTGATTCCGCATATTCTATGCTTTATTCATACCGCGGAATTTCTCAAATAAAGATGGGTAATTATAATGCAGCTATTGAAAATTTTGATAAAGCAATTGATCTGGAACCCACCAATGTAATGTTTTACTCTAATTGGATAAAAAACTACTATAATCGTGGAGTCTCGCACTTTTATGTTAATGATTTAGAAGGGGCATGTTCTGATTGGGAAAAAGCATTTGAATTAGGCCTTGGAACAGCATTAGAGAGTCTTGAAAAATATTGTAAATAAGTTATTATGAATAAACGAGCCTTTAAATTAGCCATTCTGTCTGGATTATTTTGTAGTATTTTTCTGAATCCTCAGGTTGCAGAGGCGCAACATTATGATGGGGGTAGATCTCGTTTTATTGATAATTTTGTTTTAAATTTGAATGTCGGACCAACCCTTTTTTACGGTGACATAAGTCTAAAATCACCTCTCCAGAATGGCTCGGAGCTAGGATTTGGAGTTATTCTCAGAAAGCAGATTTCTCCAACATTTAGTATCGGAACTCAAATTTTAAATGCAAAACTTCATGGTAGTGTACTGAATTGGCCCAATGGGGATCCAGCAAATTTATCCTTTGATGCCAGTATTATCGAATTTAACTTACATTCAACCTTTAATTTAAGTAATGCTATTCTGGGTCACAATCCCCAACGTATCGTAGACTTTTATGGATTTGCCGGAGTAGGAATATCCAACTGGGAATCTACCTCGCTAAATTCGGAGACCAATGAAGTTAGAACAAACGGGTTTGATCCTGAAGGAAATAATGCGTGGACTCCTGAATTAATCTTCCCAATGGGCATTGGTGTAAGAATCAACTTAAGTTCAACCATAGGACTAACTATGGAATCTATTTATCATATAGCTAATTCTGATAATTTAGATACTTATTCTATAGATAAAAAAACAAATGATCCTTTTTTATACACATCGATAGGATTGTCATTTAATCTGTCAGGGCTAAGTAAAACATCTGTTAAACCTGGCGTAGAAAGTAATAGCCTGCCTTTAGCTGTTGAATACGACCCTAAATTTAGTTTTAAAGAGGAAAAGAAAGTGCCTAGTAAACCTAAGAGTACTACAGAAACCATCGTTGATTTCCCGCCTACTGAAATTACTGTAACTGATGATGGCAAACATCTTATAACTGCTGTTCAACCTGACTCATCAACTTCAATAGTCACGAATGTTATCGTTGATGAAAACACTCTAAGTTCAGGTGTCATTCATATCCCTGAAACGGGTACAATGTATACAGTTCAGATTATGGCATCTCATAAGCCTATGATTAATATTCCTAAAATTCGACGTAGATATTTTACTGGGAAGCAGATATTTAGATCTCAGAAAGATAATATGTATCGATATTCGGTCGGTTATTTTCAATCATACGAAGGTGCAGCTATTTACTGTAAGCAGCTTAAAGAGAATGGGCTGACTGATGCTTTTGTAGCAATGTATCAGAACGGAATTCGAATACTCCACCGACTTAAGTAAAGTTAATAAACCATCATACCAATATTCTGAGGTAGTTTTATACTTACACACTTTTCAGGATAGTGTCCAAAGGAGATTTATAGTCTCGCAATCTAGATAAAAAAAACGAGAAGGTCGATCTGCGATAGAGCCGATCGACCTTCTATATAATAATTATTTTATTTGACTGCTAGCTATCTTGCGTATTTAAAATCTTTACCAAGATATCTTGCCTGATCACCTAATAATTCCTCTATTCGCAATAACTGATTGTATTTTGCAATACGATCAGAACGACTGGCTGAACCGGTTTTAATTTGACCTGTATTTAATGCAACTGCCAAATCAGCAATTGCTGTATCTTCTGTTTCTCCAGAACGGTGGCTAATTACTGCTGTATAACCATTTCTATGCGCCATATTAACGGCGTCAATAGTTTCGGTCAA
This sequence comes from Bacteroidota bacterium, assembly GCA_003353955.1. Lineage (GTDB taxonomy): Bacteria > Bacteroidota > Bacteroidia > Bacteroidales. The sequence goes on along the minus strand of PIVJ01000015.1, from coordinate 19,888 downwards.
AGTGCCTATCTGGTTTACTTTGATTAAGATAGAGTTGGCTGTTTTATTATCAATGCCTTGCTTTAATCTTTTAGTATTTGTAACAAAAAGATCATCTCCAACGATTTGAGTTTTATCACCCATTTTTTCAGTCATCAACTTCCATCCATTCCAATCATCTTCTGCCATACCATCTTCAATTGAAATAATTGGATATTTTTCAACCCATTCATTCCAAAAATCAACCATTTTCTCCGGGCTCAGTTTCTCACCGGTCGACCACTTCAGGTGGTAAACATTCTCTTCAGAGACATAATACTCAGATGATGCAGGATCAAGTGCCAAATAAATATCTTTTCCAGCTTCATAATTCGCACTTTTAATTGCTTCCAAAATTAGCGTTATTGCTTCTTCATTAGATTTAAGGTTAGGTGCAAATCCACCTTCATCACCAACATTGGTTGAATATCCGCCTTTTTTCAATACTGCTTTTAGATGATGAAATACTTCGGCACCCATTCGGACAGCATCACTAAATGTTTCGGCACCAACCGGCATAATCATAAATTCCTGAAAATCGATACTATTATCTGCATGAGATCCACCATTTAGAATATTCATCATTGGTATAGGAAGTAAATTAGCATTCACACCTCCAATGTAACGGTATAAATATTGTCCGGTTTCCTGGGCTGCTGCATTTGCTACTGCCAATGAAACACCGAGAATGGCGTTGGCTCCTAAGTTAGCTTTATTAGGTGTTCCGTCCAGTTCAATCATTCGTTGATCAATTTCATTTTGGTCACTCAAATAATAACCTTGAAGCTCTTCATTAATGATTGTATTTACATTTTGAACGGCTTTTAAAACACCTTTACCAAGATATACTCCTTTATCCCCATCACGCAACTCCACCGCTTCATGTATGCCTGTTGAGGCACCTGAAGGCACAGCTGCTCTCCCGATTACTCCTGAACTGGAAAAAACATCTACTTCTACCGTTGGATTTCCACGAGAATCCAAGATTTGTCGTGCTTGAATGTTAACTATCTGACTCATATTATAATTATTAAAAGTGTTAAAATTAGCCAATTAAATGATAAAAAAAAAGGATAAAGTTTATACTTTATCCTTTAAATCTATCTAAAAAGATCAACTATTTCTTCTCTTCTTCTGTTTCTTTTTTATCTTCATCTTTTGGCTCTTCTTTGGATTCCTCTCTCGGAGCTTCAGCCTTCACCTCTTCCTTGTCTTCAACTTTTGGTTCTTCCTTAACTTCTTTTTTTTGAGATTCATCCTTCACTTCTTCCATAGTAACTTCTGCTTCAACTACCGGAGATTCACCCGTTACTTCTTCAGTTGGTTCAACAACAGCTTCTGGCTGTACTGCAGCTATCTCAGTTGCAGTTTTCTTTGTCCCTCTTCTACGACGGCCTGATTTGGCTTTGGTTTCTTGTTCGGCTAACAAATTCTCATTATAATCAACCAATTCGATATAACACATCTCAGCATTATCTCCTAATCGATTTCCAGTCTTTAGAATACGAGTATATCCTCCCGGGCGATTCGCTATCTTTAAAGATATTTCTCTGAACAATTCAGTTACCGCTTCTTTGCTTTGCAAATAACTGAAAACGGTTCTTCTGTTATGAGTAGTATCCTCTTTCGATTTAGTGATTAAAGGCTCGATGTAGCCTCTCAGTGCTTTCGCTTTAGCCAATGTAGTCCTGATTCTTTTATGTGTGATCAAAGATGCAGCCATGTTAGCTAACATGGCTTTTCTATGAGCACTTTTTCTGCTTAAATGGTTGAATTTCTTTCCGTGTCTCATCTCAATTATTCCTTATCTAATTTATACTTCGCTGTATTCATCCCAAATTCCAGATTCTTCACTTTTACTAATTCTTCTAATTCAGTTAATGACTTTTTACCGAAGTTTCTGAATTTTAATAGATCATTTTTATTGAATGCAACTAAATCACCTAAGGTGTCAACATCAGCGGCCTTCAAACAATTCAATGCACGTACTGAAAGATCTAAGTCGACCAATTTGGTTTTCAGTAGTTGCCTGATATGTAATGAACTTTCATCAAATTCTTCAGTTACAGTTTTCTCTTCAGTATCTAACGTAATGCGTTCATCAGAGAATAACATGAAATGATGAATTAAAATCTTCGCTGCTTCTTTTAACGCTTCTTTTGGATGAATAGATCCATCAGTTGAAATTTCGAATACAAGTTTTTCGTAGTCGGTTTTTTGCTCAACACGATAATCTTCGACATCGTATTTAACATTAATAATTGGAGTGTGTATTGAATCTAAGAATACTGTATCAACAGTTGCGTTAACATTCTTATTTTCCTCGGCTGGAACATAACCACGACCTTTTTCGATGGTCAGTTTCATTGATAGTTTTACCGTTGGATCCATTTGGCAAATTGCCTCATCAGAATTTAACACCTGAAATACGGATAGGAACTTGTTAATGTCACCGGCCTTAAATACTTCCTGGTCGCCAATAACTACATGTACTTCTTCACTGGTTTCGGTTTCAATTTGTTGTTTGAACCGAATTTTTTTGAGGTTAAGGATAATTTCCGAAACATCTTCAACCACACCTTTAATGGTAGAGAATTCCTGAACAACTCCTTCAATTCTCATTGAAGTAATTGCAAATCCATCGAGTGAAGAAAGTAAGATTCTTCTCAATGCATTACCAATTGTGATTCCGAAGCCAGGTTCCAGTGGACGGAATTCAAAGATTCCTTTGAATTCATCTGCTTCGATCATGATGACCTTATCAGGTTTTTGAAATGCTAGAATTGACATATATTTGTTTTATTTGTTGTCGAATAATTAATTAAATCAACTTATTATTTTGAATACAACTCTACAATTAGTTGCTCTTTGATGTTTTCCGGAATATCTTCACGAACCGGATAATTTACGAATTTACCAACTAATCTCTCATCATCCCACTCTAACCAAGAATATTGGTTTGCCCGAGATGCTAAAGAATCAGATATTATTTCTAATGATTTTGATCTTTCACGAACGCCGATCATATCACCTTCTTTTATTTGATAAGAAGGAACATTTACAACGCTTCCGTTCACAATAATATGACGGTGCGAAACTAACTGGCGAGCAGCACTACGTGTTGGAGCAATTCCTAAACGGAATACCACATTATCCAGACGAGCTTCAATTAACTGAAGTAAGTTTTCACCGGTGATCCCTTTTTTACGATTGGCCTTTTCAAAAATATTTCGAAATTGTCGCTCTAAGATACCGTAAGTATATTTTGCTTTTTGTTTCTCCTGAAGCTGGATTCCGTATTCAGATTGCTTCTTTCTGCGTTTTGAGTTTCCATGCTGTCCGGGAGGATAGTTTTTCTTTTCAAATGCCTTGTCTACACCGAAAATCGGATCATGAAATTTTCTTGCAACTCTTGACTTTGGACCTGTATATCTTGCCATACTCTATATTTTTACTTTTTTTGTTTTAATAATTCAGCTTGGGTACAATAATACCCAAGCAATCAAATTATACCCTACGTCTTTTAGGAGGTCTACAACCGTTATGTGGTAATGGCGTTACGTCGGTAATTTCAGCAACTTCTATACCCTGTGAATGTAAGGTTCGGATTGCAGATTCTCTACCTGCTCCAGGACCTTTTACAAAAACCTTAACTTTCCTAAGGCCTAAATCAAATGCGACTTTTGCACAGTCCTCAGCAGCCATTTGAGCTGCATAAGGGGTGTTTTTCTTTGAACCTCTAAAACCCATTTTTCCTGATGATGACCAAGAAATAACCTGACCGGTATTATTGGTTAGAGATATGATTATATTATTGAAGGAAGCCTGGATAAAAGCTTTCCCGATGGGCTCAACTTTTACTACTTTCTTCTTGGAACTTCTGGTACTTTTTGCCATAATTTTTAATGTTTCTATCCTTAATCAAAAAGAACTATCTATTAACCTTTAGGTGCTTTCTTTTTATTAGCAACAGTTTTTTTTCTGCCTTTTCTTGTTCGTGCATTATTTTTAGTATGCTGGCCACGTAATGGTAAGCCTAAACGATGCCTGATTCCCCGGTAAGAGCCAATATCACGTAACCGTTTTATATTGGTTTGAATTTCTGAGCGTAAGCCACCTTCAACTTTGCAAGTTTCACTGATGATGTTTCTTATAGTATTTTGCTCATCATCGGTCCAATCCTCAACTTTTTTACCCCAGGCGATGTTAGCTTCGGTTAGTATTTGCTGTGCAAGACCTCTACCTATACCAAAGATATAAGTTAGTCCTATTTCGCCTCTTTTGTTTTTAGGTAAATCAATACCCGCAATTCTAGCCATATATCAAATTATTATTGTTGGTTAAATGTTAAAGTCAATTTCTATCCCTGACGTTGTTTGAACTTTGGATTTCTTTTATTGATTACATACAATCTTCCTTTCCTGCGAACTATTTTGCATTCCGGAGATCTTTTCTTAACTGATGCTCTAACTTTCATTTTGTTTCAATTAAATATTTTACTAATCCAATTTTTTATTCTGTTTTTCTTACTTGTATCTGAATGTAATCCGACCTTTAGTAAGATCATAAGGCGACATTTCTAATTTTACCCTATCACCGGGTAAAATCTTGATGTAGTGCATTCTCATTTTACCTGAGATGTGTGCAGTAATAATATGCCCATTTTCAAGCTCAACGCGAAACATTGCATTGCCTAATGATTCAATTACAGTACCATCTTGTTCTATAGATGTTTGCTTAGCCATAAATATGTTATTTATTAATTACTTTTTCAATATATTTAAATGTAGAAAGAATCTCAGCCTTTCCACTTCTAATAGCAACATCGTGCTCAAAATGAGCTGATGGCAGTCGATCAGTTGTTCTAATCGTCCAACCATCTTTTTCCTGAATTACATCTTTCACGCCAAGGTTAATCATCGGTTCAATTGCTAAAACCATTCCTTCTTTCAATTTTACTCCTACTCCTCTTTTACCATAATTAGGTACTTCCGGTTTTTCGTGTAAGTTTCTTCCCAGTCCATGCCCAACCAAATCTCTTACCACTGAATAACCAAATTGTTCAGTATGGGTTTGAATTTCATACCCAATATCTCCAATTCGCTTTCCGGTGATGGCCATTTCAATTCCTTTATATAGCGATTCTTTAGTTCGTTGAAGTAATAATTTTACTTCTTCTTTTACTTCACCTACTTCAAATGTGTAGGCAGAATCACCATAAAAACCGTTTAAAACCACTCCACAATCGATTGATACGATATCTCCATCTTTAAGTTTCTTCTTACTTGGTATTCCGTGAACAACTTGTTCGTTCACAGACATACACAAGGTATTTGGAAACCCGCTATAACCTTTAAACCCAGGTATAGCATTATGATCACGAATAAATTCTTCGGCGATCTTATCCAATTTAATTGTATCAATCCCAGGTTTAATAAGCTTAGCAACCTCGGCTAATGTTTTTCCAACAAGTAAAGAACTTTCTCTTATTAATTCAATTTCATCATTTGTCTTATACTGTATCATACAATATAATCTTAGCCCATAATGCCACCGGATCTTCCTTTAATCCTACCGGATTTGGTTAGTCCATCATAATGGCGCATTAATAAATGGCTTTCTATTTGTTGCAATGTATCCAATACCACCCCTACTAAAATTAAAAGAGAGGTTCCACCGAAAAACATAGCAAACGCCTGATTAACTCCTACCAATCTTACCAAGGTAGGAAGTAACGTAACGGTAGCTAAAAATATTGATCCCGGTAATGTAATTCTCGACATTACATTATCAATAAATTCTGCGGTTTGTCTACCCGGTTTAACACCCGGAATAAATCCACCGTTTTTCTTCATGTCTTCTGCCATTTGATTTGGATTAACTGTAATGGCTGTATAAAAATAGGTAAACAACATAATCATTACAAACTGTACCAGGTTATACCAAAATCCATTTATGTTTGTAAATGCTGCAGCAAAACCACCGAGTGTTTCTGAATTTGAGAAACCGGCTAAGGTTAATGGTAAAAACATGATTGCCTGTGCAAAGATGATAGGCATTACACCTGCTGCATTTACCTTTAGTGGTATATATTGTCGAACTCCACCATATTGCTTATTCCCAATAATTCGTTTGGCATATTGCACCGGTATTTTCCGAGTTCCTTGTACGAGTAATATTGTCAATAGGATTACAAAAACGAGGACTGCAATTTCAACAACGAAGAACACTAACCCACCACCTTTTTGCTCCATTTTTGAGAAGAACTCACCAGCCAATGCAAATGGTAATCTGGCAATAATTCCAATCATGATAATTAATGAAATACCGTTACCGACACCTTTATCTGTTATTTTTTCACCGAGCCACATTACAAACATGGTTCCAGATATTAGAATAATAACAGTTGAAACCCAGAAGAATGTTGTAGGAGAAGTGATACTAGGATCGAAAGGTGAGATACCTTCGGGGGGCAGCCTTGAGATCATATTGGCGATATAGGCTGGTGCCTGAAATCCAGTAATAATTACCGTTAAGTAACGGGTAATTTGATTAATCTTTCTTCGGCCACTTTCGCCTTCTTTCTGAAGTTTCTGAAAGTAAGGAATTGCCATTCCGAGCAATTGAATTACAATTGATGCAGAAATATAAGGCATAATCCCCAATGCAAATATTGATGCATTTGAAAAGGCTCCACCTGAAAACATGTTTAGTAATCCAAGAATTCCACCGTCAGTTTGGCTTTGTAAATTTGACAACATATCAGGATCGACACCAGGAATAACGACTTGAGCCCCCAATCTATAAATTAACAAGATTCCGATCGTGTACAAGATACGGTTTCTAAGGTCCTCAATCTTATAAATGTTTCTAATTGTCTGGATTAATCTTTTCATTTAATCTTAAATTTTTATTGCAACACCACCTTGAGCTTCGATAGCTTTAATAGCTGATTTTGAAAACGCATGAACCGTAACTTCTAATTTTGCTTTTAACTCGCCTCGACCTAATACTTTTATCAAATCGTTTTTAGAAGCTAATCCGTTTTCAACTAAAATATCAATATCGATAGTCTTAGTTTTTTTTGTTTCAGCTAACTTTTGTAAAGAATCGATGTTAATACCCTGATATTCCTTACGGTTGATGTTCTTAAATCCGAATTTAGGAACTCGCCGGTATAATGGCATTTGACCACCTTCGAAACCAAATTTTCTGCTGTAACCAGACCTTGACTGAGCACCTTTATGCCCTCTTGTGGAGGTTCCACCTCGTCCAGATCCCTGACCTCGCCCTATTCTTTTCCTGTTTTTTGTAGAACCTTCTGCCGGTTTTAAATTACTTAAATCCATCGTATCTAATTATTTTTTTCTAATGTTATACTTCTTCTACTTGCAGTAGATGATTTACTTTGGCTATCATTCCCAATATTTGTGGTGTACCAACAACTTCAATTGAATGATGCATCCTTTTCAGGCCTAAAGCCTGTATGGTAAGTTTCTGACGTTTTGCTTGTCCGATTCCACTTTTTACCTGTTTAATTTTTAGTTTTTTCATGTGTTAAAAGATTTCATTTGTCACACGGAACGTGCCATCAGGCTCGTTTCATCATCCTTGTTATTTATCCGTTGAAAACAGTATTAAGACTAACTCCCCGAATTTGTGCTACTGTATAAGGGTCACGCAATTTTATTAAAGCATCAATGGTTGCTTTAACAACACTATGTGGGTTTGAAGATCCCTTTGATTTTGCCAACACATCAGTTACTCCAACACTTTCTAAGACTGCACGCATTGCGCCACCTGCAATTACTCCGGTACCAGGGGCTGCTGGCTTAAGAAAAATATAAGCTCCACTGTATTTACCATATTGCTCATGTGGCAAAGTACCTTTCAAGATAGGGACCTTAATTAAGTTTTTCTTCGCATCATCAATACCTTTTTCGATTGCAGAAGTTACCTCTTTCGCTTTACCTAATCCATAACCTACAACACCGTTCTCGTTTCCAACCACCACAATGGCTGAGAAGCTAAAAGTACGACCACCTTTGGTTACTTTTGTAACTCGTTGGATACTAACCAGCCTGTCTTTAAATTCAATTTCGCTGGATTTTATTCTTTTTACATTTACGTTTGCCATATCCTTAAAATTTAAGACCTCCTTCTCTAGCACCTTCTGCTAAAGATTTAACTCTGCCATGATATAAATAACCATTTCGATCGAAAACCACTGACTCAATACCAGCTTCTTTGCCTTTCTCCGCAATTAAGTTTCCAACTAATTTTGCTTGCTCAATTTTTGAGTTTTTCTTATCTGCGATTCCTTTGCTGATTGAAGATGCAGCAGCAACAGTTACTCCGTCAGCATCATTAATCAATTGAGCATAAACCTCTTTGTTGCTTCTGAAAACGGTAAGTCTTGGCCTCTCAGCCGTTCCAACAATCGTTTTTTTAATTCGTTGTTTGATTCTGAATCTTCTGTTTTTCTTTTTATCTTTTATTGCCATTCTGTAAAGAATTTAAAAGTCTTTGTTTTTATTATGCAGTAGCAGTTTTCCCAGCTTTTCGTCTAATTTCTTCACCTTGGAATCTAATACCTTTTCCTTTATATGGTTCTGGTTTCCTTAATGATCTAATTTTTGCTGCAACTTGCCCAACTAGTTGTTTGTCATGTGAAGTTAAAATAATTAAAGGATTCTTACTTCTTTCTGTAATTGTTTCAACTTTAACTTCTGGTGGTAGTTCTAGAAATATATTGTGAGAATAACCCACAGAAATTTCAAGAATCTGACCATTAGCATTTGCTTTATAGCCAACTCCCACTATTTCCTGAACAATTTTATATCCTTCAGAAACTCCTTTTATCATATTGGCGATTAATGAACGGTATAAACCGTGCATAGATCTGTCTGGTTTGCTATCTGTGCGTCTTTCAACAGTAATTTCTCCATCTTCTATCTTTACACTGATAGCTGGTTTAACTCCTTGCTGAAGTTCACCAAGTTTTCCTTTTACAGTAACTACATTATCGTCACTCACCGTTACCTGAACTCCTTCAGGAATACTTATTGGCAATTTTCCTATTCTTGACATTGATTAAATCTCCTTTATTAACTAATGTAACATAAAACTTCGCCACCAACTTTCAGCTTGCGAGCTTCTTTGTCAGTAATTACACCTTGTGATGTAGAAAGTATCGCGATACCAAGTCCGTTCATAACTCTTGGTAAATTGTCGGCACTGGCATATTTTCTTAAACCAGGCCGACTCACTCTTTGAAGTTTTGATACGGCTGATATTTTACTCACGGGATGAAATTTCAACGCAATTTTAATGATGCCTTGTTTTGAGTCATCCTCGAATTTGTAATTTAAAATATACCCTTTTTCAAAGAGTATTTTTGTTATCGCTTTTTTCAAGCTAGATGCAGGAATTTCAACCACTCTAAGGTTGGCTTTCACAGCATTTCTAATTCTTGTTAAATAATCTGCAACTGGATCGGTAAGCATCTTAACTTTTTTTATTTATTATAATTTTTTAAACTACCAACTAGCTTTTCTAACACCTGGGATTAATCCGTTAAGTGCCATTTCTCTAAAGTTGATACGAGAAACTCCAAATTGACGCATATAACCTTTCGGGCGTCCGGTTAGTTTGCAACGATTATGTAATCGTACCGGAGATGCATTTTTTGGGAGTTTTTGCAGCCCGATATAATCACCGTTTGCTTTTAATTCAGCTCTTTTGGCTGCATACTTGTCTACGAGTTTTTGTCTCTTAACTTCTCTCGCTTTCATTGATTCTTTAGCCATATGCTTCTATTGTTTTTGATTTTTAAATGGAATGCCAAATTCTTTTAACAATGCCAATGCTTCTTTATCTGTATTGGCAGATGTTACTAGTGTTATATCCATTCCATTCATATTAACTACTTTATCGATATCGATTTCAGGAAAGATGATTTGTTCGGTAACTCCAAAAGAATAGTTTCCTCTGCCATCAAAGCCTTTGTCATTAACTCCTCTAAAGTCTCTAACACGAGGAATTGCAACTGCAACTAATCTATCCAAGAATTCATACATTTTATCACCACGCAATGTAACACGAACTCCAACAGGCATTCCTTTACGAAGTTTAAAATTTGAAATGTCTTTTTTTGATGTAGTTGGAACTGCTAATTGACCCGTAATTTTAGTCATTTCTTCAACTCCTGTATCGATTACTTTTTTATCAGTTATCGCATTGCCCAATCCCTGATTGACAGAAATTTTCTTCAATGTAGGAACCTGCATTACAGATTTGTAATTAAACTGCTTTGTTAACTCTGGAATTATTTCCTCGAAATATTTTTTCCTTAATCTAGGTGTATAATCCATTACTTAATTACCTCCCCTGACTTTTTAGAATATCGAATACTTTTACTACTTTTTTCATCCATCTTTCTACCTATTCTTGTAGGTGCTCCCGTTCCATCAACCACTTTCAAATTTGAAAGATGAATGGATGATTCTTGTTTCAGGATTCCACCTTTAGGGTTTTCGGCATTCGGCTTGGTATGCTTCGAAACCATATTAACTCCTTCAACAATAGCACGGTTTGAATCAATAATCAACTTCAGTACACGACCTTGTTGTCCTTTTGATTCGCCAGTGATTACCATCACAGTGTCGCCTTTTTTAATATGTATTTTTTTTTGCATTATCTATAACTGATTTTAAAGCACTTCCGGTGCTAGTGATACGATTTTCATATATTGCTTATCACGTAATTCGCGCGCAACAGGTCCAAAAATACGGGTGCCAATCATTTCCTCTGCTGCGTTTAACATCACAACTGCATTATCATCAAAACGAATATATGACCCATCATTTCTACGGGTTTCTTTTCTGGTTCGGACTACAACCGCTGTTGCTACAGTACCTTTTTTGATATTGCCGGATGGGATTGCACTTTTTACGGTAACGATAATTTTATCGCCAATGCGGGCATAGCGCTTTTTAGTTCCACCCAAAACTCGGATACAAAGTACTTCTTTTGCACCGCTATTGTCAGCTACAGCTAATCTTGATTCTTGTTGTATCATAATTATTTAGCTCTTTCAATAATTTCTATTAATCTCCAGCACTTGTTTTTGCTTAATGGCTTGGTTTCCATGATGCGAACTGTGTCGCCAATGCCACAGTCGTTTTTTTCATCATGAGCTGAGAATTTGGAAGTCTTTTTCACAAACTTTCCATAAATAGGATGTTTTACTTTTCGCTCGATTTCAACAATAATGGATTTATCCATTTTGTCGCTAACGACTAACCCTATTCTTTCTTTTCTTAGATTTCTTTCCATAGTAGTTATTACTTATCAGTTTCCAAGTCATTTTCGCTTACTGGCTCAAGTATTCTTTTCCTCATTTCGGTTTGAATACGGGCAATAGTTTTACGATATGCCTTAATCTTATTCGGGTTTTCCAAAGGAGAAACAGCATGGCTTAGTTTAAGTTTAACCAATTGCTTTTTTTCTTCTTCCAGTCTGTCTACTAAGTCTTCTGTAGAAAGTTCTCTGATAACTGCTTGTTCCATTTTTTTAAAATTGATTATTCTGCGTAATCTCTCCTTACAATAAATTTCATTTTAATTGGAAGTTTTTGAGCTGCTAACCGCATGGCTTCTTTTGCAGCTTCCAATGGTACTCCTTCTGCTTCAAAAATGATTCTTCCGGGCGATACTCTGGCTACAAAATATTCCGGAGCTCCTTTACCTTTACCCATTCGAACCTCAGCAGGTTTTTTTGTGATAGGCTTATCAGGAAAAATACGAATCCAAAGATCTCCTTCACGTTTCATATATCGAGTAACTGCCTGGCGGGCTGCCTCTAATTGTCTTCCGGTTATCCAGGATTCCTCAAGGGCTTTCAATCCAAAAGATCCAAATGCAAGCTCATTCCCACGATAGGAATTTCCTTTCATTTTTCCTTTTTGCATTTTCCTGAACTTTGTCTTTCTAGGCTGTAACATTATATATAATATTAAAAATTATAGGTATTGTTTATCTTCTTTTATTTCGAGGACCACCTTTGCCACGAGGGCCTCCACTTTGTTGTGATTTGGTTCCGATTCCTGATGTTGGCACCAATTCAGGTTTGCCATAAATCTCACCTTTACAAATCCATACTTTAATTCCGATTCTGCCGTATGTTGTATGTGCTTCGCAAAGTGCATAGTCGATATCAGCACGCAATGTATGCAATGGGATTCTACCTTCTTTGTATGATTCGCTTCTTGCCATTTCAGCTCCACCAATTCTTCCGGAAATTTGAACTTTAATTCCATCTGCGCCAATACGCATAGTTGCGGCAATAGATGTTTTGATCGCTCTTCTAAATGATATTCTTCCCTCAATTTGGCGACTAATTGAATTAGCAACAATTACTGCATCCAATTCAGGACGTTTAATTTCAGAAATATTGATTTGAATTTCTTTTCCAGTAATCTTCTTTAGTTCTTCTTTAAGCTTATCAACTTCAGAGCCTCCCTTACCAATAATAATACCAGGTCTCGCACTAAATATGGTTACGGTTATCATTTTCAAGGTTCGCTCAATGATAATCTTAGAAACACCGGCTTTCGCTAATCTAACATTTAAATATTTTCTGATTTTATCATCCTCAATTAGTTTTTCGGAAAAATCCTTTCCACCAAACCAATTCGAATCCCATCCTTTGACGATTCCTAACCTAAGACCTATTGGATTTGCTTTTTGTCCCATTAATTATATCTTAAATATTAATGATTAATTTTTAACTTCAGTTCTGCTGTCAAGCACTATTGTTACATGATTTGAACGTTTTCTCACCCTGTGTGCCCGGCCTTGTGGAGCAGGTTGAATTCGTTTTAACATTCTGGCACTGTCAACGGCAACTGTTTTAACGTACAGATTGCTACCTTCAATTCGCTGTCCTTCATTCTTTGCTTCCCAATTAGCTATAGCCGAACGTAATAATTTACTCATTCTTATGGCTGCTTCCTTGGGTGAATGCTTTAACATATGTAATGCTTGTTCAACATTAACACCACTGATCATGTCCCCAACTAGCCTCATTTTTCTGGGTGAGGTGGGACAATTATTCAATTTAGCAAAGTATATTTTTTTCTTTGCTTCTTTTAATTGTGCTGCCGAATTATGTTTTCTTGCTCCCATAATATGTAATTCTTTTTTGCCTTTATCTTCTAGCTTTATCTTTGTTTCCTGCATGCCCCCTGAATATTCTGGTTGGGGCAAATTCACCTAATTTATGTCCAACCATATTTTCAGTAATGTAAACCGGAATAAATTTATTTCCATTATGAACTGCGATGGTTTGACCTACAAAATCAGGTGAAATCATTGAAGCTCTTGACCAAGTTTTGATAACAGATTTTTTACCAGAGTCAATATTTGCAAATACTTTCTTTTCCAGTTTGTAATGAATAAAAGGACCTTTTTTAAGAGAACGACTCATTGTTCTTATGATTTAATTATCAATTATGTTTTTTTCTTCTTTCAATGATATACTTATTCGAAGCTTTTTTCTTAGCTCTCGTTATATACCCTTTAGCAGGCACCCCGTTTCTTGATCGTGGGTGGCCACCTGTAGCTCTTCCTTCACCACCACCCATTGGGTGATCAACCGGATTCATCGAAACAGGACGTGTTCTTGGACGACGACCTAACCATCGACTACGGCCGGCTTTACCAGATCTTTCAAGACTATGATCACTGTTTGAAACTGTACCAATGGTAGCTTTACAAGTTTGCAATATCATTCGTGTTTCACCAGAGGGAAGTTTAAGAATAGCAAACTTCCCTTCTCTTGTCATTAGTTGTGCATGAGAGCCGGCACTTCTTGCCATTTTTGCACCTTGTCCAGGCCGCAACTCAATGTTATGAATTACTGTTCCAAAAGGTACTTCGCTCAAATAAAGTGCGTTTCCTACATCTGGATTTACTCCCTTTCCGGAATATATTTTTTGGCCTACTTCTAATCCGTTAGGCGCTATAATATATCTTTTTTCACCATCAGTATAAAATACCAAGGCTATCCGGGCTGTTCTGTTTGGATCATATTCAATAGATTTAACAGTTGCAGGAACTCCATCCTTCTCCCTTTTGAAGTCAATAATCCTATATTGTTTCTTATGGCCACCACCCATATATCTCATGGTCATTTTTCCATCGCCATTTCTTCCACCTGATCGCGTTTGCGTTGTGAGCAAGCTTTTTTCTGGTTTGTCAGTGGTGATGTCGTCAAACGAACTAAGTATCTTAAATCGTTGACCTGGTGTTGTTGGTTTATATTTTTTTAAAGCCATCCTAATTAAATATTGCTATAAAAATCAATTGTTTCGCCTTCAGCTATTGTAATAATAGCTTTCTTAAATGAATTTGTTTTGCCGCTAATAAATCCTGCTTTTGTAAATCTGGATTTTGATTTACCGGAATAGTTCATCGTATTAATTGACATAACTTCTACTCCGTAAATATCCTGTATTGCATCTTTGATTTGTAGCTTATTGGCACGTTTATCAACGATAAAACCGTAACGGTTCAGCTTTTCGCCCATTTCCGTCATTTTTTCAGTAATTACCGGTTTTTTAATGATATCCATTTTGTATGATTTTATATATTCTATTATTGAGCAAACATTTTTTCGATCTCGGCAAAAGACGCCTCAGAAATCAACAAATTGTTTGCATTTAAAATATCGTATGTGTTTAAGCCTGAAGCATGAACTATTTTTGCTTTCTTAAGGTTACGTGCTGCCAAATAAATATTCTCTTTAGAATCAGCAAGCACCAACAACGTTTTTTTGTCAGCAAGATTGAAGTTATTTAATAATTCAACATAACTTTTTGTTTTTGGTTCCAGATCAAAATCTTCAACCGCCAAAATGTTTTTATCAATTACTTTATAAGCTAAGGCAGATTTACGGGCTAATCGTTTCAGCTTTTTATTCAGCTTAAATCGATAATCTCTTGGTTGGGGACCAAATATTCTTGCACCACCTCTGAAAATTCCGGATTTTATACTACCGGCTCGTGCTGTACCTGTTCCCTTTTGTCGTTTAATTTTACGAGTACTTCCAGAAATAGCATGTAACTCTTTTGAACTATGAGTACCTTGTCGTTGATTAGCCAGATATTGCTTGGTGTCCAGATAAATGGCATGATCATTTGGTTCGATCTCAAATATGTCTTTGCTGAGTTTGACCTTTTTGTCAGTCTTCTTACCGTTTATATTATGTACTACTAACTCCATCTTTCGATATATAAATATGAATTTTTAGAACCAGGAACTGATCCTTTAACAATAAGTAAATTCTTTTCAGGAATGATTTTAATAATTTGTAAGTTGGTCATTTTTACGCGATCGCCACCCATTCTACCTGCCATACGCATTCCTTTAAATACTCTGGAAGGATTTGAAGAAGCACCGATTGATCCCGGAGCCCTTAATCGGTTATGTTGACCATGCGTTGCATCGTTCACACCACGGAAGTTATATCGCTTTACAACTCCTTGAAATCCTTTTCCTTTTGAGGTTCCAACAACATCAATAAACTCACCTTCGGTAAAGATATCAACAGAAAGTACATCTCCAAATTCCTTTTGGTGGCCCGATTCGAATCTGCTAAACTCCTTTAAAATTCTTTTAGGAGTTACACCAGCTTTAACAAAATGACCTTTTAACGCACCTGTTGTGTGTTTATCCTTTTTGTCATCAAATGCAAGTTGAATTGCCTCGTAACCATCAGTTTCTATAGTTCTCACCTGGGTTACTACACAAGGGCCAGCTTCGATAACGGTGCATGGTAAATTTTTACCATTCTCATCATAAACACTGGTCATTCCTATTTTTTTTCCAATTAATCCTGACATCTTCTCTTTCTTTTTAGCTTATTAAGCTTGCTAACTATACTTAAACTTTTATTTCAACTTCTACTCCACTTGGTAATTCAAGCTTCATTAAGGCATCGATTGTTTTAGTAGTAGTACTATAAATATCTAGTAGCCTTTTGTAAGAACAAAGCTGAAATTGCTCTCTAGATTTTTTGTTAACAAAGGTTGCTTTATTAACTGTAAAAATCTTTTTATTAGTTGGTAAAGGAATGGGACCGTTAACAACTGCACCAGTTGACTTAACAGTTTTTACAATCTTCTCGGCTGATTTGTCAACCAGGTTATGATCGTATGATTTCAATTTAATTCTAATCCTTTGACTCACGTTTTATTGTTTTAATTTCTTATTCTTAAGAATTTGTTACGTATCCTCTTATTTTATACAAAATTTCTTCCTGTATTTCCTTCGGGCATGTTTCATAATGCGAGAACTCTAAATTTGATATTGCTCTTCCGGAAGTGATGGTTCGTAATGAAGTTACATAACCAAACATTTCTGCCAGCGGAACTTTTGCTTTAATGACGTGAAAACCAATTTTCGACTGTACATCCTCCAAATTTCCTCTTCTCTTATTTAAATCACTACTCAAGTCACCTACATAATCATCAGGTGTGTTGATTTCCAGTTTCATGATAGGCTCAAGCAAAACCGGATTTGCGTTTTTTGATGCATTTCTGAATGCTTGTCCAGCAGCTACTTCAAAAGATAATGCATCTGAATCAACGCTATGATAAGAACCATCAATAAGGCGGACTTTTAAATTGTTCATCGGAAATCCGATTAATGCACCATTTTGCATAGCCATACGGAATCCTTTCTCAATTGAAGGAATATATGGTTTAGGAATGTTACCATCCCGTATATCATTTATAAATTGTAATCCTTTAACATCTTCATCAGCCGGACCAAACGCTACATAAATTTCTGCAAATCGACCTCTTCCACCGCTTTGTTTTTTATAAATTTCACGATGTAAAATGGTTTGACTCACTGTTTCTTTATAAGCAACCTGTGGCGTTCCTTGGTTAACTTCAATATTGAATTCACGTTTTAAGCGATCAACTAAGATATCAAGATGCAATTCGCCCATCCCGTTAATTAGTGTTTGACCAGTATCTCCATCAACTCGTACAGTGAAAGTTGGATCTTCTTCAGCTAATTTTTTTAATGAAATAGATAGTTTATCTACATCATCCTGAACCTTTGGTTCAATAGCCAAACTAATTACCGGATCCGGAAATTCAATAGCTTCCAAAACCAAGGGATGTTTTATGTCCGTCAAAGTATCTCCGGTTCTAATATCTTTAAATCCTACGGCTGCTCCAATATCACCTGCCTCAATCATTTTGAGTGGGTTTTGTTTATTAGCGTGCATTTGTAAGATTCTTGCAATTCTTTCTTTTTTATTTGTGCTGGCATTAAGAATAACCGTACCTGCTTCCATACTTCCTGAATAAACACGGAAGAAAGCAATTCTACCTACATAAGAATCTGTGGCAATTTTAAAAGCTAAGGCTGTAAATGGTTCGTTTGAATCGGAAATTCGGGTTTCTTCTTTGCTGGTAAATGGATTGATTCCACTAACGGCAGTAATATCTATTGGAGAGGGGAGATAAGTTGTGATGGCATTTAATAAAAACTGAACGCCTTTATTTTTGAATGATGAGCCGCAAAGAACCGGAGTAATTCTCGTTTCGAGAGTCGCTTTCCGAATTGCGGCGTTAATTTCATCTTCGGTAATTGAATTTGGATTTTCAATGAACTTACGAAGTAACTCATCACTTTCTTCAGCAACACCTTCTATCAGTTTTGAGCGATAAACTTCTACATCAGCTTTAACATCTTCCGGCATGGGAATTTCAAAATACTTCGCACCCAACGAATCATCGTCCCATTTATATGCTTTATTTTTTACCAAATCAACGATGCCTATAAAGGTATCTTCAGCTCCGATCGGGATTTGAACCGGAATAGCCTGAGCATTTAATCTTTCGTTGATCTCATTAATCACTTTTAAAAAGTCAGCACCGGAACGATCCATTTTATTTACGAAACTAATTCGTGGCACATTATATTTATTGGCTTGTCGCCAAACTGTTTCAGATTGAGGTTCAACTCCACCAACAGCACAAAATAATGCAACGGCTCCATCCAGTACTCTAAGCGATCGCTCTACCTCCACAGTAAAATCTACATGACCGGGAGTATCGATGATATTGATTTTGTATTCTTTATTATTGAAATCCCAGAAAACAGTTGTGGCAGCTGAAGTAATTGTAATGCCTCTTTCCTGTTCCTGAATCATCCAATCCATGGTAGCAGTACCATCATGCACTTCACCAATTTTATGGTTGATACCGGCATAATACAAGATACGCTCAGTCGTTGTGGTTTTACCCGCATCGATATGAGCCATAATGCCAATGTTTCTTGTATGTGATAGCCTTTCGGACATTTGTTGTATTATACCTTATATGTAATTAAAATCTAAAATGAGAGAAAGCTTTATTCGCTTCTGCCATTCTGTGTGTATCTTCTTTTTTCTTGTATGCAGTTCCTTCTTCTTTATAGGCAGCCATGATTTCTCCGGCTAATTTCTGTCCCATTGATTTCTCATGACGCTTTCTTGAAACACCAATCAGATTCCTCATCCCTATAGATTCTTTTCTGCTCGCTCTAATTTCTGATGGAATCTGGAAAGTTGCGCCTCCAATTCTTCTACTTCTAACCTCAACTGCGGGAGTAACATTTGCCAGTCCTTTTTTCCAAACTTCAAGTCCGTCTTCTTTTGTCTTTTCCGAAACAATATCAATCGCTTCATAAAAAACTTTAAAAGCCATATTCTTCTTCCCTGCCAACATCAGATTATTAACAAACTTAGTTACCATGATATCGTTGAATCTTGGATCTGGAAGAATAACTCTTTGTTTTGGTCTCGATTTCCTCATTGTTCTATACTTGAGTTAATTTTTTACTTTTGTTTTGGTCGCTTAGTTCCGTATTTTGATCTTCGCTGGTTTCTGCCTTCAACACCAGAAGTATCCAATGCGCCCCTGATAATGTGATAACGAACACCCGGTAAGTCTTTTACCCTGCCACCACGAATCATTACGATTGAGTGTTCCTGAAGATTATGACCTTCACCAGGAATATAAGCATTTACCTCTTTACCATTGGTTAATCTAACCCGGGCCACTTTTCTCATGGCTGAATTAGGTTTTTTAGGGGTTGTTGTATAAACCCTTACACAAACACCTCGTCTTTGTGGGCATGAATCCAATGCAGGAGATTTGCTTTTTTCTGTCAACTTCTTACGCCCCTTGCGAACTAACTGTTGTATTGTTGGCATATTACGTTTTTTATTAAACTATTTTTTTCTGAAAAACGAAGAGAGTGACTTCTGGACTAAGACCTTTTGCTGTGATTCTTTAATTAAGAACGGATCGTTTTTTAATCACAGTTGAAAACCTATATATGTCTTGAATTATCAGGTTCTCTTACTCTTTTTCAGTTATTTCTATAAACATTCCCTAATTTGGGGCTGCAAAGGTAAAAAAATATTTTTAAAAAACAATATCCGAATTAAAAAAACAATGAGCAAGGGGTTTTATTTATTCCGGGATGCCAAGTATTATTATGACCCTTTGGGAAATAGATGACAAATCGGGTGCAGATATCATGACCGGTTTTTATAGGAAACTAAAAGATGGCCTGGCGAAAGATGTTGCACTTCAGGAGGCAAAGCTTGATCATCTTGCAACTGCCTCCCAACTCAGGGCAAATCCCTATTTTTGGGCGGCATATGTTAATATAGGAAACACCAATCCGTTGAAATATAATCGATATCATAGCAGTATGATCTATGGTGCTTTCGTTGTATTGTTAATTATTATCTTCCTCCTGAAAAAGAAGAAAACTACCCCGACGTATCAGGACAGTTAATT
>PIVJ01000862.1 GCA_003353955.1 Bacteroidota bacterium | reverse complement strand
CTTTTGGTTGCGCCATCATTAGTTAGCGTGTTCCATATGTTTTTAAGAATTTCTTCGTCCATTATAAAAGTTATTTATCCAACATTTGGCGTTGATTGTGTTGTGCCTTGAGGCTTCTCTCCTCTTAAGACTCTATCCATATTTGCTTGAAGCCATGTGTGATTTTTCCTGCTTGATTGCGCTGGGCTTTTGTAATCTACACCATCTACTGTGATTACATATCTGTCATTAGGTCCATTCTCGTCTATATTACTTACTTGTATATTTGAGTCAATATCATATTCTTGAATGGCCTTTTGGATTATAGTATTTGCTACACCAATAACCTCTTCTTCGTCAGGATTATTTTCTGTTGCACTAGCAAAAACTTCAGCTGCAGTACCTGCTCTTTTTACACCATCTGATTCTGAAACTCCTAGATTAAAAGCACCTAAGCCTCCATACTCTTTTGTTACGGTTTTAAACTTACCTGCTGTACCGCCTGCTTCTTTGTTAGTACCCTTTAATTTAGATTTATCAAAATATCTTTGAGCTTTTAATTGTAGTTGTGCCGCAATTTGCTTACCTGCATCTACACCTAAACCTGATAATGGTATAGGGGCCATGT
>PIVJ01000861.1 GCA_003353955.1 Bacteroidota bacterium | reverse complement strand
ATTCGTGTAGGTAAGAATGAATCGATGTACAAATTTTTATCTGAAAATCACCCTGAACTAATTGAAGATGAATATTTCAGACCTCATGATACTGCTGTAATAGGTATACCTCAGAAGGCCCCAGAAGGATCTATACTTAGAACAGAAAACCCTATACAATTACTAGAGCGTATAAGACAAGTGTCTGAAGAATGGGTCTTTCCTGGTCACACAGATGGCGCTAACAAGCATAA
This sequence comes from Bacteroidota bacterium, assembly GCA_003353955.1. Lineage (GTDB taxonomy): Bacteria > Bacteroidota > Bacteroidia > Bacteroidales. The sequence continues at coordinate 375 of PIVJ01000861.1, read as the reverse complement.
CATATCAGCTACTGTAAGTATACGAGATGATGAGTGGGAAATGATTGGTGAATGGATGTGGCAGAATAAAGAATACTATAATGGTTTATCTGTATTGCCTTACAATGGTGGTACTTATGTTCAAGCTCCCTTTGAAGATATAACCGAAGAAAAGTATGAAGAGTTGATGAATGCGTTGAAAAGCGTTGACGTATCAAAAATTGAAGAAGAAGATGATGAGACGGATTTGTCTGGTGAACTTGCATGCGCAGGGGGTGCATGTGAAATAACTTAAATTAAAAAAGCCCGTTACTTAATTGTAGCGGGCTTTTAATATAGAATTTATTAGGTGTGGTGGCCTGTTTGTTTAATTCTATTCATACTTTTTAAACATTA
>PIVJ01000860.1 GCA_003353955.1 Bacteroidota bacterium | reverse complement strand
CACCCAGTGACCTTGACCTTTGACCCCATGACCTCAAAATCACTACATCAGAAGGTCATGTTTCCGTCAACTTATATGCTGGCTTTAGATAGATTAGCTACAATAGAATAGGTCTATGATAAGAAATATATGTAAAATAGGTCATTTTTTGCACCCAGTGACCTTGACCTTTGACCTCCTGACCCAAAAATCACTAGGTCAGAAGGTCATGTTTAGGTCAACTTATATTCTGGCTTTAGATAGATTAGCTGCAATAGTATAGGTCTATAATAAGAAATATATGAAAAATAGGTCATTTTTTGCACTCAGTGACCTTGACCTTTGACCTCCTGACCTCAAAAGCTTCGACAGGTCAGGACTCCCTAGGAACTACTAACATGTGAAGTTAGACCACTCTAGCATCAGTAGTTGCTGAAATATGGAGCGGACAGACAAACGGACGGACGGACGGACAGACGGACAGACGGACAGACAGACGGAGCTCATCGCCCTACCCCCGCCTCCGACTCATGTCGGCGTGGGTAATGATGCGACCTTATTACAATACCTTTCTGTTAATGTCATATAGCAAACATATCATGCTTATGAGTGATGGGGGTTCATCTCAC
>PIVJ01000859.1 GCA_003353955.1 Bacteroidota bacterium | reverse complement strand
AACAGATGAGTTCACGGATCGCAGAGCCATCTCAACCTCACCCAGCTCTACTCGTTGGCCTCTAATTTTGACTTGCCCGTCATTCCGCCCAATGAAGAAAATCGATCCATCAGGAAGCAGCTTGACCATGTCTCCCGTCTTGTAAATGCGACTGCCTTCATTGGAGCTGAAAGGATTCTTGATGAAGGCTTTGCGTGTAAGGTCAGGACGGTTGAGGTAGCCCCTTCCTACGCCATCACCACCAATGTAGAGTTCACCCATCACACCAACTGGCAATAGCCGCAGGTGTGCATCTAGTACGTAGTAGGTAACATAAGGTAAGGGGAACCCGATGATATTGGAAGATGCATGCTCTGTGCTCTCGTCAAACTCCATTGCATTGGACCAGATAGATGCCTCTGTGAGGCCATACCCAATTACAAAGTGCTTGACTTTGTCACGCCACATTTCCAGTTGGTGCTGCAGCACACACTCTCCGCCAAGGATAATGCACTCTACCGAGGGCAGTTCACAATTGACAACAAGCTCAAAGAGTGATGGTGTCGTGTTTAGGTGGGTGATCTGTGAAACATGTGAAGTGTCAAACAAATCATAGTATGCCCTGCAGT
>PIVJ01000858.1 GCA_003353955.1 Bacteroidota bacterium | reverse complement strand
TACCAATGTATGACGAATATTATGATAGATATTATGATAGATATTATGATGACTATGATCAAAAATTCTTCTTCATAAAATCGATCATCATATTCATCATAATATTCATCATATTCATCATAATATTCATCAAACTCATGCTCCCTAGTTTAGTGGACATGTTGTTTGAAAAATTAATAAATATAAAACACTTAATTTATGCACGAGGTCCTCGAGATATAATAACTCCAATGATACGACCAGTTAATAGAGCTTGTACAGGTTGCTGCACATATGAAAGTTTATGTTGGGTTGATTGGTTGAGTGATTGAGTGATTGATTGGTTGAGTGATTGATTGGTTGAGTGATTGGTTGAGTGATTGGTTGAGTGATTGATTGGATGGTTTGATGCATATATATTCACCACCATAAAATGCTCCATAAACGCTATAATATCCACACTACCAATTGTCCTGTTTAGAAAGTAAACAAACAAAAAACCCTCAATAAAAAGCATTGGTATATGGTGTAATTACTATGCAAGAATTTTCTCATGGTGGTGGTTGTTCTTATGGTGCATATATGCTTATGAATATAATAATAATATAATAAGTCATAGATCATAAAGTCAT
>PIVJ01000857.1 GCA_003353955.1 Bacteroidota bacterium | reverse complement strand
CAACTCCAACCGATACTATAGATGCTGTTGGTGGTATTAATATAACAACAGATTATAAAATTAATGGAATAGATGTATTAACAGAAGATACATTAGGAATGGGTGTAACAACTTCAAATCTAGAAATTATTGGAGCATTACAGAGTTTAGATGTTTCTGGACCTGCTGAATTTTTCGGTGATACCGTAATACATGGAAGTTTAAATATTTTAGGTGGTGTTACATTTAATGATTCTGTTAATGTAGCAGTATCAGGTCCATTAATTGCTTTAGCTACTAATAATACAGCAGATATATTAGATACTGGATTTTATTCTCAATATGTTGAAGGGGGTATTACTAAGTTCTCTGGTTTTATTAGAGATCCTTCTGATAGTGGAACATATAAACTATTCGCAGGTGTTACTCAACAACCAGACCCAAATTTTAATTTAAATAACGAAGAACATTTGACAAATTTACATCTTAGAGTTTTAACAGCCAGTATAGCAAATATTGAAGATCAATATCAAATTAATGGAACAAATGTATTAACAGGAGATACATTAGGAACAGGTGTAACAACTTCAAATTTAGAAATAGTTGGATCTTTAGAATCATTAGTTATAACTG
>PIVJ01000856.1 GCA_003353955.1 Bacteroidota bacterium | reverse complement strand
AATTATTAATTATTATTATTATTAATATTATTTGCTATGTTCAGAATATTTTCAGACCCTTTTGAGGTAAACCTAGCAGGGTCCTATTAATAATAAATAGATATGCATAAATATATTATAGATAATATACCCTACCATTTATAATGGTGTGCTATAAATATAGCCAACAGTGACCATATATTACATATATATGGCCATCTAGTGAGTAAATTATAAAACTACTAACTGTCATCTACTGAAATAAAATGCAATTTCAGGTTGGAATAAAATGCTATTTCACACTGCATTTTCACACAATCTCAAAAATGAACAAAGTGCTGTCCTAGAACTAGTTCGAGGTCAAATTTCTAAAATCCGGCTTCACTACCCTCTGCCTATGGTCCTAGGCAACCCATGTGTGCAATATCAAAGATCTCCTTTGAGAAATGTGGCCGAAGAAGATTTTTTCGTGAAATCTCAAAAATTGTACAAAGTGCTGTCCTAGAACTAGTTCGAGGTCAAATTTCAAAAATCCGGCTTCACTACCCTCTGCCTATGGTCCTAGGCAACCCATGTGTGCAATATCAAAGATCTCCTTTGAGAAATGTGGCCGAAGAAGATTTTTTCGTGAAA
>PIVJ01000855.1 GCA_003353955.1 Bacteroidota bacterium | reverse complement strand
TGAGATACAAAATGGTCATTATTGTGTGGTTACAATAACACACAAAATGTAATGCTTTCTAAGTTTGGTGCTTAATAAAGATATCGCAATTACACTTGATCTATATGGTCATAAGAATACACTGTATGGCTGTTCCTGGGCACTGAGGGGTACACTGTGGGACAGTAGAATTTATATCTTACAAGTGGTAAAATATGCAAACCAACCATATTGATTTGTTAATGATGAGGCTCCTGACATATGAATTAAGTGGGGTATGGGACATCAGTATCCACTAATCTCTTTGCTTTCTCTTATAGCCAAAATAAGTGTGTGTGAAGCCAATCGCAGAGATGCCTTCTAAGATGCCATCCTCTGGGTGGACCTTATTAGGTGTTTTCCACAAACTTCCATCTACCAGTTAACATTGAGGATGTCCATCAAGATGCAAAATGTAAGTGGTAAACTTACAATTGAATATCATCAACACTTAACACTTTATGCCTCAGAAAATTGAGATACAAAATGGTCATTATTGTGTGGTTACAATAACACACAAAATGTAATGCTTTCTAAGTTTGGTGCTTAATAAAGATATCGCAATTACACTTGATCTATATGGTCATAAGAATA
>PIVJ01000854.1 GCA_003353955.1 Bacteroidota bacterium | reverse complement strand
ATGGCGATAGCCTCAAGTCCTTTCCATTTATGCAGTGTGCGGAAATGCTCTGAGTAATGAAAGGGGTCAATGATCCAGCACTGGCGGGTTTCTGTTCGACCATGTCCTTTATTCTCAGTTTCAAAGAAATCATGCTCCATGTTCATGAAGTCAGATTGGCGCAATATAGAGAATAGTCTGACCGTATCCTCACTGAGGTTACCTTGATTGCCTTTCAAAGCCAGGAGATAATCCCCTCCTTGGTCGATGATCTGTGCGGCAATTTCAGTTTGGCAGCCCATGGCATCCATGGTCACAATGCAGCCATGAAGGTCAAGTATAGCCAGAAGCTTAGGAATAGCTGTAATTTCATTCGATTTCTCGTCTACCTGGCGTTGTCCTAGCACTAATTGATTGGCTGATGACCAAGCACTGACCATGTATATCGCTCGTTTGCCTAACTTTGCATCATCTGAACCTCGCAATTGCTTACCATCTATCGCTACGACGCCCTCTATCAACTCGTTCACTGCCTGCACCCAACTCAGAAACCCTTGTTGAAACTGTTCTGGGTCAATCAGGCTAAACACCCGACCAAAGGTATCATGAGATGGTATACCATTTCTCAAATCGA
>PIVJ01000853.1 GCA_003353955.1 Bacteroidota bacterium | reverse complement strand
AACGATTTGCGTTGGACGCGATCCAACCGCCATAAACATACGAAATCCCCCTGTGTTTAGCCCGTAACTGGATCATCTGTAGGGATTCATCGTCATTTAGGCTTATGATTAGTTAGTGGCTTAAACACACATACACCATTTGATACATAATATGGATCAACAATGTGCTAAAAATACATCACAATAATACATGTGTTTTATGTTTATGTTTTAACATATTATATATATAATATATACATATTTATTATTATATATGATAAATAATATACTACATAATATCAATACAATAAAGATTCATTAAATTGATCAATAATGTGTTAAACATATCACAATAACATATGTGGTTTGTGGATTATGTTTTAACATATTATGTACGTAATAACATACTCATTTATCATAATGAGTATGTATTAATAGTATATACACATTCCTACGGAATGTGTTATATATATACACATGCCAAAGGCATGTGTAACCATGCCTCCGGCATGGTAAGCTCGTACCTCGCAACCTGAGCTCGTACCTCGCAACCTGAGCTCGTACCTCGCAACCTGAGCTCGTACCTCGCAACCTGAGCTCGTACCTCGCAACCTGAGCTCGTACCTCGCAACCT
>PIVJ01000852.1 GCA_003353955.1 Bacteroidota bacterium | reverse complement strand
ACAATTTGTATCATATCAAACCGAGACAAAATGGAATGTTTTGGAGACTCAATATTCATCACCATAATTTCTACAAAGAGTGAAGTTTATCAAAGGCCAATAAATAAACAAACTAACCTTTATTTCAAAATAAGTATTTATCAGCATGATTCCTTCAAAAGTGAAGTTTATCAAAGGCCAATAAATAAACAAACTAACCTTTAGTTGGTGCTCTTTTCCTTTTTGCTGGAGTCTTCTTCACAATCTTCCCAATCTTCTGTTGAGGCTTCTTCTTTTTGTCATCATCATCAGAGTCTGGCTTCTTCCTGAGACTTCTTTCCTGCCTTCTTGTATCCATTGTCACAAATTTAAATTGAATTTTAATTTATTTTAAATGAAATATCCTTGAGAAATATGAATGTTGTACCTCCGAATGTGTGCGTAAGTTTGAATCGAAACCGTTACGGTCGGCCTTCTTATGGTCTACGGGCGGACGTCGGAGCAGACCGCGTCTTGGCGGAATCTTGGCGCCAAGCCTACGTTAGTTTCCGGAACTTGCGGTTGGTCTACGCATGTTCTACGGTTGGCTTTCGGCAAAATCGGTTGGTCTACGGTGCAAATACGGCAGGCAATTG
>PIVJ01000851.1 GCA_003353955.1 Bacteroidota bacterium | reverse complement strand
GGAGCCATTTGTCATATTCATCCGCCAGTATTGGTTGCGTTAAGTTTAATGGCGGCAAATGATCCGGGTTTAAAAAGCATTCTGGAGAAATTTAAATTAGCCTATGCACCTTATGCAATACCAGGGAGTGTGCAGTTAGGAGAAAAAATTTGCAAGGCGTTTGAAGCTATACCAAATGCAGTACTCATGCAGAATCATGGTATTGTTGCTTGTGGTAAAACTATTGAAGAAGCAGTTTTGAAAATAGAGAAATTGAACAATAAGATTATTAGCCATTTCTCGCTTGATAACAACTTATTGTGTAACCCACTGAGTGAAAACTATTCTCTTGAGTTTGCTGAATGTATCAAATTTTATAAACAGCGTGCTATAAGTTTTTTAAGTATTAAGGATAGTAAATTGGAAATTGTTTTCGACAAGGAAAAGAAATATTATTATTCCATCTTTAAATTAAAATCTATTAGTGAATTAGTTGAAAATCAATTTAGCCCATTCATTATTCCTGAAAGTTTTTTAATCCTACGAGAACCATTATGGGTTCATACAGATTTTGATAATTCTCAGATTGTGCCATATCTCAAGTCAATGAATTCAAAACAGCCAATTAATATTTT
>PIVJ01000218.1 GCA_003353955.1 Bacteroidota bacterium | reverse complement strand
TGCTTTTAATAAATATAAAAAAGAATATAAAATCGAAGAATTGCCATACTATTTTCCCAACTATTAAATAAAATAAATTAACTTCAATAAGTAAACATAAAGAAATGATGCCAATTAAAGTTATATTGGATGCAATTGTATATTTCATATAAAAATTTGCTCTTCCAAGAACAATACAAACACCATAATTAATTCGGCTTAAGGTGTAAAATATTTCACCGACAGAAAGCAACTTAATATAAACTACAGAAGGCAACCATTTCTCTGTCAGGAGTAATCTTACAAATGGCTCAGAAATCGCGATTAAGCCAAATATCATCGGAAAAACCAAAAAAGTGGTTGCTTTAACATTAGAACGAACCGAGTTGCGATAGCGAGATATTTCATCCTTAATTAATGATAACGCAGGAAATAATACTGATTGAATAGATTAGGTAACAAGCACACTGGTTCTTTCCTGTATTTTTTTTGCCTGGCTAAAGTATCCCACATCTATGGTGGAATAATACTTACCAATAACCATAGAATAAATATTATTACCTAAGCGGTTAAACAACCCAGCCACTAGAAGATTGGAACCAAATAAAAATAAGTCTTTAAAAGACTTCATACTAAATACCAAGCTTGGTTTCCAGCTTGAGTAATACCATAAGAGAATAGTTCTTAACAGGTTTTCGGATAAAATCATTGCAGCCAGTGACCAAACTCCATATCCCTTTATTGCCATATAAAATCCAAGTAAAGAAGAAAATAGAATTGCGATCAAAGTGATTTTTGCTGTAGTTTTAAAATTTATTTTTTTAATATATATCGTATTTTGGATCATTCCAAGAGACATTATAATAAGATTAATGCCAATCACTCGAGTAAGTAGAATAAGTCTTGGTTCATTATAAAAATTGGCAATATGTGGAGCAAAATAAAATAGTACAGAATAAAGAATTAGCCCTACGATAAGATTAAAATAAAAAATAGTACTGTAGTCCTTCTGTGTTACACTCTTTCCTTTTTGAACTAATGCACTACTAAATCCAGCATTAATAAATGTCTGAGAAATGGCCAGAAAAATCATTAACATTCCAATTAAGCCATAATCCTCAGGCAGAAGGACTCGGGCAATTAATATCCCAATTATGAATTGGATTACCTGAGTTCCTCCTTTACCGAAGAAATCCCAAACAATCCCTTTAATTGCTTTTTGCTTCAATTCACTCACCCTACCTCATTTCATTGAATATTTCATTCCCAATATTCATAATAATTATACTTCCTATGATTTAATGAATTATATTATTGCGAAATATTTACAGGTTCAAATTTAGTTAACTTTCCGTAGCCGTTGGAGAATTCGTCTGCAGAGAAAAAGTTCTGCACAAAGCGAACATTGCTTCTATCCTTAATTATTACCTTGTTCATTTCAATATTAAAACTTCTTACATGTTTAACTCCTTTGTATTCCAAAAGTAAGTTTAATTTATTGTCTTCAGCGAACAAAACCGTACATCTATGAGTATTGAACAATCTGAAAACTCCTTTTATACCTTCTTTAAAGTCATCCACTTCTTTATTATTGTGGACAGGGCAATTATGGGCAGACACACTCCTAAATTTATTTCTTATTTGAGGAAAAGGAGTGTACAGATAAGTTCCTGGATCTATAAAAACACTAACTCCATTTTGATATAATTCAAACGATAACTTATCATTGTGTGAGTGTCCACCCAATCCGTTTTGCCCATTATCACCAAAGAAGATTGACATATAAAAATCATCCTTCAATGACTTAAAAACATAGATACCAAAATCAGGATAATATGAAGTTTTTATATTATTCAAATTAATCGAATGCTTCAATTTATAACTAAAGGTCTTCTCATAGATGAGCTTTTTAGTATTGGTACTTACCAAATTTATTAAAATGTTCTTTTCGGAAGCTGCTATAAGTCTTTGTTTATTAGCCAGCGTTTCTATAATACTTTTCTCCAGAGGTAGCACCTCACCATATTTTCTAAACTCTTGATTTTTAAAGATCCCCGAGTACCCAGCTAATAGTGATTTGTGATCAAGCATGTTTTCGTCGAAATACAAATCTGATAAGCTGTTTTTAAAGTGGGCATTATATCCCTTCAGGTTATGATATTTTTCTTCGGCCTGAATATTGGTAATAAAAGAACCAATTGGAGTGAACTTTAAAAACCTTCCACTATCATTGTCACCAAATTGTGGTATTTCGCCATTTGGTTTGATAATATCGAAGGTAAACTTCCCTGTTTTAAATAGCCTGAGGTGAGTCTCTTTTTCTTTGACTAAACTTGGTAAATCTTTAATGCTTTTCCAATTTAACTTAGGCTTGATATTCCATTTAATTTTTTCAATTTCATTGAAAACATGCTCTTTTTTACCTAAAACTTTTTGTAACAAAGCAAATGTGTAAATCATCATTTCACTGCTCAATCTGTGATAGGAAGTACTTGCTTCAAAATTACCTCCATCTTTGTAAAATTGTTTTGGGAACTCTTTTAAAATTTCCTGTATTGAGAAAG
>PIVJ01000850.1 GCA_003353955.1 Bacteroidota bacterium | reverse complement strand
AGCAGATTAGATGAATTTACAGAGACCGACCCTGTATTTTTAACCTCCATAGCAAAAGGAATAACAGCTGCTGATACAACAAGATGGAACAATTCCGCAAATGGCACTGTATTTAGGGCCGATCAGGCAATACATTCTGATACTGCACAATATGCTGAATTAGCCAATGCTGCCATCTCAGCTGCTACGGCAGATCAAGCAATACATTCCGATACTGCGCAATACGCTGAATTAGCCAATGCTGCCATCTCAGCTGCTACGGCAGATCAGGCAATACATTCTGATACAGCACAATATGCTGAATTAGCAAATGCTGCAATCTCAGCTGTTACTGCCGATCAAGCTACACATTCTGATACCGCTCAATATGCTGAATTAGCCAATGCTGCCATCTCAGCTGCTACGGCAGATCAAGCTACATATTCTGATACTGCACAATACGCTGAACTAGCCAATGCCGCCATCTCAGCTGTTACTGCCGATCAGGCAATACATTCTGATACTGCGCAATATGCTGAATTAGCCAATGCTGCAATCTCAGCTGTTACGGCTGATCAAGCTACACATTCTGATACAGCACAATATGCTGAACTAGCCAATGCTGCCATCTCAGCTGC
>PIVJ01000849.1 GCA_003353955.1 Bacteroidota bacterium | reverse complement strand
TGTTTCCATGACAACGGATGTTACTCTAATACTCTGAGCGTTAACGTTTGTACTAGGCGGGCCTATAGGGGCTGGCCGACCAACCAGACGACCAACAGGCGGACTCGCCTATTTAAGGTCCAGTATAACCTTTTTATACGGCGAGTGGAAATTTCGTTAAAATGCTGATTTCACATGAATTTCTGGCAGGGATGTGACCAGAGTGGATCAAGAAACACAATGAACCTATCAAATCCACATTTATAAGTCACAGGTGGTTTTTATAAACGAAAACAAAAGGCAACCTTTGGCCCCATGGAACTAGTTACAAGTTTCAAATAGGGTCCTGCAAATGAATAGGTATGATGTTGAGATACCTATTAACACCCCTTTACCCTTTGAAACGAGTTCACATTCGAATGAACTCTGCAATTTACATCCGGATTGACATGGGGGGTCTGGGATGAGAATGAACACATCTTTGATGTTAAAATACAACACTTACTAATCACCTATATTCAATATAGTGGGTAAAGGGTGATCAATAGTTGTGCAAAGCACCATGCTAGCCACTATTTAGGGATGCGTGTCCATTTTTTTGTGCGTTCGATGGGCCCAAAGGTTTAGACACGTTTTGT
>PIVJ01000848.1 GCA_003353955.1 Bacteroidota bacterium | reverse complement strand
TATGAGTAGCATTACCAAATTCATAACAAATAAACTGCAACTCAAGGTAAATGATAAGAAAAGTGCTGTTAGCCGTCCATGGCTGCGCAAATTTCTCGGGTTTACTTTTATCAGTATGTGTGGCCAGACAAAGATTCGGATTCATAAGAAAACGATTAAGCGTTTTAAGGAAAGAATCCGAGAACTGACCGACCGCAACTGTGGTAAAAGCATGGCACAGATTATTTATAAGCTGAATCTGTACCTGAGAGGCTGGTGGAATTATTACAGTCTTTCGGAAACCCGGTATTTTCTTAAATCCTTGAATGGCTGGATAATAAGACGATTACGTTGTGTTACCTGGAAACAGTGGAAGAATCCCAGAACTAAAATCCGTAACCTGCTTAAACGTGGAGTATTCCACAAACATGCCGTGTCCTGTGGGTGTGCCCGCAAGAAACACTGGCGTATGAGCAGGGTTAAATGGGTGATTGTAGCTTTGCCCAATAAATATTTTCTTGATCTTGGTTTATACCTACCCGGAAATTAACCTGCCTGATCAGCCGAACCGCCGTGGTACCGATCGGTATGCCAGGTGGTGTGGGAGGGCTCCTCAGTGATGGGGAGTCCTATCCCGAT
>PIVJ01000847.1 GCA_003353955.1 Bacteroidota bacterium | reverse complement strand
CAGAAGGGGGTACCCTTGGGTTTGTTAGACTGGTGTGTTTGTTGTTGCAATTAGGTCCACAGAACCATACATACCTAGCAAGGTAATGAAATTATCTTTCGGTTGATACCACCCAAAGCCTATTTGGATGATTATTAAGGTCACGGTGCACATTCTCGTGTTTTTTAGAAATTTTGAACAAAATTGAAATTAGCTCCCTAACCTTCAAAGTTAAAGTGTTGAAATTTGGTACCAAATTAGAAAGGTATATAACCTACAAAATGGTGTCTCAAATTTTTTATATCTGTCTCCATTATTTTTTTATCGAGTGGCGATTTGGGAAACTGAAATCTTACCAGTATTGAAAAAATGTTGAAATTTCTACATTCAATATCTCCAAAATGAAAGCCAATATAAAAATTTTGAGACACCGTTTTGCAAGTCACATACCCATGTACTTACAAAACAAATTTCATGAGAATATCATAAAAGATGAATGAGCTATTTTCAATTGAAAATAAAAAATCAGTGTTTTTTATGTCATCGATTTTGTACCATGAAATTCAATCTGGCTATTACGTAAGACATCACAAGTGAATGAAAATTTACTCAAGTAGTCCTGATATAGTGTACTAACAG
>PIVJ01000846.1 GCA_003353955.1 Bacteroidota bacterium | reverse complement strand
GCCGCCTTGCAGGTAACGTACAGGATTTGGTGGTGGGGACACCCAATGCGGGCCGAGACGATATACTGCTGCATGAAATGGTGGGGTGCATTATTGAAACGCTAGCAATACGAGGGGACATCAAGGGGCACCCTAGTTTCTCCACTCTGCTGGAACGGCAGCGGCTCGTTGTGGCCGATGCATTACAACATGCCAATGCTCCTTTCAGCCATATTGTACAACGCCTTCAAGTGCCACGTATTGCCAACTGCAATCCTGTGTACCAAGTAAGCACATTTGTTCATCACATTTTGTTAGTGACTTTGATGTTCATGATGCCACTATCCTGCTAACTTCCCACAGGTTATGCTCAACTTCATTGATGATCCGTTCATTAATGGCCTCAAGGAAATGAGCTCTTCTGACATTGAATTTGTGAGTGTTTTGGAGCTTGAGTCTACGTTTCAAGCCGAAGAGCTGAGCAAGGGTGACAATGTCTCAGTAGCAAAAGCAATGGAAGGCCAGCAGCCTTTAGAAAATCTGGATCTCATATTGACACTACTCCGTGTTGCTGACTCTGAGCTGCTGCGGAAAGATGGTATGATAGGCATGATGTGTTTTAACTCGAGGCTCTTTGAT
>PIVJ01000845.1 GCA_003353955.1 Bacteroidota bacterium | reverse complement strand
TATATGTCTAAATGATGTTCAGGCGAATTACCTGTTCGTACCTGAACAGATTGTATGTTAAATTTATCAACCCTATAATTCCGGTTGCTCTTTTTATTCCTACAGATTTAACAGTTAAGCCATTCATGTTTTGCTCCATGAAACCAAATACGTGCTCTACCCTTGCCCTTGTTTTCGATTTCTCTTTGTTGCTTGCTTTTTGCTCATCTGTCAATGGTTTTCCTCTATATCCTTTCTCGTTTACTTTGTTGTTCATTTTATATTTGTCAATTGTTTTTTCTTGCTCTTCGCCAGTATAGGCACTATCTGCATGGAAGTCTTGTCCTTCATCCTCTTCTTCCAACAAATTGTCTAATACTTGAGAATCATGTACTGATGCATCAGTAACTTCATAATTATCAATGAACTTGCTTTTTGTATCAACTTTCGCATGATTTTTATATCCAAAAAATGTTTCTCCATTTTTCTTTGTCCATCGAGCATCTACATCTTTGTGCTTTTTCTTATTCGGCTTATCATTCCATAATTCATCTCCATTGCCTTGTTTTATCTTTTTGTTTTCATCACGGGTGTTACGTTGACGTGGTGCAACTGTAAAACTTGCATCTACCATTTTAC
>PIVJ01000217.1 GCA_003353955.1 Bacteroidota bacterium | reverse complement strand
AACTAAGAGCGTTTTATCAATCGTCCCGCCGTGAAAACACCACAATAGCCCGATACATTGCCGGAACCATGCCTCTTCTCCATGGTTGGCAGGAGGAACGGGATGACTGATAAAATGTTGTTGGACTGTGCCGCGGGTCGAGTGCAACCAACTTGTCAGCCCTTATGTGGTTTGTTTATAACCTGTTAAAACTACGGAGTAAAGTCTTAGTGCAGAATTATTTTGAAGTAGATGAAAGGCTATTTATGGCTCTTCCCCTGAAAAACATCGTTCTATTCATTTCTTTTGTTTGGTCATTGATGTCGATAACCACTTTTATACCGTCTTTATCTTGAAAACACCTAAAATCATGGAAAAAAGGACGCACCTCTCCAACTACCCTGTGGATATTGAAAAAGATAAGACTGCGAAGTTGCTCTTTTTTTAGCTGCTGTTGAACGCAAGCAGCCTTATACCTCGTATCATATGCCCTTTTCCACAATTCTTGCAAAGCAGGATGTCTTTCCCGGTTAAACGCAGCATCTTCTCCTGGACAGTTTCTTTGACAAAATCTTCGATTTTCATGTCAATACCGATCAACCTGCGAATGAGCAGCACAGCTTTCTTTTTGCACACATTGGCCAGAAACCCGTAATACCGGATCTTCATAAATCGCTTTGGAAGTACATGCAGTAGAAACCGCCGGATAAATTCCATAGCATCTAAAGACAGCTGTTTGATGCTGTTATTATCGGCCCGGTCTTTGTAGGTGAATACTACCTTGCCATTATCAATGGACTTGATCCGATGATTTGAAAGAGCAATTCGGTGAGTATATCGGCCAAGATACTCGAGTACCTGTTCCGGGCCCGCGAATGGTTTTTTGGCATAGACCACCCACGTCTTTGACCATGCCTTTATGATTTGCTCAGTTGTCCCTTCCGGCAACACGAGCTCTTCCTGCCTGCTGTCAATCATAGCGAGATATCTTTTTTTAAATTCCTTGGCCAGTGATTTTGCTCCAAAGAGAAACTTATCATTACTTTGAATCCATCTTCTGCCATCAAATGAAAGCACCCCAGCTGGAATCAGACAATGGATGTGAAAATGATCTATCAGAGTTTGGCTCCAGGTATGCAAGACCGTCAGCAGGCCAGGTTTACCTTCAAGGTGCCAGTCTGGATCAGCAGAAAAAGCAAAAAGGGTCTCCTTTACAGCAGCAAACAAACAGCCCAGTAGTTCCTTACGATTTTCTAAAACGATGAGGTTAAGAACGTGGGGCAAGGTAAAGACTATATGAAAATAACCACAGGGCAGGAGCTCCGTCTTGCGTTTGGCCAGCCATTCCTCCTTCGCCATCGTCTGACATTTCGGGCAGTGCCTGTTCCTGCAGGAGTTGTAGCTGTTTCTCTTGATACCACAATGATCACATATCTCTTCGTGGCCTCCAAGTAGAGCAGTTCTACAGGCAGTTATAGCAGCCATTACCTTGCGCTGATCTGGATTCGTGGCATGAGTTGCCCTGTATTGATCACCATACAGGTTGAAGATATCTGCTACCTCGTATTGTGGCCTCATAATTCCTGCCCTGAATCAAGCATATCAAGGGGGCTTTTAACATTTCTGAGGTAACCAGGAGTAAGGTGGATATATTTGTAGGTCGTTCTTATGGAGGTGTGCCCCATCCATCTTTTGATGACATAAATTTCTGTGCCTGAGTCGAAAGAATGGGTAGCGAAACAGTGGCGGAGGGTGTGGATACCTCGCCCTTTTGTGACCTTTGCTTTATCTTTGGCCTGATAGTATATGTGTTGAGCTGTACCGATAGACATCGGTAGTTCTTTTTTTTGGCCATAAAACAGCCACTTTCCAGGGAGTTTCGTTCGCCAATAATCACACAGGAGATCAAGGCAATTCTGAGACAGAACTGTATAGCGATCTTTACGCCCCTTACCCTGTTCAACCCTGATCATCATTCGACTTGAGTCAATATGCTCAGGCTTGAGCTTGACAACCTCACTTACGCGAAGTCCAGAACCATAGACTGTAGCCAGAAGGGCTCTATGTTTTATATTAGATTGAACCTTTATGAGAGCCAAAACTTCTTTTTTGCTCAAAAGCATCGGCAGTTGTTTAGAGCGAGTTCTTGGCGGAATAGAAAACTCTGAATCGCTCCACCCAAGATAACCCTGGTAATACTTTTTCAAGCCGCAGAAAAGAACATTGCAGCTAGACCAGGCTAAGGCTTTTTCTTGGATACTATAGAGCAGAAAGTCTTGGATTTGATTGTTGCTAAGATTATCAGCTGGCAGATCATGGAATGCTGACAGAGAAGCCACTGAACGAAGGTACGCCTCTTTTGTTTTTTTAGATACTCGCATTACGGTCAAATAGTCATTAAAGCTATGATGATATTTCTTAATCATGGTCAAACCTCCAAATGGAATTATAGGAAACCGTCATGGTTTTCCCTTGGAGAGATGATAAAGAAAAAATGAAAATTGGAGGGGAAAAAATATGGTGATTTTGAGAGAAAGGCGGCTGGGATTTTTTCCGCGGAGCGGTTCAGTTCAAC
>PIVJ01000844.1 GCA_003353955.1 Bacteroidota bacterium | reverse complement strand
CCTGTTAGTACACTATATCAGGACTACTTGAGTAAATTTTCATTCACTTGTGATGTCTTACGTAATAGCCAGATTGAATTTCATGGTACAAAATCGATGTCATAAAAAACACTGATTTTTTATTTTCAATTTAAAATAGCTCATTCATCTTTCATGGTATTCTCATGAAATTTGTTTTGCAAGTACATGGGTATGTGACTTGCAAAACGGTGTCTCAAAATTTTTATATTGGCTTTCATTTTAGAGATATTGAATGTAGAAATTTCAACATCTTTTCAATACTGGTAAGATTTCAGTTTTCCAAATCGCCACTCGATAAAAAAATAATGGAGACAGATATAAAAAATTTGAGACACCGTTTTGTAGGTTATATACCTCTCTAATTTTGTACCAAATTTCAACCCTGTAACTTTGAAGGTTAGGGAGCTAATTTCAATTTTGTTCAAAATTTCTAAAAAACACGAGAATGTGCACCGTGACCTTAATAATCATCCAAATAAGCTTTGGGTGGTATCAACCGAAAGATAATTTCATTACCTTGCTAGGTATGTATGGTTCTGTGGACCTAATTGCAACAACAAACACACCAGTCTAACAAACCCAAGGGTACCCCCTTCTG
>PIVJ01000843.1 GCA_003353955.1 Bacteroidota bacterium | reverse complement strand
CAAAAAAGCCTCACTTTACAAGGTCAACATTTTTGCAGATAGGCCGGAAACTGCCTATGGTTTTATTCTGGTGTGCACTCATACTAGGTCAGATGAAATTAATTTCATATGTTCTGACTAGTAGACATGTCAGTTCAAATATTGTGACACATTTAAAGTGAGTTGACCTAAGTAGGTCAGGCATAGCCCAATGTTGCCATCACTCAGAGCTTGAAATGGCAAAAAGCCTCACTTTACAAGGCCAACATTTTTGGAGATAGGCTGAAAACTGCCTATGGTTTTATTCTGGTGTGCACTCATACTAGGTCAGATGAAATTAATTTCATATGTTCTGACTAGTAGACATGTCAGTTCAAATATTAAGACACATTTAAAGTGAGTTGACCTAAGTAGGTCAGGCATAGCCCAATGTTGCCATGACTCAAGGCCTGAAATGGCAAAAAGCCTCACTTTACAAGGCCAACATTTTTGGAGATAGGCCGAAAACTGCCTATGGTTTTATTCCGGTGTGCACTCATACTAGGTCAGATGAAATTAATTTCATATGTTCTGACTAGTAGACATGTCAGTTCAAATATTGTGACACATTTAAAGTGTGTTGACCTAAGTAGGTCAGGCAT
>PIVJ01000216.1 GCA_003353955.1 Bacteroidota bacterium | reverse complement strand
ATTTAATATGCAGTAACTGTTTTATATCCCTGAAAAATATCTCAACTTCCCAACGACTTTTATACAGTTCGGCAATGGTGTTACAGGACCATTTCATTTGATTTGTAATAAGTTCAATGCCAATTGTATTCATTACTCTGAGTGATTGCCAATTTGGGGATTGTTCTGAAAACATAATTATGTTAGACAAATACAGATTTATTTGCTGAACTCTAATATTTCTTGAATATATCTATCTCCAAAACTAGCAAAACTCAGCGCTTTAAACCCTCCTAAATGGTTGCCATCAAACTCAATTAGCTTGTTCATCTCATTCAAACCTTGAACAAACTTACTATCTTCACTTGTTGTTACAATGTCTTGTTTCCCTGAAAACAATAATGTCCTTATTGAAAGTTGACTTAGTAAACTTTTATATTTATCATGATTTGTTGGTAGAATAATTTCCTTATTCTTTAATTTTTTGATTGTTTGCTTTATCTTCATCGGATTTCTCACAAACCCTTCTGCGACTAAAAAATCTACGTTTTCTTCTTGAAGAGCAAGCGTGGACATTATTGTTCCCATTGACAATGCCCAAATTCCTATTTGATTTTCTTTATAGTTATTTTTCGTCCATCGAATTACGGAAACCAAATCAGTCACAAATT
Organism: Bacteroidota bacterium; assembly: GCA_003353955.1. Taxonomy (GTDB): domain Bacteria; phylum Bacteroidota; class Bacteroidia; order Bacteroidales. Next base: position 1,907 of record PIVJ01000216.1, on the reverse strand, counting down.
CATTGTAGTATAAATATTCGTTATTAATTCTAAAGGAATCACTTTTACCGAAACCACGATAATCAAAAGTAACAACAGTGAAACCTTTTTTTACTAATTCAGCAACTTGATTAAGCCAGTATGACATATTTCCGGCATCACCATAAGCCAATATTAAAACTGTGTTATTATCAGCTTCTTTTTGAGGTGAGCAGACCCAGGTTTTAAGCTTAAAGTTGTCGGGGGTGCTTATTATTTGCTCCTTAAAGTTTATGTTTAAGTCATTAGGTTTTCGAGCGTATTTTAAATCTGGTTTTAATGCAAAAGTTTTAATTGTAAATGCGAAGAATAAGAAGAGCAGAATATTTTTCATAGTTTAACTTTTTTCAATATGGGTTAGTATCTCACTAAATTCAGTAATAGGAAATGAAAGCGTAATATTTCTTAAGGAAAAGTTAATTATAATATTTGCTCTCCCCAATATAAGGCCAGTATTATACTTATTTATTGAGTTTTACATCAAGAAATCTCTGTAATACGGAACAAAGTTTACCAATGCATGAATAATTGAAACAATCAGAATGGGATTCTCTTTTCTGTTTTTAAGAAGAATAGTGTAAGCAGAAGCTAAAACCAGTCCAACAAAGAATCCATAAATAATGTAAGTGAGTTATAACTATGATAAAAACCAAAGGCAATAGCAGAAACAAAAACAGGAATAACAAAACTTTCATTCTTGAATTTTGATAAGAGAAAATTTACAAAAAGTAGGACAAAGGCTTTAAGTATTAATGTTTCAATAAGGGGCATAATAATTACCGCCCAAAAAAAGAAAAAATGGCACCATCTTCCTGCAAACCTTCAGTCTCAGTTGGTTTTGCTATGCTTTCAGTAAATGGCAATGAAGAAATACTTAATGAGATGCCTATAACAGCGGAAGCTATAATTAATATAAAAAATATGATGTTTACTTTTGATATTATCAGCCTGAATTTTTCAAGAATTATTTTCATCTCAAGTTTAGATTAAAATAGCCATAAAATAAACTTTGTTATGTAATAACCTAAGGCATATGGAATTTCATCTAACCATAATACTTTATATTTTGATCCTAAAAATAGGAGCATAAAAAGAATTGGAATTATCATTATTTTATTCCTTGCAAATTTCTTCAAATAATTCATAATTTGGATACAAATAGTGAGACTTTCTTCTTCTCCTAATTTTTGCCAGAAAAGAAAAAAGTCTCGATAAATAACTTAATCAGGGCAGCAAGGGCAATAATCATATTCATTACCTGCCATGGCATCCTCAGCGCCTTCTTTAATGCTATCAAATTCTGATAATAGATAAAAACCTAAAGCAATAGTACCTCCAATTGCACAGCCTAATAATATATCTAGTATACCACCGTCAATATTTTTCATATCATTTTCAGATAGAGGAGTTATTCCCTCAATTTTATTGAAATTTTTCATAAATATAGTTTTAAGTTTATAATTTAACAAATACCCAAAGCTTCACCAGCAGCTTCAAAAGCTTTACCAGCAGCTTCAAAAGCTTTAACTACTTCTTCAGCAGTATTAACTAGTTCGTCTCTTAAAGACTGGAGCCCTTTTACCATAGTGTACCCAATCCAATACCCAACTCCTGACCCCCCATTTAACTCCCTCGCAGCATCGTCAGAAAGCTCATGAAGACCATAAATTTCTAAATTTTTCATAAATATATAAATTTTAATTATTATCGACATTTGTATTGGAAGCCGATTTCCCCAACAATAATTAAGCGCTCATATTGTAAGGGCTAAAACTACTGGGGTTCCGTGAAATAAAATTGCACGGAAGCAAATTTTTTGAAAAATATCCGCCAAAAATACTTTTGTCTTCCTGATCTGTTAGTATGCGCATAGAAAACTGGATATCTAA
>PIVJ01000842.1 GCA_003353955.1 Bacteroidota bacterium | reverse complement strand
GTGTCCAAAATGTGAAATACATTTAATATTATGCCATTTCTTGTCAAAGGAGGGTCCGTCTTCAAAAAATCACATTATGACCTATATCTCGGTGAATGTAGGTCACAGCAACCTAAATTTTGACATGGAAGTAAATGTCATTTATAGGTGTCATACGAGTCCTGCAAAGCTGAAATACCTCTATAAAGGAAAAAATGTGCCACCATTTACTGGCTAATGCATTGAAAATGGAGTTTGACCTATATCTTCATGAAAGTAGGTCACAGTGACCTAATTTTTTATATGTAGGTCAGTGTGACTTTGAGGTGTCCAAAATGTCAAATACATTTGATATTTGGCCATTTCTGGTCAAATGAGGGTCCGTTTTCAAAAAACGCGTTATGACCTATATCTCAGTGAAAGTAGGTCACAGCAACCTAATTTTGGGCATTGAAGTAACGGTCATTGATAGGTGTCATATGAGTCCTACAAAGTTGAAATACCTCTATAAATGAAAAAACGCGCCACCATTTACTTGCTAATGCATTGAAAATGGAGTTTGACCTATATCTTCATGAAAGTAGGTCACAGTGACCTAATTCTTGAAATGTAGGTCAATGTGACCTAGAGGGATCCAAAATG
>PIVJ01000215.1 GCA_003353955.1 Bacteroidota bacterium | reverse complement strand
TAATTCTATTCATACTTTTTAAACATTAACATATAAAGGAACGAATTCCATTTACTCATTAACCATATAAGTAATTTTTTAAATCTTGAATCTTTTTTCTTGTCAGTCATAATTATTTTATTTTATAGTTTTATCATATTTCCAATTTCTTGCGTCATATTCAGCTTTACGACGATTAGAACCTAACTTTCCTTTTGGCTCAAAGTCACCTTTAAGTTCATATTTTTTTGGTCCTGTTTTTTGAATAGCGTAATCTCCGCCTGCAATATAACCGCTGCTTGTTCTATTCTTAATTAAAGTACTATTGCCAATCATTATAGAATCGCCTGCATTTGGCCCACGATGAACGTCTTCTTGAATTATAGCATATTTTTTGCCTTTTTTATTTGTTCTTATTCCCGCGGTGTTTTCACCAACCATTTTTTTTAATTCTGGTCCTGGACCGTTGTTTTCTTCATTCATAATTATTTGTTTTTGTTGTTTTTACGGTTTTTATGTTCTATCCACCATTTATTTAGGGTATAAAATATTGTGATAACTAAAAGAGTTATCTTTAATATCATATCAACGTGGGTCATTGATATTGCTAAAGTACTTAAGTTTATTATACCTAGTTTTAAATCACCTATATTCATAGTGTTTATTTTAAAGAGTTTTTTCTTTTTTGATTTTGTAATTTTATTATTGCTTCTACTCTGTCTTTTTCATACTTTAATAATCTTATTTGTTTTTTGGTTAAACCGTATTTTGTTAATGAATCTACTTGTTGTTTCTTTTTAAGATCATAAAGCTCTTCTTCAGCTTTATCAGCTGGGGTTAAACCCTTTTTTTCGCTGCCTTCTAAACTTAATATTTTATTCACACGATCCTCTTCCTTAGTTAGCAATCTTATTTCTTTGTCTGTTAAGCCATAAGCCTTTAATGAATCTACTTGTTGAAACTTCTTAAGATCTTCTAAGGCTTTTGTTTTTTGTTCTAAAGGAGTCATTGCTTCAAACTCTGCTTTTTCTTTTGCTTCTTTTATTTCAGCTTTATCTTCCTTACGCTCTAAATCGGACTCTGCTTTGCTTTGCATTGTCCATTTAGGCCAACCCATAGCCATAAACAATCGTTCCCATGGTTCATTACTAGCATCTAAAGCATCTGATACGTTAATTGCTTTTCTTAACAATCTGTCTGTTGGAAGTGAGGTAGCAAAGGAAACTAAGTTAGCTCCTATTTCCAGCTTCGGCGAATCTAATCCAAACTTGCCGTATTTCATTTTATCTTCTCCATATTGAAAAGCACTAGCTGCTTTAGATATTTTGCTGGCCTTACTAGAAAGTGGAGGAGAAAGAGCTAATAACCCCATCACAGCATAGTATCTATAATCTTTATTTACATCTTTTTTACTTCTTTCGTAAAGTTTAATAGCTGTGTTTTTCATAGCTACAAAAATCGCAGCTTTAACACCCATACCTCTAAGTAAACCATCAGCCATAGAGTTAACTATCTTAGCTTTTTTGCCGTCTAAAACTTCTTCATCATCTTCTCCGCCCCACATTGCAGCAAACATAGCTTGTTGCATAAAGTTAAATAAAAGGTTTTGCATCCCGCCATAATAAACTATTCTAGCTAAGTTAGCTTTATCGCTGCCTCGTCTATTATAAAGATCCTGAACAGATCTTTTTATTATTCTAGAGTATTGCGACGATGTATTGTTAAAAGCTAATATGATTTTACCAACGGAGCCCGCTTGCTCCATACTAATTTTAGATTGATCACTAGACTGTTGAGATGTTTCCGCAACGCTTATAAACTCCTGCATAGCTTGAGCTTCTGCTTTAGCTTTACTCATGCCCTCTTTCATTAGCGCATTGATTTTTGTTCTATAAAAGGTTGCTCCCCCTATCCCTATTGCTAAACTATCCGCATATTTAGTAGGTAAAAATCCTTTTTCTAGTATTTTAGATATTACACCTGCAATACCGCTTTGTTTTGCTATTAAAGCAATATCAGCTTCATTAACATTTATTCTAGTACCGTCACGCCTATCCACTAGGTAATCCGAATTCATTAGCGTCATAAAATCTTTAGAATATTGTTTTATATCCATCAAAGCTTTACCAGCGGCTATTATATTGTTCTCTTCAAAGTTTAAAAAGTTAGTTGCAGATAACATTTGCAGTAAAGCAGATCTGTTGTTAAAGAACATTATGTTACCTACCGCAGAATTAAGCCATGTTATTAAATTATTACCGGCTTCATTATCTGTAACTGGAACAGCACTTCTACCTGTTCTCATTCGTCTTAAAGAATTTTTAAGGGCTTTTACATATTCTGGACCATAAGCCGCTTCTAGTTTATTAAGATTTTCTTCAGAAAATATAGCGTCAACATTTTGTTGCCATACTTCTAATAGTTTTTTTCTACCTACAGAATTTAAGTTAGCTTGTAAATCAATACCTATATTACCATCCATCCAGTTTTTAGATGGCGCTTTGGATTTCATGCCTCTATTAAGTTTCAATAACTCATCTGCAAACGCTTTTAATTCTGATTCCGCGTTAACATGATTTACCAT
>PIVJ01000841.1 GCA_003353955.1 Bacteroidota bacterium | reverse complement strand
AAAAAGAAAAAGAAAAAGGTGGTAATCTGAGTAACCGGCTCTCAGCCAAGGGATCCCGAGAACGAAAGATCCCAAGGAAACATCCACCAATATTTCCTGGTGCGATTTGATGGAGCCCTGGGTCGGGCAGATCTTTGTTAAGAATCCATCGTTTTGCACCAGGAAGAAATGTTGGTTCACAGCTTATCAGTAAATGTAAGCACTGATGCGGTAAGCATCATACATGTCTGATACGGCCGAAATACCATGTGGGGAAGATGGAATGTGCGAGGAAGAGGGAAGCAAAAAAAAGAGGACCGATGAATGATACTGATTAAATGTCAGTTTCTTCATTGATATCTCGATTCAGCCCGTGAAATGTGCTCCCATGAAGAATGGACGACGCGAAAGCCTTGAGCGGCCCATCGCCATTTTAAGGTTGAAGAAGTATGCCTTGTATGTATCCACCGCCACTCGAGAACACGAGAACAATCTCAAGGCAGAAAGAGAGAGAGAGAAAAGAAGTTGATTGGTTTAGAAAGAGGAAATGACTTGATTGGTCAGGAGAGCACAGGGGAGCTCCCCTGTAGGGAAGCTCGCCGAAAGACCCCAAAGATACTTTTTTGTTTTCACAACACGAGAT
>PIVJ01000840.1 GCA_003353955.1 Bacteroidota bacterium | reverse complement strand
TCTCTTTCCAGGACACATGATACCGAATGAAGAAGAACATAGGTTTTGGAAGTCCGCCTATGGCCAGAGACTGGTGGCACCCGACCAACCCCTACAGCCGACGATAGAAGCACCTAGTGTCATCTGGAAGGACATGAGGAGGTACTCTGTCCCCGCTCTTGGCCCTATCTTGCAGGCTAAAGGTTTGTACGAACCGACTACCACGGAGGAAGACGAAGGAAAAAGGCGCCCAGAGGAGCGCGAGTCAGAAGTCGAAGAGACAGGGAGTGAGGACACTGATTCCTCACCCGAGATGGAGGAGGAGTATTCTGAGGCTCCGGAGGCTCCTGAAGGTTTTCAGAAGCCCCAGGGAACCACAGCTGCTCGCTCTGCCACTCCGGGAGGAAATGATGATCCACCCCAGATTCCACAACAAGGGTTGTCCGGTGCAACCGGAACCACAGGATCTTTGGGTGCTGGTCTGGATAAGTACCTCTACCCCCTGCCTGGTGAGACAGTAACCGATGGTAAGTTACCCCTCACCGACCCGAGGACAGGCCGTGTAGTGCACCCGAGGGATGCCTACAGGAACCTCCTAGCCGAAGCTGCAAAGCGCCATAGTACCGACGAGAAGCGGAGAAAGTTG
>PIVJ01000214.1 GCA_003353955.1 Bacteroidota bacterium | reverse complement strand
GTTCTAGATAGGGAGTTTGATGACGATGATTACTTTAATATAATTCATGAACAGAAAGATCAATTTGTGATCAGATCGAAAAAGTCACGAACAGAATGCAAAGAAGAGTCTGATGAAACCTACATTCCGCACCAAAAATTTAAAAATCATCTCAGATTGTAGGATTTAAATACCAAAACCGTAACTAACGCGAACTATGGATAAGAAACGCTGCGCCTCTTAGTTTCCTTCGTGTTTTCAAAAGCAAATAACACACTCGAACGAATTTTGTACAGATATATTATCACTTGGACATCCACATAATTCTGTAAAACTTATACATATCATAGTGTGTATGCATTTTAAACCATAAGATATTTCATTTATGAAAAATACATGTATTATAAGCTTGATTTCTTGTAACCTAGATAAATCAACAAGTACAATAATTCCTTATCCATAGTTCGCGTTAACTAGCAACATTGCTGTACATTTTTATTAAGAAAGTGCAGATTTTGTGTCTAAAAAAACAACATTTGGAAATTTTCCCCAAAACAAGAGTCCCAAACATAATGAATGCAATTACTTTTAGTCTAATTCATAAATTTTAACAGCTTCCCCTCCATATAATCTAATAATTTTTTTATGAACATCAGTTAAATTAGAAACGTTCGACTTTATCAATGTCCCATTATCAAGATGGCAATAGATTACCATTATACCTCTCATCATTTGGGCTATCCACTTAAACGAAGGATTCTTAATTTGTTTTTTAGACTGATTTGGTAGAGTTTCGTTATTATTTTTAAGGCTCTCGCGTATTCTGTGTTCGGCTATATTGTAGATCATTAAACACAACATCATGATCATCATTAATGCTTGCACCCTACCAGGAGTTTTTAAAAACACAGAAGATGCATGGAATGCATCATCTTTAAGAAATTTGAATCCCTTTTCTGTTCCAGATAAAGATTTATATGTTGGTAATATTTCTGCTTCTGACAATACTGATGTATCCATTATGTTGGTTGCTATAATGAATTTACCAAGTTTATTTCTTGCTTTTTCTTGGGTTGGCTTATCGTCTTCTATGCTGATATCAAGCTTATGAACCTTTATATTTTTGAACTTTTTTTGGCCGACCTCCTCTGTCTGTTTACGTACTAATTTTGTTTTAGTAGTACATTTTAAATTAAAAAACTTTAATCTCTTGCAAAGTTGTGTGCCAGATTTCAGTGAGTCCTTAGTACATCGAAAATCCTCTTTCATTAGCTGCTTAACTTTTTTTTGTGTTTCCTTTTTGTTTTTTTCTAATCTCTTTTCAAAGGTTAGGAGTTCTTTTTTATGAGCATCTTTTGAAAAAATTATTTTCCATTTATGAGTAATATTCCCATGTTTTTTTGTTGCAATTTTATAGTGATAATTTTTATCTAATTGATTCCATGTAGATAAATCCTCATGCTCTTCTAATGCTTTTCTGGCTTCTTTTACGGTTTCAGGAACACGTGTAATCCACTTGCTATTCTCGTAGGAAAGGAGCTTGTCGTGATTATAAAATTCTGAATCCATAACCATAATAAAATTATGGGGGCATTTAATTTCTTTTTGAAATTTTTCTATTTTTTTCTTTGTTTCGTGAAAACTTTTTTTATCTGAACTGTTGCCACTTAATGACTCAAACCATATTGGAAAATTAGATGTACCAGTTGTTGCTAGTCCGAGCACCATTTGTTTTAAATCAAATCTTTTATCTTTAGAATATCCATACTCAAAACTAAATTCATTTCCATATTCTCCTTTTTTTGCAACAGATAAATCCTTATACTCACCAGCGACAGATATGCTCGTAGTGTCGTTTTTTATGGTTCTTCCTATAAGTTTTTGTTCGCTTCCAATAGAGAACGCAAGGTTTGCAAACAGTTTTGTTTCTCCGTATTCATGAATAGCATCTAAGCATCTTCCCAGTGCATCGTCATTAAGGCTCTCCTTATCTATATTTTTACCAAATAATTTTTTCATAGGTTTCTCATTAAAAAAGTCTGAAACCATATATAATCTATCGTTCATAAATCCTAATCCATTCAAAATCATGGCTGAAACCCTCTCTCCATGTGTGACTTTAACGCCTTTATATTCTTTTAGAGGAAGTAGTTTCTCTACTTTATCGCACAATCCGATGTCTTTTATTGTGCCGGCTATTATACCTAAGTAATCTAGGTTTTGACCTGTAATTTCAATTTTTGATAGATCTACATTTGTATAAGTCATGCTATGAATAATTTGTTAATTTATTTCGAGTTCTAACATACTACGATAAATATAGGCAAACGAATTAACTTTGATTTTTATTATAAATGCAAAAACTTGAAAAACTGATGATTTTACTGCTGTGAACACTTTAATTCTAAAGACTGGACCATAATTTATTTATTAAAAATATTTCTGGTGCGGAAGGTAGGTTATATAATAATTGTGTGATTTATTATATCAGGGCTATTTCAGAAGTCTTGAAAATTTGTGATCCTGGATTCATTCAACAACGGGAGAATTGCCATAAAACTCCCAACGTACTGATTCTTTATCAAATTTTTTGCTATCTAAA
>PIVJ01000839.1 GCA_003353955.1 Bacteroidota bacterium | reverse complement strand
ATTACTACACAAAAGATCAAATAGATGAAATGGCACTTTGTGAGATAGAAGAAATATTAAGTTACGATTAAAAAATAAAAACTATGAATACTATTAAAACAAACCGAGTAAATCAAAACATTAAAGTAAACGGTGTTAAATACCGAGCATATAAAGTAGGTGAACTACCCAACTCCTTCGGATATATCTACGATGACATTAAAGAAAGCGATGGAATATATCAGTGGTTTAACTACAAAGGATTAACTTACATCAAAGATACAGCACATCCACTATCTTTACTTTAAATATTAAAAACGACTACCTAAAGATAATATATATGAATACTAAATATAAAAACTATGACTATACCTAATGATCACTACACAACAATTTATCAACTTGCTCACTTCACTGAATTCTATTCAGATGACTTTAAAAAAGTACTTGGCTCCGATGCCGCCGACTCACTAACCAACTTATTATATCAATTTAAGAAAGATGAAGAAAGTTACTAAATTTCTAACTGAATGCGCCCGCGCTGCGGCGTATGCTATACGCAATTAACTATGCATACTGCACAACTAAACGACCGAGCCCACTCCAAAGCTTTCGCTAAAATAACTATGCTGACCTTTGAGATAGAT
>PIVJ01000213.1 GCA_003353955.1 Bacteroidota bacterium | reverse complement strand
TCTGAGAAATCAAAATTCTTTATAAGCGCTGGAATTTCATGTCCAATTTTCTGGATATAAGTGTCTAAATATTTTCTTTCGCTTATCCTCATTTAATCAAAGAATTTAAACACAAACATACTCATTTTAGTTGTCAAATCCTTATACTACCGTTGTTTCCGATGAAGCACAACGGCTCGGCTAAGCGCATATACCACAGAGGGCATTGCGTTTAGGTTTTATTGGCGTTTCGTTGGTTTTTATTCCGCTATTTTTGTCTTTATTTTCAATTTATCATAGTCAAACGGTTCATTTATTCCCCTGCACCAAATACCAATCTATCCAGGAATCCAACTGATTTACAGTATTAGGACGAAGTAAAATTTTGCGCTTGTTATCCAATAAAAAAATAGTGGGTGTGGCAAATACATGATAATCTTTTACAACCGGACTTTCCCATTTCTTATAGTCGCATAAGGTGATAAACGGGAAAGGTTTTACAAAATCCTTTAAAATATCTTTTTCTTCATCGAGCGAAATAAACACTACTTCAACAGCATGTTTTTTCCATTTTGTATATTGTTTCACTATTTGCGACAGCTCTTGGGGACATTGCGGACACCAACTTGCACCAAAAACAACTACGATATAATCGCTTTTTATATGGGATATTCTTTCTGGAATATTATCGGTTTCGTAGCCCTGTGCAAAAACATCGTCCTTACATTCAATATCGGGAGCAATATTGCCTTTCTTCATGATACGGTAACTCTCTAATTGTTCAGCAAAATTGTGATTAATGGTGCATCCTTGTTCGTTTAGTAATTTTAAAGCAAGATATTCCGAAGCCCTAAATAAACTTCGTTTTTCCAGCAGCTTAAACAGGTGTTCAGTTATTGTATTTAACTTTTGCTCATCTAACAAGAGGTTTTCAACTAAAACATCAATGGATTTGTGCATTTCTATGTAAGCAGAATCCAGTGAAGGACCGCTATTTTCTATTAACCAAAAATGGCTCTCGATAACATCTCCAAGCAAACCGCTTTTCTGCAAGCGAGGATTGGTATAATCAATGTTGCGGAATGATGCCATGGCAGCCGGAATTTCTTCGGTGCGGTATTGCGCAACGGTAGAAACGGAGCTTATTAGTTTGCGAATTGGCAAATAGTAGCTTACATAACTATTGGATGGCAACCTAGCCAAAAACAGGCTGTCTTCTGCTTTTATGCGTTGCTTTTCGTTGGAAATTCCTTGCCTGGGAGTTTCCTGTATTGCAAAAAGCGAATCTTTTTGGTATATCTTTTCTAAATAGTCCCATGCACTCAGGCTTTGTTCTCTGCGTGGATGCTCGGTGGCATATTTCGCAAAAAGCTTGTTTTGTTTACCATTTAAAACGTTGATGCTTTCTGCCAATCCAAAAGCTTCGCCATTTAGTTTCAGGTTTTCGTTTTCGGTAATTATTATAACAAATTATTTATCAGCTTCCGACAAAAGATAAGCCATGCCATAATCTTCTGTACCAAAAGATAACTGAAATTCGCCTTTTTCACCGGCTTTTACACGATCTATTGTGTAAGTATCAAAACCGTTAAAGCCAATAAGTGTTATTTGCTGATTAGAAAGTGCCGGGAATATGCCTGTAATGCTGTTTTGCGAATATGCAAAAATACAAGTAAACAACAAAATAATGATCGTGTTCAATTTTTTCATAAAATAGGTAAATTCAAGCAGTAAGTGAAATTACTTGATCAAAGCTACTTAAAAAGATTAGACCAGATGTTTTAAAGTTTAAATTTTTTCTTGGTATTCGGTTTTAAAACCTCGTTTTTGCCCTTGAAACTATCAAGCTCAAGAGGGACAACTTTGGTAATGTTATCCTTTACTGCCTGTGGATAGACTTCTTTTAGCTGTTGGGCGATCACTTTTTTATTAGGGGAATTTCCTTTGACCACTTCGTCTTTCAGTGTATAATCGGTGATCTCAATTTTCATCAGGGTGTTCAGGTCAGTACTTGCATCGGACAAGCCTTTGGTACTTTTAATGCGGACATCGGAATGGGCATTGAATTCAGCTGCAGCGATATAATTGTCCGCATAAATAGAATACGGATTAGTTCTCGAAGTTGTTGTGCCAGTACTACCATCTGAATCTAAGTACCCATAAGTTAAGCTCTGACCCTCAGAACCAATCACTTCAAGTTGGCTTGTTACCAACTTATCATTTGCATTGCGGATTACTGCCTGATAGGGCATTTTATTTGGCGATTGAGCAAACACACTTGCTGTTACTAATATGCCTGCTAAAATTGCAACTATTTTTCTCATAATTTAATCTCCTGTTATTTATGCTTTTAACGAGACAGGGACTCTAAGTGTCCAATTATCAACATAAACCAAGCTGTCTAATCCATAATGCAACGTACAGAGCAGCCGTTCGCTCTGGGTTTGGTGTAGCTGTCATACTGCGCCATTCCCTTGATGTTTGCTAGTGCTGCAAAATCGCCTGTTCCACCGGCACACTGCCTAACAATAGCATCACCAACTACGGTTTGATCTGTAAATACTGACAAATATCCTTCAGTACCTTCACCAGTTACTCGCAAAGTTTCTT
>PIVJ01000838.1 GCA_003353955.1 Bacteroidota bacterium | reverse complement strand
GGGGGCCTCGATTCTTTTTTTGGTTGGGAGGGTCACCTCTTCGATTTTCCTGGGGGGGGGGGCCTCGTTTCTTTTTTTGGTTGGGGGCGGTATGGGTGAGTGTGAGTGTCAGAAGAAATAAAATTCATTACAGATATCGTATACACAACATATCTAGCCATTTATTGTATTCATCATGATGGTATCATCATCATCATCATCATATACAGGTTCATTTTTTACAGTAATATTATCGGTAGGTTCTGTTTTTATAATAACACTGTCATTATCATAATCATCACTTTGTAATTTGGCTATCATCATCTCATCATCAATCTCCCTTTTGCATACAATAACATTCTGCAAAAACAATGAAAAAACTGTTCTAACATTTGTGACCGAACATGTAACATTTGTGACATTCACATGTAACATTTGTGACACAATGATTGCTTAAATGCTTCACAGTCATCTAAGATATCCAATTAGTACAGATTTTCTGATCATCACCCTGTCATTAAAATCAGGTTTGAGAATCATGAGACACTCTTAGATCATCATAATGAAATAATAAAAAGAAATAATTCAACATGGTTTACATTTGTCACAATCATTGGGTCTCATATGTCACAGTCATACATGGTAATAT
>PIVJ01000837.1 GCA_003353955.1 Bacteroidota bacterium | reverse complement strand
CAAAAAGCATTGAATGAGGTAGCAAGAAAATTTGAGAGAAAAGATGTTCATGTACCTGCACATTGGGGTAGAATTAAAGAAATGGGATTATTGCAAAATCTAGGCGGTGCTAAACCAACAGGGCTTACCTATTTTGCACACCTTACTATCCAAGAGTGGTTAGCAGCATATCATATAGCCAATCTTTTTTATTGCCCTATCAATGAAAAATCTCCTTTAAAACTGATTAGATATGGTAAGTATAACTCTAGATATAAGGTTATGCTACCTTTTGTTGCTGGGATATTATACAACAACATAGCTACTGGCTTTGACCCTGAGGGCGAAGGTCTAGCTCTTTTTTGGCGTTTGTTAGATAGCAAGCCTAGAGAGTTATCAGGTATTCATCATGCGATGGTTGCGTTGCACTGTCTGGAGGCATGCAAGGCAGATACTTCTAATAGATTGCCAGCTAGTCTAAGAAACCAGCACAAGGCTATTTTAGAAAATGCGAGAGACTGGATCTGCGGATTTTTAAAGGATGAAAATAAAGATATAATGGGAGTAGATTATGACAGTGGCAAGATGTTTCCGTTGGGTCATCTTATAGAAAGAAATTTACAAAGTTGTAATGCTGTTTTATCGCATC
>PIVJ01000836.1 GCA_003353955.1 Bacteroidota bacterium | reverse complement strand
AATGTTCCTGTAATCTTTGAATATAGAAATTGACATTTAATTTTTGAATAGAGAAACCAACATTGATTGCTTTAATTTCTATAATATAAAGCATGTGTTTCATTTGTGTATTTACAGGCACCCAAATCAAGATGTGGCTGAAGCGGCAACGCGACCGATTCACCCGCAACCACGACAAGCAGTTGAAGGCCAGGGAGAAGGGGGGTGATGCCAAGCTGACTGATAGGGAGATGGTCATCATGCGGCGGTTTGATTTCCTGACTCCCTTCATCACACACAGAAAACCGCCGAGGACAACCAGAAGCTCATCACATGTATGTAGTCGATGCACTGTTTCTTAATTGTCATCAAATCTTTGTACATTTTTTGAAATGTTTAGTTTTTACGTGTAGATAATAAAAAGCAAATTGTAATAAATGCTGTTACTGCAAATTGTAAATTGCAAATTGTAAATGCTGTTACTGCAAATTGTAAATTGCATTGGTAAATGCTGTTACTGCAAATGTCGGCGGTTTTGTTTCTCTTATTAGTAGTCACTTAGAACATTTTATTGTAATTGAATAACAATTTAAAATAAAACAGGTGATCATAGCATATAATTGTGTTTCAGTCGGCACCCGCCCCTGAA
>PIVJ01000835.1 GCA_003353955.1 Bacteroidota bacterium | reverse complement strand
TAGTTCGTCCTTGGACCAGACCCCTCTTCACATTCGCCTTTTGGTAATTGCTGACAACGTGCTGACTGCTGTCTGCTTTCACTTGATCCTTCTGCATCAGTGCATTCTGTATCTATGTGAGACGTCCGTGCGTCAACAATGGTGGCACGTTTCTATACTAATGGAGATATTTGAAGTCTGTATAGGCCATATGACACATATGGGTGACCTCTACTTGCAAACCAAAATTTAGGTCACCGCGACCTACTTTCTCCGAGATATAGGTCAAAACGCGTTTTTTCAAAATGACCTCTCATTTGACCAGTAATGGCCAAATTTCAGATGTATTGGGCATTTTGGACACCTCTAGGCCCCATTGACCTATATTTCAAGATTTAGGTCACTGTGACCTACTTTCATGGAAATATAGGTCAAACTCCATTTCCAATGCATTAGTCAGTAAATGGTGGCACGTTTTTGCATTTCTGGATGGATTTTAAGTTTATATGCCTAATATGACACATATAGGTGCCCTTTACTCCCATACCCAAAATTAGGTCACCGTGACCTACTTTCTCTGAGATATAGGTCAAAACGCGTTTTTTCAACATGACCTCTCATTTGACCAGTAATGGCCAAATTTCACATGTA
>PIVJ01000834.1 GCA_003353955.1 Bacteroidota bacterium | reverse complement strand
TGTGGTGAAATATCTTCTTTTTTTCATTTATGTAAATTACTTAAATCAATTTAGGGAGGGATAGTGGGACCATGGTCCACCTAGAGGACCTCCCTAGTCCACAATTATAATACTTTTGTTTCGTGACAATTGTAGGAAACCCCCAGCCCGCACTAACTTTTTTACCCTCCAACCCCCATATATACAATATGGTGAAATTTCAATTTTTTTAAAGTTTATGTAAATTACTTAAATCAATTTAGGGAGGGATAGTAGGACCATGGTCCACCTAGAGGACCTCCCTAGTCCACAATTATAACACTTTTGTTTCGTGACAATTGTAGGAAACCCCCAGCCCGCACTAACATGTTTGTATTACTACTCCAAGTTACCTGACCATATAATACATATGTATGTTTGACCAGACTATATATAATGTTGCTATGATTTAACTAATATTGCAGTCATTGGAAAGTAATATATGGACCCTATCCCCTTGACTGTTAAAAATGAACTATTTGCATGTGCGACACATATTTCCGAAATTGCTTACATGCCCAATAGTAGGTGTTTAATGGTAGCACATAACTTAAAATTATGGTCTTACAAAACCAAAATGACTCCCATTATGATTTATGGACAAGTAGCCAA
>PIVJ01000833.1 GCA_003353955.1 Bacteroidota bacterium | reverse complement strand
TCATGATCTTGAGAATAGCCTACTATTGATAAAAACGCAAGTATAATGAGAAGATTATATTTACCCATTATACCTCTAATTATGGGGAGGAACATATTTAAAACAATTAGATTTATTTAATTGTGTTTATATTAACCGAAAAGCATACCACTATTTCAATCCAAAAGTATAGCATTTTAATTAAATAAAAAAGTCTAATCTTTCATTCTCATTACCAACTATTCTTGATTCATTTCCTTGGTTTTTTTTAACCTATATGATTCGCCATTCATGTTTATTAGATTAACTATTGTCCATGGTAAATGCAATCACATTTGTGATTCATCTTATGATACGCTGAGAACATGGAATGGGCTGAGTGATTTTGGTGTAGAATTGATAAACGAGATGAATAAAAGAGGGATGATTATCGATGTTTCTCATGCTTCTGATAGTTTGTTTTATCATATAATGAAAGTGACAAAAACTCCAGTGGCTGCAACCCATTCAGGTGTTCGATTTTATACTCCGGGTTTTGAACGAAATCTGACTGATGAAATGATTCGAATGATTGCCGAAAATGGAAGCATCATTCAAATTCCATTTGGATCAGGATTTCTTACATCCGAACCCAATAAATACAGGGATAAAT
>PIVJ01000832.1 GCA_003353955.1 Bacteroidota bacterium | reverse complement strand
ATTATGTATGATATAGTACAAACATTATCTTTATTATTATCGCAGTTGTACAACATAATACATGTGTTTATATTATTATACATACATATATTAAAAACATGTCAGGCAAGTAATGATACTAATAACATGTCAAGTAATTTGATTTCTATAAAGACCCGTCGCACAATGAATGGCTACTGTTTTCAAGTAAGTGGTTTTAATGACAATGCCCACCAGGTTGCAGTTTCACATAATAGGGGTTCTTATTAATAAGAGTGTTCACCACGTTGCACTTTCATATAATAAGGGGTTCTAGGGGTTCTTAATGGCAATGTTCACAATGTTCATCAGGTTCCAGGTTGAAATAAGGGGTTTTATTAATGTTTAATCTTCATCACTGGGTTCAATTTTCACTTCAAGTTTTGTGTTCTGCAAAATATAAAAAAAAAAAAACGACTTTTAAATCAGGAAAAATTCAAATGGCCACAATATAGCACCAATATTCATTCACCCACCAATGACTATCACATATATTGTTAGCACCACACAACAAGCACATGAAAGCAAAGTCTATAGGCTACTAAATGTTGCCACATCAAAGCAAAGTCTATAGGCTACTAAATGTTGGCACATCACTGCAAAGTCTAATTAA
>PIVJ01000831.1 GCA_003353955.1 Bacteroidota bacterium | reverse complement strand
ACACCTCTACTAGGAGATGGTAAAAAGGAATCCCGGCGCGTTCGTTGTGCAGCGGAGAACTCTCTCTACGAGTAATAGAGCCGATAGAGGGAGCGGACCGTGAGTTGAGGAAATCGGAGGACGCGACCCACTTCGCCACAGACGGTCCCGCGCCTCGCCACTATGACCGTGGTAGACGACCGCGGCTCGTGTGCGTGCGGCCGTCTTTGTCCGGAGTGAATACTCCAACGCGCTCGTCGGTGACGGTGTCCTCCAACCTGCGCCGCGCTCGGCGAACCTCGACAGCGCTTTCGGTGGCATGCAGCTCTTTGCGACAGAAGCCTGGAGAGCAGCTCCTCTGCTGCTCACACACTCTGCACAGTTGACACAGCCTACTGTGCGGCTGCCACAGCTGTGACAGCGATGGGCTCGCCCTCACTGGCCCTCAGTCACTTGTGCTGCGGCTTGTGTGAGCGACACTGCTCGGCGACTGCCGGCACACTGTGAGACCATGGGTGTGAGGTTAAACCACGCTACCAGCGCTTGGTCACATCGGCCCCGAGGTCAGATCCTTCTACTCTGTTGATGACAAGACTTGTCTACTGGCTGGAGCCGAGCAGGAGGGCCCAGCGCACAACCCCTGGTCAACTCA
>PIVJ01000830.1 GCA_003353955.1 Bacteroidota bacterium | reverse complement strand
CGACAAGCCTAGTCCGAGCGACGAGGTAGTTATTTAACAAGCTAGATCAAGTAATTCGTGTGGGTACTTGCTGAGATGCTTTGTGAGAGCAAAGATTATCAGACGCAAGATACTCGTGAATTCAAGAAATTGATAAACGATAATTTCGACGCGTCTGAGCCGAGATTTTGGATGGTAAAGCAGGGTAACTGCGTAATCATCCCCTCTTGCCGAGAGGTAGAGGTAAAAGATTAAACTGAAGAGTTTGATCATGGCTCAGATTGAACGCTGGCGGCAGGCCTAACACATGCAAGTCGAACGCGAAAGCACCTTCGGGTGTGAGTAGAGTGGCGGACGGGTGAGTAACGCGTAGGAATCTACCCAGTAGTGGGGGACAACCCGAGGAAACTCGGGCTAATACCGCATACGCCCTTTTGGGGAAAGCAGGGGACCTTTCGGGGCCTTGTGCTATTGGATGAGCCTGCGTTGGATTAGCTAGTTGGTGGGGTAAAGGCCTACCAAGGCGACGATCCATAGCTGGTCTGAGAGGATGATCAGCCACACTGGAACTGAGACACGGTCCAGACTCCTACGGGAGGCAGCAGTGGGGAATATTGCACAATGGGGGAAACCCTGATGCAGCCATGCCGCGT
>PIVJ01000212.1 GCA_003353955.1 Bacteroidota bacterium | reverse complement strand
ACACGTTTTTACGACAAACTCGCATGGTATTATGTTAAAGTTTCAAAAAATAAATTATGACAGATCAAAAACGACCAAGCAAAGATAATACTTGTAACAATATGAATGAAATTGAAAAATTTAATGAGTGGATGCTAAAAATACAAAATGAGCACTACTCGGACAACCAAGCCATGACGGCTGCATACCGAAAAATAAATGAAAAAATATAATATTGATAACTATGTAAGATACCAAAAAGATCTTAAAGAAACGTTAAATAATTTACCCGGTGTATTCTTTGACGAATATACTCGAGACCAGCTTATAACTAAGTTCATGCCCTTAACGGAAAACCTTGCACGTAAATTTGCAACGTCACATCAAGCCATAGGAGTGCTATCAATTAATGATCTGATACAAGCAGGGCACATTGGCTTAATAAAAGCTGTAGATAAGATTGACTGGGAAGTTTTAAACAGTTCTAACAACATAGAACAAACTATTAAGAGTTTCCTATCAAAGCGAATTAAGGGCACGATTAGGCGCTACATTAATCATAACATGGGAGATATTAAAATTCCTGAGTGGAAGATCAATGAAGTACGAAAAAGCTCTGACAATCCCGCAATTAATAATTTGCTAAGCAAATCTAAGTCAATGTACTTAGGTGATTTTACAATGAATAGTGATGATGATAGCGGATCAGTAATTGAAATAGAAGATGATTCTACTGAGTACAATGTGGATCTTATGAATGAGTACATACTTGCCTTACTAAAAAAGCATTTAACAGAGCGTGAACAAGAGGTAATAAGGCTGAGCTATGGTCTTGATTGCGATAAGCACGATGCTGTAGAAATATGTGCCATATTAGGTATCGAAGGATCCTACAAAAAGAAGGGTGTCAGAATCTCTGAAATAAAACGGAAGGCAATTGATAAATTAATTGAAAAGACCAATGACTCCCAAGTAGCTGATATTCTTTAGTCCGTGGCTGTAGTTTATCGACAAAACGTGTGATTATATATATAAGAGTAATCTCGCAAATTTTTAAACCAATAAATATCTATATAAATGAAATTAAATTTAAACCAAAAATTAGCAGAAGTTCAAGCTAATCTTAAAGCTAAAAAATCCAGATACAATGGGTTTGGTAAATACAATTACCGCGCTGCAGAAGATATACTTGAAGCTATTAAACCGTTCTTATTAGAACACAAAGTTACAGTAACAATTTCAGAGGAAATGTTATCATTTGATCCGCCAGTTATGAAGTCAACTGCGACTATACTAGATGGCGAAAGCAAAGATGCTATACATACCTGTGCAATTGTCGGCGTCGACCTGATGTCAAAAGGTATGAGTATGCCGCAGAAATACGGTGCAGCCTCGTCTTATGGCAAAAAATATGCGTTAGGTAACTTACTTTTAATTGATGATACAGCAGATGCAGACGCGTCTAACGATCACTCAGGCAAAACTGCTAAAGTTACGTTAACATCTAAGAAAGACCCGTTGTTTGCTAAAGCAATCAAGTTTGTTTCCGAGGGAGGCGCTGTGTCGGCTATCGCTGGCAAGTATGATCTTAGCAAGGAAATCAAGAAAGCTTTAGAAGATGCTCAGCCTATGAAAACCGAAACGCTATAATGACTAAAGCCGAGCAGAGTAAAGTAGTAGAACTACTTAGACAAGACGCGGAATATTATGACGGAGTAGGTAGGCAATATAGATCTAACTCAGATATATACAAGCTACTTAACGACCCGGAGCAATTTGGAAAGCCGAGTGAACAAAACATCAATTTCGTTATTGGCGGATACATTCACACGGCAATCCTTGAGCCGGAAAAACTAGAAGCTAACTATCCTGTATCAGAAGGATCAAGCAGGCTAACAAAAATTTACAAAGAAGATGTTGTAGCTAACGACGGTAAGATGATGATCTTACGTAAAGAAGTAGATAGCTGTAACCTAATGATTAACAAAATTAAAAACAACTCAGTATGTCAATCTCTATTAACCGGTCAAGACGTTATATACGAAGAACCTGGAATCAAAAATATTAATAACACCTGGTGGAAAGGTAAAGCCGATTGTATAAACAAGGATCAAGGTTTAATTGTAGATATAAAAACTACAGGAGATATAAACCGCTTTAGAAAAAGCGCTAGCATATACAACTACGACAGCCAAGCATACTTATATAGAAAGATATTTGGCTACGATTTAGTTTTCCTTGTAGTATGTAAGAAGACGCATCAAATAGCTGTGTATGATTGCTCTGAGGAGTTTTACGAGCGCGGCAGATACAAAGTTGTTTTAGCTATGGAGCAATACGAAAAGCTAATAGCTGACCCATTATTTGACCTTAAAGATTATGTTAAAGAAGGAACGTTGTAGATGCATAACAAAAACGATTACCAATAGATAATGAATATGAATCCAATTAAATATATAAAAATGAAAAGAACACCAAAAAGAACCTGTACTGTGACAGGTGTAAAAACCGCAGAAACTAACTTTTATGCTAACCAAACTCATGTAAAAGCCGTTGACAACCTTCGACGAAACACGGGCACGACAAAAGAACAATTAACAAGGATGTTTAACCAATTAAAAACTTATTAAATTAT
>PIVJ01000829.1 GCA_003353955.1 Bacteroidota bacterium | reverse complement strand
ATCACGGGTGTTACGTTGACGTGGTGCAACTGTAAAACTTGCATCTACCATTTTACCTTCGTTTATTAGAAGTCCCTTTAATTCAAGATGTTTAGTGAATTGTGAGAATATATCTTCTATTAATCCATTGTTTGTTAGTTTTTCTCGAAAAGCCCATACTGTTTTTTCATCAGGTACTTTATCGCCACTTTCTAGTCCAAGAAACTTCTTAAAACTCAGCCTGTCAAATATTTATAATATTCAAAATTTTCATCGCGAATCTGGCTGTCGGATAAGTTATCGAACCTCCTCCAATTACACCCATTTTAATTGCCTCAACAATCTCAGTTTTATTTGCTTTTTCTTTTAAGCATCCCTGAATATGATATTGTACACATTCCTCACACCTTGTCAATATTGATATTGAGAGTCCTGTCAATTCTTTGTACTTTTTAGGTATAGCTCCATCCGAATATACTATATCATCAAGCTCCCCAAATTGTTTAAAAAAGTTATCTGATTCAGATAGTTTTTTATTTAGAAACTCTCTCTCTGCATTAAATTTTCTATATCCATTAATTATAATTTTCTCAATATCCTTTTTGAAATCTGTTACAATGCTAAAATCTGAGTAGCTCAACTTACACACAACGT
>PIVJ01000828.1 GCA_003353955.1 Bacteroidota bacterium | reverse complement strand
TACTGACCAGCGGCGAAAACCACGAAATTGCCGAAACTAGGATCCCAAGGTTCCTCATTGGTCCACAGCCAAAAAAATCTTTGGTGGGGCGGAGGTGAAAATCGTCGTCAAAATGGGGAGCAGGAACGAATGACCAAGCTTAAGGAAAGACGACCCGTGGCCATCTGACTTCGATGAATAGACTTTAATTCATCTTTTATGGAGCTGCCAAGGATATTCAAGTAAACATTCAATAAGGTGGGTCACTGTGTCACTAGCATTGACCTTCTGTCCTGACGATGGCCCGATCGATATCTTAGGTGACGAAGATACTAGTGGCTGATTCGAGCGGCGGGTGACCAGTAATCAAGCTCTGGTACTTTGATGTCCGGAATCGATGTGTTGAGGTTGCTTCGAGCAAGTATCGATGCCAGCTTGGTCGAATTTACCGCAAATCGTGTGCACTCGAGGATACGCATCAAATGGCCGCATTCGTTCGGTTAAAGATTACTTAGTTTTACGCGGGATCGATTCTCCACATGGTCAGTTTTTCTTGTGATATCGATGGTTCATTAGTTGAAGGTCAAATTGACCAGCCCGCTTGTCGCACTCTAGACATTTGTTGTCGGTTTCTCACGGTTCAGCTGTGAGGCCA
>PIVJ01000827.1 GCA_003353955.1 Bacteroidota bacterium | reverse complement strand
ACCCCCTTGTTTGTGCAACGAGATGACCATGCCCTGGGGCTGATCCGTTTGCTCACCCTGGCGCTGCGTCTCATGATCTTGTCTGAATACACAGCTCGCTGCGCTCTGGCCGAGGAAAACGGCGAACTGACAGGGATTTACGATGGCAACCCCAAGCGAGGCACTGCTCGCCCCACGATAGAACGGATGTTGCGAGCGTTCAAGCATATCACCCTCACCGTCATTCATGTGGGAGAGATAACTATACGTCATGTCACAGCGTTAAGCGAGGTGCAACAGCGCATTTTGTCCTTATTTGGCCTCAGCGCAGAACTGTACGCCGCTGATTTGGCGGCGTAATGACCCAGGGTGAAGTGCGTCCGCCAATGCCTGGAGCTTTACTGATGTCAAATCAGGGCCAAGCGCTTATGAACGTCGAGCTGAGAACGCAATTTGTAAAGGTGCGGTGTCGTTTTCGTGAAAGCAAGCGACAAATAGCTGTGAATGGCATCGTCCTACGAAAATTATGTCAATAAACGTACCATAACTCAAAAATCACGACCATTAATTCGGTCGTTCTCTGAACTTTCTCGCTTCAAAATTGCCATAGAAAACAGATTTCAGATTTCATCAATTTTTTGAGCGAAAGATGAGT
>PIVJ01000826.1 GCA_003353955.1 Bacteroidota bacterium | reverse complement strand
GGGGGGGGGTGGAATTTGAGTCAAATTGAGGGGGGGGAGGGGTCACTTTTGTGTAGATGGAATTTAACCCTCGGATCGGCAGGGGGGGGGTGGTTGCCACCCCCCCTAAGGTTTTTCCTGTGTGAGATTTTTAGTTTACTGAACATGCCCATGTCGATTTTTCTAGCTGTAGCTAGATAATTTGTGCTTCTAACGGTGTATCATATGTGCCGGTACCATACATATTTTAGGTGTACCGAGGTTTCAAAAATCATAAAACACGTGAAAATGTTAATTCGCGCCACCGTTAAAACACCACTTTTTCACATTTAAATGCCTCTAGCTTCTCTCCTGGTTATCCTATCATCACCATTCATACCGCAAATGAAAGGGGAGAGTATCAGCTTTCATTTGCACTATAGTTGTTCCATTTCTGTCCACCAGGGAGGTCACTAGAGGGATTTGAAACATCCCCGACCCTAGTTTTCTAGATTTGCGTCATATAGTTATAATGGGAGCTAATGGGAGAACCTAAATTAGGCTAGATTTTTTGGAAATGTAATGGTAGGACTAAACTGATGATGCATTTTGGTAGGGTATATGAGTACCTAACCACATCAAACATTAATGGAAATCTAGTTGCCTGCATGGCCAAA
>PIVJ01000825.1 GCA_003353955.1 Bacteroidota bacterium | reverse complement strand
TCTCCACCTTTATCTAAAGCATTTGAAGTTGAGCCCATCATACATTTACCTACGATTCTTGATCCTAGACGTAATGTAGTTTTTGTAACTCTCCAGTTATTTAATATATTATCAGGTCTCTCCCATTTACCACTTTCATCATGAGCTAATAGTTTTAGCTTTTCACCATCGTAAGAGTTATCACCCGTGTTTTTCCAATCAATAGTTGTATCAAGACCATCTAGTTCTCTAAGCTGTTCATTCGACTCAAGCTTTTTTCTAGTAAGTTTCGATGCTGGAACTCTATAAGCCAATTCAGTTTTCGGCCGATCCATACCATCTTGAATGGGTTTAAAAAAGAACGGGTAGTTGACTGATATTGGGACAACTTTATCTGTGAACATTTTCTTGGCATCTGAACCAGACTTGGAAAGTATTCCAAACCTAGCATCGGAAGATATTGTAGCTTGATTAACAAGCTCTGCTGACGACATAAAAGAAAATCCAGATCGTCTGTTTTTAAGATAACACATTCCATAACATCTTGTATCTGCTTTACATGCTTCCCAAAATATAAAGAAGAGTCTATTTGCTTCTCTAAAATCTGGTGCTCCAATGTCAATCTTTGACCATTGCAAGTACATGTAATGAGTACC
>PIVJ01000824.1 GCA_003353955.1 Bacteroidota bacterium | reverse complement strand
TCTCCACCTTTATCTAAAGCATTTGAAGTTGAGCCCATCATACATTTACCTACGATTCTTGATCCTAGACGTAATGTAGTTTTTGTAACTCTCCAGTTATTTAATATATTATCAGGTCTTTCCCATTTACCACTTTCATCATGAGCTAATAGTTTTAGCTTTTCACCATCATAAGAGTTATCACCTGTGTTTTTCCAGTCAATAGTTGTATCAAGCCCGTCTAGCTCTCTTAGTTGCTCATTACTCTCAAGCTTTCTTCTAGTAAGCTTTGATGCCGGAACGCGATATGCCAATTCAGTTTTCGGCCTATCCATACCATCTTGAATGGGTTTAAAAAAGAACGGGTAGTTGACTGATATTGGTACCACTTTATCCGTAAACATCTTTTTTGCATCTGATCCAGATTTTGATAATATTCCAAATCTAGCATCGGAAGATATTGTAGCCTGGTTAACAAGCTCTGCTGATGACATAAAAGAAAATCCAGATCGTCTATTTTTAAGGTAGCACATTCCGTAACATCTTGTATCTGCTTTACATGCTTCCCAAAATATAAAGAAGAGTCTATTTGCTTCTCTAAAATCTGGTGCTCCAATGTCAATCTTTGACCATTGCAAGTACATGTAATGAGTACC
>PIVJ01000823.1 GCA_003353955.1 Bacteroidota bacterium | reverse complement strand
TGACGCAATGAAAAAGGAGAATTTTGAATTAACAGAGATTGACGTAGCAGACTCCGCCGAGGTAGAAGAAAACAGTAAAAATAGGAACAAAAATTTAAATAGTACAGCTGTTTTTTCCGCAGAAACGATAAAAAAGAGAGTTTTAATCAAGGAGAAAGAAATGAATTGCGTGATGAAACTAAAGCATTTAGTACAAATAATTGAAAAATTAGAATATGAAAGATTATATGTCGGTGATCTTAATAATAATAATTATATAGCTCTGGCAAAAAAAATGTATAAAGAAAAAAAAACAAAAGAAGAGATCAGAAAAGATCTCTCCTTTTGTTTTGGAATAACAGATACTTTGCTCAAAGAACTAACCGAAGTCGAAAAATCATTGGATAATAGTACAAATAATAAAACTTTAACTTCTTTAAAAAAGGAGAAAGGGCAACCTGGTACCGATACTCATAATAGTAGTCAAGAGGGAGTTAAAAATAAAGCCGTTACTGAGACTATTCTTTCTTCGGAGAAATTGAGAAAAGTAAAGGAAAAATTATTTGAACAACATTCACTTCTGAATAATTGTAACTTTGGATCTAATGATGGTATTGAAAAAAGTTCAGATTTAGGTTCTAGTGATTATTCAAATAA
>PIVJ01000211.1 GCA_003353955.1 Bacteroidota bacterium | reverse complement strand
AGCGCCATGACAGCACGGGAAACCGCGAAGGCAATAAACGACGACGGCCCGCCCGGGTTTCTTTCCGGTCGGGCTGTCGCTGGGTCCACAGGGGTTACCACTGGATGATGTCGACGCCATCGAAGGTGAGTTCGCTGCCGTCCTTAAGGCGGATGGTGCCCGAGGCGTCGCCATCAAACTCGATGCCGTTCGCAGTTTGGGTGTAGGCAACGTTGGTATCCAGTTCCAGCGTCCAGTCGCCCTGGTTGGGGCCGACGCTGACGCCGTCCAGGTGAATGGTGTCGGCCCAACCATCGCCGCCGCTGAAGTAGTCATTGCCGGCCCCGGCGCCGAAGATGAACAGGTCGTCGCCGGCCCCGCCGGAGACCGTGTCGGAATCGCCATCCGCCGCCATCTGGAAGGTGTCGTCGCCGTCGCCGCCGGCCAGGGTGTCGGAGCCTCCGCCGTCGATAAGGGTATCATCATCCCAGCCGCCGCTAATATGGTCGTCGCCGGCTCCGCCATCGAGGATGTCATCACCCAAGCCGCCTGTAAGCAGGTCGTTGCCGTCGTCGCCATCGAGGACGTCATCACCCCAGCTGCCTCTAAGATCATCGTCGCCGTCGTCGCCATCAAGGGTGTCATTGCCGTCGCCGCCCCAGATCGTGTCGTTGTCGTTGCCGCCCCGGATCGTGTCGTCGCCGTCGTCACCATGGAGCTGGTCATCGCCGTCGTTGCCTTTAATCAAGTCGTTGTCGTCGCCGCCCCAGATCCTGTCGTCACCTATGCCGCCCCGGATCGTGTCGTCGCCGTCGTCACCATGGAGCCAGTCATCGCCGTCGTCGCCTAGAATTTTGTCGTTGTCGTCGCCGCCCCAGATCGTGTCGTCGCCGTCGTCACCATGGATATGGTCCTCACCGCCGCCGCCTAGAATCTCGTCGTTGTCGTCGCCGCCCCAGATATTGTCGTCGCCGCCTTTGCCATAGAGCGTGTCATCACCTGCGTTGCCTTCAAGCCTGTCGTCGCCGCCTTTGCCGTTGAGTTCGTCATTACCCTCGCCGCCTATAAGCGTGTCATTGCCGCTGTCGCCGATGCCGCTGTCGCCGCTGCCGCTGTCGCCGCTGCCGCTGTCGCCGCTGCCGCTACCGCCGCCGCCGCTGCCGCCGCCGCCGCCGCCGCTGCCGCCGCCGCCGCCGCCGCCGCTGCCGCCGCCGCCGCTGCCGCCGCCGCCGCCGC
This sequence comes from Bacteroidota bacterium, assembly GCA_003353955.1. Taxonomy (GTDB): domain Bacteria; phylum Bacteroidota; class Bacteroidia; order Bacteroidales. The sequence goes on along the minus strand of PIVJ01000211.1, from coordinate 1,416 downwards.
TGTCCGTGTCGGTATCGGTATCGGTGTCGGTGTCGCCGCCGCCGCTGCCGCCGCCGCTGTCGGTATCGGTATCGGTATCGGTATCGGTGTCGCCGCCGCCGCTGCCGCTGCCGCCGCCGCTGTCCGTGTCGGTATCGGTATCGGTGTCGGTGTCGCCGCTGCCGCTGCCGCTGCCGCCGCCGCTGCCGCCGCCGCTGCCGCCGCCGCTGTCCGTGTCGGTATCGGTATCGGTGTCGGTGTCGCCGCTGCCGCTGCCGCTGCCGCCGCCGCTGCCGCTGTCCGTGTCGGTGTCGGTGTCGTCGTCGTCGTCGCCGCCGCCGCCGCCGCTGCTGCCGGTGTCCGTGTCGGTGTCGGTGTCCGTGTCGCTGTCCGTGTCGGTGTCCGTGTCGGTGTCCGTGTCGGTGTCCGTGTCGATGTCCGTGTCGCTGTCCGTGTCGATGTCCGTGTCGGTGTCGCTGTCCGTGTCGATGTCCGTGTCGGTGTCGATGTCCGTGTCGGTATCGGTGTCCGTGTCCGTGTCGTCGTTGCCGCTGTCGCTGTCCGGGATCTCGATTTCGCCCTTGGCGAAGGCCCGGTTGTTGTCCGTCGTCAACTCTTCGCCCGACAGGTTGGTTTCCCAGGCCTCGGCATAGATCTCGAGTCTGTAGCCGCTTGGATCGACGCCGTTCGGAGGTGTAAGCGTCAGGACCACCGTCGCCACGCCGCCCGTCTGCATAAGGCTGTCGTTGGAGATTTCGATGCGGGCGAAGGTCTTGCCTTCGGTGACCTGGGCGCCGTTGAGAGCCTCGTTGGTGATATCGGAGCCGTTGATGATCTCGACACCCTCCGGCACGCTCCAGCCGGCTGGAATCTCAATCAGGATGAAGTGGCTTTCCGAACCGTCCTCGTAGTCCGAGAACTGGGCCTGAACCTCAATCTGGACCTCACCGCAGCTGCTGCCGCCTCCGCCACCGCTGCTGCCGCCGCCTCCGCCACCGCTGCTGTCGGTGTCGGTGTCGGTATCGGTGTCGTCATCGTCGTCGCCGCCGCCTCCTCCGCTGCTGCCACCGCCTCCGCCACCGCTGCTGTCGGTGTCGGTATCGGTGTCGTCATCGTCGTCGCCGCCGCCGCCTCCGCTGCTGCCTCCGCCTCCGCCACCGCTGCTGTCGGTGTCGGTATCGGTGTCGTCATCGTCGTCGCCGCCGCCGCCGCCACCGCTGCTGCCACCGCCACCGCTGCTGTCGGTGTCGGTGTCGTCATCGTCGTCGCCGCCGCCTCCGCTGCTGCCACCGCCACCGCTGCTGTCGGTGTCGGTGTCGTCATCGTCGTCGCCGCCGCCTCCGCTGCTGCCTCCGCCTCCGCCGCTGTCGGTGTCGTCATCGTCGTCGCCGCCGCCGCTGTCGCCGCCTCCGCCGCCTCCGCTGTCGCCGCCTCCGC
>PIVJ01000822.1 GCA_003353955.1 Bacteroidota bacterium | reverse complement strand
TCTTTAGTCGCAACATTTATTTGCGAAGTATTTTCTCTACTAGTAGATTCTTGACAAAAAACATGGATACATAGAATTAAATAAATAAGTAAAGTTGTTGTTTTTTTTGGATTCATTTTCATATCATTAGATTTTTAATAAATGCAAGGTAACTATTGGTTATCCGCACTTGTATTGTGTTGATATTGATTTTATCAGAAACGTTATGGTGCGTGAATCACATTTATTATTGCTTCATTTAAACTAATTACTTCCTCTTGTGCTAATTCAACAACTCTCATGCAATAGGTTCTTATTAGCTTAATTCCGCAAGGAATTATTAACAGTTAGCCATATTTTAAGATACCCCACTGCTTGCCGCAGGATAGTTCATTATTTTCTTTATCAATTTTTTTTATGACGATGCAAAGATGGGATTAAGTTATTACAAAATGGTTAAGGATATATTAAGTTATTGTTACAAAAAAAGTAGTTATTTACCTGCCTTTTTCAATCAGAGTTAATTCATACTGTGAAAGGATAAAGAAATTGGATGTGTATTAACATTTCAGAACGTTGTTTGTGAATAACTTTTATGTTTAGTTGATTTATATCTCTGGTATACTGGCGTATTTGAACGATTGTTTTTTGTTGAAGCC
>PIVJ01000210.1 GCA_003353955.1 Bacteroidota bacterium | reverse complement strand
ATCATGGCATATCACAATCATGCCACTATCAACATCATCAAAAGTATCAACATCATCAAACACATCATCACAATTCAATTCATCAATATCATCATCATATGAGCAATTTCACCATCAGTGACAATCCCATCCCATTAATTACTCAAAGTTCATTCATCATTGAAGGTCATCAAACTGAAAAGTTCGCGAAAAATCTCAGTTCAAATCATTTCCAATCTAGTACCACTGTATTCTCCCTGACCATCTTATGCCACTTTGTAGTACAGAGATTGCATTTCTAGCAGTTTAAGGATACAAGGAATGGCAGTCACCAACCATCATGGAAGCATTATATACTAATTCAATACTTTTGTAAAGAAATAACAGATGGGGTGATCAGTCCCCATTGTACCTTCCTATACTCACAGTATCAAATTTCAAACTCACTCATCTCTGGCACATAAGTAATGTGTACCCTGCCCCCATGAAATGTACCAAAAACTGCCAAGGTACCATTTCAACAACATCCACATATCACCAATAATCAGTATTATCAACTGTACACAATCTCCCACACTCAGTCACTCGATAGTGTTCGCTCCACAGATACCTCCAATCACCTCACATCTCTCTAGTGCTGGCTCATCATGCCTTGATGCATGACAGAGACATCACTCACACCTGTAGCCATTACACTGTAAGGCCACACCACATCTCTCGCTGTGAAGGCTGAAATCACATTAGCCCTCTCCATACATGTCATAGTCACTGGCATGCATCCCATCCAAAAGCCAATCACTTTAACATCTGAGCAGAAACAAACTGCACCAACATGCTCAACATTAGAGGCATCGACATGAGGAGCATCGCTAGCATCCTCGGTTTCAAAATGGAAATCATCACCTGTCATAGCGACAGCAGCCCGAGGGTTTTGCGCACCCTCAATTTCTACAGAGGAGTCTTCAAATACTCGCATCACGGCAGGCATGTCATCACCCACCACATAAGACTCATCAGTCACAAGCAATTGAGCCACAGCATCATCATTAGCAACATGAGCAATCTGTTCACAGGAGTGAATTTCATCAACACAATCACCTATTCCTGAACTATCCTGATCAAACACCTCAACCATCCCCAGCTCTTCATCTGAACCATCAGCAGTGCACTCAAACTCACCATCATTCCCCACATCACCAGTAGTACAGTGTACCTCGATCACATTGTTATCATTATTCTGGATATCAACCATCGGGTTAGAAGTGACAGTCACATCAGGTATGACTCTATCACCAGCCAAATCATTACCCAACAGCATATCAACTCCACTGATGGGCAACTTTGATCTTACTCCAACAATCACGGAACCACTGACCAAGTTGGATTCCAACCACACTCGATGCAATGGAACCCGCACATCACCACCCATTTCAACTCCAGTCATCATTACATCAGAGTGTATGTTTGTTTTCTCTGACAAGGGAATTACACTACCCAGAATCAAGGTTTGGGAGGCACCAGTGTCCCTCATGATCTTGATGGGCACTCGGCTTTCAGACTCCCCAATGACAGATACGTATCCTGCGGACACAAAAGGTTGGAACACACTTTTCACATCACCACCAGAAGATGTCATCTTACTGGCTTGATCACCAGATTTGCTGTCAACAGACACCTTATCCATACAATCAAGTTTACTAGGAACCAGGGAATAGGCAGCAGCCGTTTCACTCCTATCAGGACTACCTCGCCTACGATCTTGCCATGATCCATTCTCCTTCCGTTTTCTCACGGCAGGACAATCCCTCCAAAGCACATGATCAGTTTTATGACAAAACGAACACTCATTAGGATTATAGCCAGAGGATGGAGATTTGACTAGCGGGCTGGGCCTATACTGATCACTACTACCGGATCTTACACCACCACCTGAATAAGACACAGTGACATTTTTTACATTCTGGTTATTAGTGTTGTGAGTTGCCCCACCACCAGATGATTTATAACCAGACTGGGATCGAGTGGAATAACCTTGGGAATTCCCACTAGACTTAAACACCGCTTTGTGACTTAAAGCATATTCATCGGCCAACAAAGCCACTTCCTCCACCAAGTCATATTTTCGCTCATTCAGAAAAGTTCGAACATCATCCTTCACTCCTTTCTTGAATTCCTCAATCAAAACCAACTGTCTCAACTTCTCATAATCACCATTCACCTCCTTTGATCGTACCCAACTCTCAAATAAACGCTCCTTTTCCCTAGCAAACTCAACATGGGTTTGATTCAGCTTGATATAATTTCTGAACTTCTGCCGGTACGCCTCGGGTATTAATTCATATGAACGCAATACCGCAGTCTTGACCTTCTCATAGTCTTTGCTGTCCTCCAGGCTCAGGGCAGCAAAGGAATCACCAGCCTTCCCCACAAATTTTGACTGAGCTAGGACGGCCCACTGTTCTTTTGGCCATCCCAATCCTTCAGCAACCTTCTCGAACCGAGGGAAATAAGTTTCAACATCACTTTCCCTAAAGTTTGGAACAAGGGAAATATTTTTGCCAAAATGAACAGAATTGGAATCTCCAGACTTGGCAGGGGAAGACTTCACCTCCAATTCCTTCAACCTAATCTGGGTCTCAGAATCAATCTCAGCTTGT
>PIVJ01000209.1 GCA_003353955.1 Bacteroidota bacterium | reverse complement strand
GTCACAAATGTCCCCATACGGAAGCAAATGTCCCAATGACCATGCTGATTAAAAAAAGGGTCCCTTGGGCCCTTTGGGCCCTGGGCCCTTCCCAGCATCCGCAACAGCAAGAGCGTTGAAAAATGCGTATGTTGTATGACATTGGCATTACTAACATAGATGGGTGATTCTATGAAAAACGTGCATTTTGCACCTCGGAAACTCCAACATTTCAAAGTATCCCCACAAAAAAAATTATAACATTTTTATAGGGCCCAAGGATGATCTTACCATGAACAAATGCTCGCCGCGCTCAAATATTACTGTGTTGCTAGTTGTAACCCCCTAAACTCTAATGTAATCCTATATCGCATGTCATTCCTGTTACCCAGACCGTCATTCCTGTTACCAATATTTCTAGTGACAAAAGTGTCTGATTGCAATAAAATGTTGCCATCTTCTTGTTGTAATCCTGTTCAGTATACTTTATATTACAAAATTAAATGAACGGTGATGACCATTTTTGGCTTTCTTGTCAACTATACAGCGTTTTTATTGCATTTTGGTAACAGGAATGACGACAAATAACAGGAATGACACCATTTTAAGGTAAAATGCATGGCATTTTCATGATCATAAAAATATTAAAATGTGAAATTACTCATAACAAAATCTTGTCTTGAAACATGGGTGGGGAAGATATAGTGCTTCTATAGGAACTTTGTATTTTTGACAAATTGTTACCATGGTTACCCTCACATAGGTTGAAATGACCAAAGGGGTAACAGGAATGACAGTAACAGGAATGACATTTTCACATTAAAACGGCTGCAAGTTCCTAAAAGTCACAGGATTGGTCAATTAATTCATGTATTCATTGAATATGCTGAATGAGGATTTATAGCAAACAATGATGAACTTGTTCAATATATTAAAAAGGGGTGAAAAATGAGTAACAGGAATGACGGAGAATAAACATACTCACCAAAACTAACCTATTCTAGATCTGTTGCAGGGGTAGTGGACTCTAATTTTCCACCATTTTCAATTATGCAACATCTCGCCTTGGCAGTGCTACCATTTCACAGCCAAATTACATTGTCAAACTGTTTTTCTTGCTTTTTACCAGCAGTTTTGAGTTCAGGTAACAGGAATGACATAAATGTAGTAACGCACGGAAAATACATGATATTTATTTTTTTGCCGGGGATAATACTTTAATTCCTTTGGCAATTTAAAATATAGATTATTATTGTTATCAAAATACCAAAGCTGCAAACTAAATCAAACATTTTCTTATAAAGAATTTCACTGAAACTTCAAAAACTGAGTTCCGAACATGCAAAAAATGAGCAAATCCCATAATGCAACTGCTGTCTTGTTGCTAGGCAACCAGCAATTGCCCAAAAATGTATGCTAGAATTTTTTTTATGATCCATTAATTTTATAATGTGGTTTATAGTCATACTTGGGTTAGTCATTTGACTACCAACAAAGCATTTATATCCCGAACGCAAAATGTACCTTTTTCATAGAATCACCCATTACACTAGCAAACAATTTCGAAATTATGATACCACCCCTTATATTTGGTATCAGTTGATAGGTTATGATATAGGCTTTAATGGAATATATATTTTTGTATATCTCGCATTTTTAAGGCTAAATTGCTAAAACAGAAATGTATAGTGAAGCTTGAAACTGCTTTCCCCCCTTTAATAGCCAGTAAATGGTGAACATTCTTGCATCTGTTATATTATGCAAGGCAGCATGGCTCATACATGACCCCTCTAGGGGACATTTACTTCCATACTGAAAAATGAGGTCATTATGACCTACTTTCTCTCAGATATACGATAGGTCCAAAATACTTCATATATCTTGTGAACCACCAAGGTAGTAAACCTGTTGACCAGTGGCCCAGGTGGTGATAATTGCTTACTGATATGAGGCTGAGCGATAAAGTTAAAACGAAACATTACCTGGACAGCATCTTAAAACATCTGGTGAAAATGGACAATCATGATAAGAGTAGTCTGCCTATTACACAGGACCATGTAAGACATTTGCCAGTGGGATGGATCGGAAGTGTCCAGATAATGGACTTTTTTCGGCCTTGTATTGGGAACAGTTCATTTAATTTTACTGGGGAGTTACAGTTTGACAGGCAGCATGAAACAGTTTGATGGTGAAAATCAGGCAATGACAATTGATACCTTGAAATTAATTGCCAATACACATTGTGGCAACAAGGCGTTCTGGTTACACCATGGATCTGCCAAATGTGATCAGCTGTCAATAAATGTTTTTGAGATACATGTACATTGGGAGCCTAGACTACTAGAAAATAAAGAAATTTGATAATTTTAGCTATAATTGACATAATATAGATGCTTGGTGAGGACAGTATTGAACATTGTAAATTTTCTGAAAACCATGTATAAAAGGGTTTAGGGTATTAAAGAATGCTGAGTAGTATAATGCATATCATGGCGACACATAAAAAAGGCCATAAAGTTTACATTGTATGTGCTTCAATCAATCAATATAGATATTTACAACTCGGCCCATTTTGTAAGCTTAATTGACCATATTCTGGCTCTGAATATATGACAGTTTGAAAATTTATATTTTTCATGACAAAAAGTCTCGCCATGCA
>PIVJ01000821.1 GCA_003353955.1 Bacteroidota bacterium | reverse complement strand
ATATAAGATCCACCTGCCATAATGCAAAGCCCGGTTAAGCCTACAGCCAGTATCAGCGTACTGTGGCGCTAAGAGCAGTTTAGATCCAGCACACACAGGGGCATTGAAATGGCGCTCTCTCCGTAGTCAGAAACCCACCGCGGGTCTACAGTGCCGCTGCGTTCGTTGGCGGCCCGGCTTCGACTACAACGGCAGGCAACACGGCGGGCTTCGCGGTGATGAGCGCCTGAAGCGCGCTCGCGAGGTCGGCCGCCTTGAGAGTCGCGTTCAAGGCGGTGGCGAAGTAGCGGAGCGCGATGGCGCACATCTCCGCCTTGAAGAGCTTGGAGACGTCGCCGCCCTTGCTGCGCAGCTTCGCCACGGCACCGGGGGCGCTATCGAAAAGCTCGGCCTCGGCCGCGTCCTTCTTTACGCGCTTCGCCTCAACCTCTGCGTGCTTGACGGCCGCGAGCGACTGGGCCAGATCGAGCTGTGCGCGCATCTTGCGTATGTGCTCTTTGTCGTTCATGATGCCGCTCTGCCCGCGGATACCTGCCATGGCATCAAGCTTGCGCTTGGGCAAGCTGATACTTCCGCCGCTCCCGCCCGCACTCCGCATGATGGCGCCGAGGCCGTAGTCTCGCTGCGTCGGGTTGAGGA
>PIVJ01000820.1 GCA_003353955.1 Bacteroidota bacterium | reverse complement strand
TCCTGGCCCCAGGTATCTGTTCTGAAATTGGCGATCCATTTATCCAAGGGGCGGCTGCCAACCTTGCTTCATATGCCGGGGTTGTCCCGGGAGTAAAACAGTCCGGCGGACCAGAGTCAGAACCTCGTGTCGGCAGTGTCAGTAGAAGGAATAACCATATCCTTAAAGATTATCTACTCCAGGCATCAAATCATATTGGACGTCATGGCCCAGAAGATCTGAAACTAGATTTCAAGCGACGTCAATGCCAGGGGCAAAATGCTGAATTCGGGATGGCCAGGCGCTTAATGAGAATAGCCATAAGCATGATGAAAACCTGGCAGTTTTATTTGCCTTGTGACCTTCGCAGAAATCGAACTGACAAAAAAGACAGAGCCCGTTATTACCTATCTTTATGGCCCTATATCACTGGCAAATGACGCAGATTGGGAGTACTTGAACAAGCTTTTGAAAAAGAACGTCCCATGGGGCAGTGGCGGGATGTTGTACAAAGTTTATATAACATCAAGCTTGAGCTTTAATATGACACTGGACTGGTCATAACGTGACAAGGGATATAATGATTAAGATTTCGGCGGACAGGATGGCTTAGCATCTTCTGCCACAGTGCTTCTCATAAAGAGATTGCCATTGATGGCT
>PIVJ01000819.1 GCA_003353955.1 Bacteroidota bacterium | reverse complement strand
TGCACAGCTATGAGTAAAATTAAACAAGCAAATAGACTTGCCTACTACCCCTGGTTTAAAAAAGCCAGAGATAATATTTCCTAAACCAGATAAGACTTGATTGTTTAGCTTGCAAGAGATACCTACTAGACTGGAAACCCATTACTTTAATGATACAAAAATTCAATATCTATCAATCAAATCTACACTAGTACTATTTACAACCCCTTATCTTAATATATGGAACTAACCTTTTTAACAGGAAATAAAAATAAACTACAAGAAATAAAACAAATTTTAGAACCCACCTTTAGCATAAAAAATAAAGACATTGATATAAAAGAAATACAATCAATGTGTGTTAAAAAGATAGCCATCCACAAAGCCACAGAAGCCTTTACCATAGTAAAAAAGCCCTTCTTTTGCGAAGATTCAGCATTATACATCAAACTAGAAAATGGAAACTACTTTCCTGGCCCCTTTATAAAATACTATTTCCAAGCCCTAGGACTAGAAAAAATAACCCAAATACATGCAGAAGCTCAAGCCTATACCATGACCGTAGTTGCTTATCATGATGGCAAAAAAGTACACACCTTTGTAGGCAAAGTAGATGGATATATTAGCAAAGAACCTAAAGGAAATAATGGTTTTGGTATTGA
>PIVJ01000818.1 GCA_003353955.1 Bacteroidota bacterium | reverse complement strand
AAATTAAACTCAGAAGAGCGATCAATCGTTATGAATATATACTACGACTTCTACTAATAGATGTGTGACACTAGCCCCTTACTCTTAATACTTAGTAGCCTAATGTCACACTGTCAAAATGTCATGACAAACTGTCAAGATAATATTACAAACAAAATACGATACATATTGGATAATATATATGTAACTACAAAATACTAATAAATAAATAATAAAACTATGCAAAATTTACAATCAAAAAGATTCGTCATCAGACAATCACTCATCGGAAAAAATCAAGTCATTGAAGTAACATTCAAAAATGGTAAACAAGTAACTTACAATCACGATGAAGTGTATGAAGTTATGAAATCAAAACTCGATACAATGAATTGTTTCATCAAGTATAAATCTTATACTTCTTCAACAAGTGTTCCAGTAAGTGTACGTGAGTTAATGTCATAATGACATGACACACTGTCACATTGAGTGTAAAGACTCTACTATAAATAAAACTAATAAATAATTATACACCTATAAAAAAAACTAATATGAGAAAATTCACACACACTATCATCTTGAAATACTACCAATTACGAGAATTCTTGGGTCCTTGTCCATCTGAAACAAAGTGGTAATTCAAAACTACAAACAAAATACGA
>PIVJ01000077.1 GCA_003353955.1 Bacteroidota bacterium | reverse complement strand
TGATGGTGCCTTTGGGTTCGCAGTGCTCAGGTCGGTTACTGATACAATCCTTAAAAACAATCAGAATGTCCTTAGCTCTTTAAAAGTAATTGCTAACTTGCACACTGATTAGTTACAAAAAATCATATTTATCGTTCAATTTTTGCAGTTGTTTCGAAAAAAGGGTAATTTGTAGTCTTGATTTATTAACAATCAAGCAATCATGGTTTTTTATTATTGAATCTCGATACGTTTAACTATACATTCATCAAAATTTTATATCATGAAAAAAATTGTAGTCTTAAGCCTATTCATTTTAAGCGGAGCCTTTATTTACGGCCAAACCAGTAAAACAGAAGGGTATTCTTTTAACGAATCTATGCAAATTCGCACACCCAATGATTTTTATAATGCTCAAAGAGCAAAGGGAGAAGGCCCTAGTAGTTTCTTAACGGAAGAACAAGTTCAAGGCTCTCCTTATTTAAGCAAAGAATTTGTGGTAGGTGATATCGTAATTGATAATTTCAAATTCGTTGGTATACCTCTTCGGTATAATATCTATAATGACGACATTGAATATGAAAAAGATGATCAAATTTTAGCTATTGCTAACCCACATGAAGTAAGGCGTGTATTTATTGGCGATATGGCATTTATTTACAACGCTTATATTTTATCAAAAAAGCAAACTTTTGGCTATTTCCAGATATTATCTGATGGTAAGGCGAAAGTGTTAAAAAAATACGAAATTTCTTACCAAATGCCAACGGCTGAGCAGGCTTATAGACCTGAAGTACCTGCTAAGTTTATACCCATTCCATGTAAACTTTATGTTGCATTTGGTAATGACCCAGCATTTAGGTTTACTAAAACTAAAAAACTTCTGAGATTTTTTGGAGATAAAAGAATAGAAGTAGAAAAATATCTTAAAACGAAAAAACTCAACCTGAAAAAAGAGGAAGACCTACTCACTCTTTTTAATTATTATAATTCATTATAAGATAATCATTTAAATTCTAAAAAAGGTTTTATTCGCTGAATAGAACCTTTTTTAGTTTAAGATTAACTGTGTATTAAATGTTTTATCATCTATTATTATTTGAATGATGTATATACCTTTTGGATTGGAACTAAGATCGAAGTTATAAATACTACTATTATTCAGATCAATTGAAGAAATAATTGCTCCTGAAAGATTTAGAATCTTAATAGTTGCATATTTATAACTGTTACTAAATTCAACTTTAAATAATCCTTTTGAAGGATTTGGGAAAATGGCAATCCCTGCACGATTGAGTTCTTCAATTCCAACACCCGATGAATATTGTGTACTCCACGGCATTGCAGCAATGTTTGAGTTATCAACTACATCAACAACGACATTTTCTGGTACATGAACTGTTAAAGTACCAAATGATAATGGTATTATTTCAACCTGATAATCTAAACTACTTGTCGAACTAAAATTAGCAGCAGTGCCATTAATTACAACAATATCTGAAAGTTCAAACCCTTGAACTTCTTCAGAAAAAGAAAATTTGACAATTATTGGGCTAACTGATGTAGATGATCCCACATCAGATGAAATACTTAATTCTGGATGTATCGTATCCAATACAACCTCTAGTGATTCACTTTCATTGCTTACATAAATTGGATAAGAAGATTTTATACGCACTTTATATGCTTGACCAGATAGTGTTCCAAAAGGAATAGTAGCCAGAACACTTCCACTTGTGTCAGAATTTATAGATCCTATTTCTATTTCATTAGTGAAACTTCCATCGGCATCAGAAAGATAAGTTGTAAAAACATTAGCTTCTAACAATTTATTATTTGAAGTTATTGGGATATTTATATCTGCACTCTTTGAATCTGACACATAATATTTTTGTGTGGTAATTTCTCCCAAGTTAAATAATGCCTGATCTGAAAGAATAGATAAATTATCCAAATAACAATTGTTTCCGTTTCTGGAAGTAAATAAAAATCCTAAATAGATAGAAGCGGACTGCAGAGTATCTAGAGGCAGAACAACTGATTTTGGTACCCATCCAGGATTATCAGCGTTGTATCGTGTAAATGATTTAATATCTTGCCAATCAGCTCCATTCAATGACCACTGAACCATTATGCTATCATATTTTCTGACACCCCCATTATCTTCGTACCATGAGAACATAACATTCAATACTTCACCGGATAAGTTAGAAATTTGAGGACTTATCAAGCGAACTTTATCTTGCTTGTCACTTTGTAGTGAATTAAACTCCAACATATGTGAGCCTTCTATCGGGAGAACTGAAGTTTCTAAACTTGCTTCAACAAATGTCAGTTGCGGGGTACCTATAGGTCCAATATTATTAACTAATTCAGAGCTCCAACAACCCGGTAAGTATGAACTATTAAATCCTTCAAAAAATGGAAATGAGATTTCGCTTTTGACAACCGAATATTCTATTGATTTGCTATTATTATCCAATACTTCATCAATATCATTGTTCACTTCAGAAATTTTGGCTTCAAAGACATAATTACCTATCCCTGAAATTATTGTATCAAACAAGATGGGTTTGATATTACCGGAAGTAAGTATTCCTGCCCAATCATATGTTTTGATATTTTCCCCATTTATTGTGTATGAAAGTTTAAAGCTGCGAATAGTATCGGTTCCATTATTTCTAATAACAATAGTTGGAACGAAGGAGGATTCACCACAATAATTCTTTTCAATAGGTTCTAGAATTCTATAAAGATTTGCATCAAGATTCACGTTGGGACTCTGTTTTAAATCTGAAACCCATAACCCCCTACCATAGGTAGCAGCATAAAGTTTCGAATTTTCAGGTAGGATATCATTATAGAATATTTCTAATTCTGTAACCATTACATTGGGTAAGCCAGAACTAAATTCAACCCAATCTTCTTCATTATCCTTCATAAACACCCCAATATCAGTTCCTACATAAAGATGGTTTGAAGAGGTAACCAGTTTATTTTGAACGATACTGAAGGTTGGGAGATTTGGCAAACCATCTGATATGTTTTTCCAACTATCACCACCGTTGATAGATTCAAAAACATGATTATTACCATATCCGCCTATGGTCACCCAAACCAAACTTGGATCATTGTTATGCACAGCAATATAGGTAATACTATTACTTGATGTTGGTAAAGAACCAGTAACAACATCCCAATTTGCGCCTCCATTCACTGTTCTCCATATATTTGTTTGATCAGCAATATACATAACTGATGTGTCAGATGGAGCCATGGCCATGGATCTAAAATCATCGCCCGTACTAATGGTTGAATATCTTGTAAATGTGTTCCCCCGATCAGTTGATCTCCAAACAGACTGGTAACCAACATAAATAGTTTCGGGATTGATCGGATTTATAATGTATGGAGTTACCCAACTTCCCTCAAGAGTTCCATCTCCAATGTTTTCATTTATGTCGGTTGATGATCCCCAGTTATTAACTGTTCTAGAGATTTGTCCGTTAATATAGGTAGCATATTGAATGCTGGAATTTGTATAATCGATTAAACATTCCATCCCATCTCCACCTTTGACATCATACCAACTTTGATCTTCTGTTAATTTTGATCCGTTATCTTGAAGTCCACTTATAATTTTATTTGGTGTTGATGCTGATACTCCAATACGATACATCTGACTAATTACGAGCCCATTCGATAGGTCAGTCCAGTTGGTACCATCAAATGATCTATAAATGCCACCATCATTTCCTTCGTAAAGTACATCTCCATTATATTTTAAGCAGTGTTTGTCTGCATGAACCTCTGCAACATTTGTTGGATTATAATCTGAATATGAAGTCCAAACACTAACATTTCCCCATGAAGTGCCTCCATCGCGAGACCGCCAGGTATTTACACCACCAAGATAAAGAAGGTTTTCATCTACTGAAGAAACAGTTAAGGCGAGGTCATAATTTCCTTGACCATTATTATCGCCACTACCATCGCCATACCAACCTAATAAACTGTTTCCTGATAAGGTTCCATCAAAAACTTGTGTGAAATTATTTGCTGTGTCAATTGATTTATAAATACCTGATAAACCACCCCAGGTTTTTGCAACAATAGCGTAAACATAGTTTGAATTTGCTTTAGTTACAGCTAATTCTATTCTCCCATCTGTATCTTCAAACTCATGCTCGACAGTCCAATTTACACCATCATCTATACTTCTTATAATTTTCACATTCCCATCTTTACTATTTTTGGTAGCAGCATATACGATGCTTGGATTATCAGGGTTAAATTCAAAATCAATGATATAATCATCATTAGTGTACATTTCCACCCAATGATCAGTTTTATCTGTCGTTTTATAAATATTTCCGCCCAAACCAGCATACAGAATTGAGTTATCATTAGGATGAATTCTTAGAAATCCCATTTTGGCATTTACTGCGACATCATTATTAAGTCCTGCTTCGACCCATGATATTCCTCCATCATTTGACTTCAGAACACCAATCGAATGATTATCTGCGGAATTTCCACCTCCTAATGTCCATGATGATCCACCATCACGATCACCAGTAGCAATATAAATTGTATTTGAAACTTCATAATCAGCCGGAATAGCAATATCACTTACCCCTAAAACAGGATTATTATCTGTTACAACAGTCCAACTTGCTCCCGCGTCAATTGTTCCCCATAAACCTCCTGAAGGTGATCCTACCCAGAATATATTTTCATTTGTTGGATGAAAGGATATACAATTTATTCTGCCTAATCCATCATATCCGCCCCCAACAGTCGATGGACCATAACTAGTCCAATTACCTGAGGTGCTTTTAAATTTAAAACCTGATTGTTTATATTTCTCAAATTCTTTAACAGATGTAGTTATCGGAAACTCACCTGTTTCTTTATTAATTCTGGGTTCCCAATACCACTCCCAACGTTTAAATTGTTTCCATCCTGGAGCTTTAAGAACTTTATTGTTTTTAACATATTTTCCACCAACAACATTGTAATCTTTCCAATAATTATTAAATGCCTCTTGAAACTCGAAAAAACTTGGTTCTTTAACGTTATCAATTTTTATACCTTTAAGCCAAACCTGAGCCCAAAGAGATTGTACCAATATCATAATAACAATGATAAGAAGATGCCTTTTCATAATTTACAAATCTGAATTTAGGAAAATATAGAGCGTTAATATCAGCATTCAATGTTCAAAATTTCATATTTATGCTAAGAATAATTTACGTGACAGAAAAACATTCTGAAAATGTAAAATTACGAAAAACTGTTTTAATAATTTTATTTATAGCATAAGCAAAATAAAAAAGCTCGAATAATATTTATCCGAGCTTTTTTATTGATAAGAATGTTTTTATTAAATATTACATTCCTTTTCTTTTAGCAATAACTGTTTTCAAAGATCCTGGATCAGATCTGAAATCATGTGTTGTTCCATCAACATCAGAACCATCATAGGTCATATGGAATGTTCCTTCACATGGATCGTAAGTTCCAGTACCATAACAGGTATATGCACCACCATCTCCCATTGTAATTACCTGAGAAGGCATGGTAACAACTCCTGTAATAGGATTGAAATCATAATACGCTAAATCCGTAGTCCAATCCCAGAAATTGGTAACCCAAATTCTATTTGCAACAGTTGCATCTTTAGTAATTGTTGTTGCATACTCACCATATCCAGCCTCATTAATGAGGAAGTCACCAATAAATACATCAATATTAAAAGAACATACCGTTTGGAGTTTAGTGGTTGTAGTTGCAAGATTAGGAGAAACAGGAACACCACCAGTTGTAGTAAGAGCTAAAACAACGTTAGACGATTGTCCACCACCTGTAAATGCAGCGGCGTGTCCAATCAAAGTAAATTCACCAAAGCTACTGTTTGCAGGGATAGTTACTGCAGTAGCACCTAAATCAAAGTGTGTTCCTTCAACCGCAGTTGAAGCAGCATCTACGCTAACATTAAGCGTAATCGCACTTGACTGGTGTGGACCAATTAACATCACTTTTACCGTAGTAGTAACATCTAATCCGGCAACAAAGTCAAGCATCAGTGTTGAACTTGAATTCTCAAATCCTACTTGAGCGTCAGTAATAAGTTTCGGTTCGTTCAATTTTTCACAAGAGCTAAGAATAGCAACTCCTATAAATAATATCACAAAATATTTAATTATTTTCATGTCTATAATTTTTTAAATGATTAATAGTTGTCATTCTGAACCATATTCGGATTCGCTTCCATTTCTCCAATTGGAATAGGCATTGCCCATAAAAAGCTTGGGAATGGTACATCTTTATTTTCTGTAATCCTACCATCTTCATCAGCCCTTACTAAGGATTTATTCAACCTTGCATAATCAAAAAAGATTTGTCCTTCAAAACAAAATTCTTTTCTTCTTTCATTAAAGATATCATCCGCAGTAATTGTTACAGCAGCAGCAAGTCCTCTATTGGTTCTAATCACATTCAAGTCTGCCAATGCATCGCCACCAGTATTTAGTCTGGCTTCAGCTCTGATCAAGTACATTTCAGATAATCTCAAAACAGGAATATTATTTTGTCTACGATCTCCATTTTTACCAGGATATTTAGTAGTCCAGAAATAACCAGGGTTTGATGGGCCTTCTAAAAACACATTAGATCTAACATCACCAGCTTCAGAAGCAAGTAAGTCTAATAAATCCTGAGAAGCACAAACATCACCATAACCAGTAGGAGAATACATGTATCCTATTTCTGCCCAATAAGGTGCATTGGTTTGTGAAGAATTACCCCAAATCTCAAAAATTACTTCGCTAGCAGCATCTGTTCCCCATACTGATCCGTAATTGGCTTCAGTATATAGTGAGTAATTTCCAGAATTTATAACATTAGTAGCATAAGTGGCCGCTTGAGCATAATCACCCATAGTTAAATATACTCTTGCTAACAACGCATCAACTGCATCAGCAGAAGCAACACCTTTAAGGTCAGCTAAACCAGATCTATATTCTTGATTGAAACTAGCCTTAAATAGTGGTTTTGCAGCATTTAAGTCTGCAATTACTTGAGCATAAACTTCGCTTACAGTACTCCTTTCGGGAGAAACTCTTTCAGTTTTCAAAACGATTGGTACACCTAAACCATTAGGTTGATAGGTATATGGTTGAGCGAACAATCTCACTAAATCAAAATGAGATAAAGCTCGTAAGAATAAATTCTCAGCTTTTAAGTGATTTACATCAGCTTGATTTGCTTCACCAGGCATAAGTTCAAAAGCTTCTAACTCATCCAATACATTACATGCATAAGTTATTGTTCGATATGCTCTAGTCCACAATCCTGAAGTGTTAGAAGGATCCTGCTGCCAACTATAATTAGTTTGATATCTACCTGATGAAATAGGGCTCGATTTTGCATTATTTGCTTTTAGATCAGAAATAATGTAAAAACCAGCACCATACCATGCTGAGTGATATAATGGAGAATAAGCACCAAGTGTCGAAGCACTTAGCCCTGAAAAGTCAGATAATGTAAGTTCATTTGATGTTGTAGTAAGGGGTTCTTCAACAAGATAATCCTCGCAAGAGATTATAGTGAACGCCATTAATACAAATAGTATTTTTATTATATTTTTCATATTTTTTAAATTTTATAAGATTAAAATCCAACGTCTACACCGAAAGTAATCGATTTCGCTTCTGGAAATACAATATAACCACCACCATTAATAGGTCGTTCAGGAGTATAATATCCAACATCATGTAGTGTCCATATGTTTACTCCAGAAACATATACTCTCAAGCTGCTAATTTTTGCTTTTTCGAGTATGCTCATGGGAAGATTATAAGAAATGGTAATATCTTTAAGTCTTAAATAATCACCTTTCTGTAAGTAACGAGATGATCCCCATGCATTAGAGTTGGTACCATTGGTAACTAAAGGTCTTGGAGTTCCAGTTAAATCACCTGGTTCTTTCCAATAATCCAATAATCCTGAATTTTGATTATTTGGCCAGTTAAAACCATCTGATTGAACATATCTGTTTTCCATAATGTAAACATTATGTCCAGTCTTCCATGTAAATGAAGTTGACATGCTAAAGTCTTTATAGAAAACATCAATTCCAAATCCACCAATAAGCTTAGGTTGTATTTGTCCTTGAAAAACTCTATTGGCTTCACTGTATTTATCAGTCAGATTTTTATCTTTATCATACCACATAGCGTCACCCGTTGCAGGATTTACACCAGCATAGTCGTATACATAATAATCAGAAAAACCACCACCTAATCGATGTCTTCTCCAGAATCCGTCAGCAATTTCATCTACATCTTCTCCTAAATAATCAAGAGTTGTTTTATTGTGTGCAATATTAGCACGAATATCTATAGAAAGATCCTTAGTATTAATTGCATTATATGTTAAATTTAATTCCCATCCTTTATTCGTCAATTCACCAATATTTGATTGAAGTGAAGGATAACCTGAAGTTCTTGAAAGAGGAAGATCTAAGAGCATATCCGTTGTTTTACGATTATAATAATCGAATGTACCTTGCACTTTGTTAAATATTGCGAAATCAAGGCCAATATTCCAAGAAGTGTTAAATTCCCATCCTAGGTTAGGATTGCCAAAATAGTCTTCGTCAGGATAAGCCATTGAAATTCCATTATACTCACCAGAAGAATATAATCCATATTGGTCATAAGCACCAATACCATCGTTACCATTAGTACCATAAGAAGCCCGTACTTTTAGTTGGTTAACGAAGTCATAATTTTTGATGAATTCTTCA
The DNA here is from genome assembly GCA_003353955.1 of Bacteroidota bacterium. Taxonomy (GTDB): domain Bacteria; phylum Bacteroidota; class Bacteroidia; order Bacteroidales. The sequence continues at coordinate 2,195 of PIVJ01000077.1, read as the reverse complement.
TTGTGCATATTCCATGATGCAGCTAACGAATAAAATGTTCCCCATCTGGAGTTAATACCAAATTTGGAGTTACCGTCACGACGAAGACTTCCAGAGAAAATATATTTATCTTCATAATTATAATCAACAATCCCAAAAAATGAAAGAAGTGTATAGGATGTGTATCCAAAATCAACAGTTGATAAAGCTTGAGTAGCTCCTGATAAGAAAGGAATTCTTGCACCTAATTCTTCTCCTTGTGCATAATTAGTCTGATATTTATGCTTGAAAGCCTCTTGTCCAAGTAACACTCTTACTAAATGCTTATCAGCAAATGTCTTAGAATAATTTAAGGTATTTGTTGTTGTATATCTTTCTAGTCTGTTATTATTAATTTGAAGTGTTCCTTTTTCTTCACCTGCAGGGCTTGATCTTGGATCCCACCATCTTCTACTTTCATTAAACATCATCTCAAGAGAGTTATTGGTTTTGAAAGAAAGACCAGGAATAATTTCGTATTCAGCATATATACTACCATTAACTTTGTATTGTTTTGACCATTGATCGTTAAACTCATCTGCAGCTAAAAAGTTTGTATTAGCACCTGAAGGTAATTTGAAGTTATAAGAACCATCGTCATTATAAGGTAATTCCCATGGTAATATGTTAGATGATGCCCAAAATGGATTAACGAAATACATCGCATCATTAGGTTTGTCAATCATTTCTTTATGGGAAAGACTAACTTTTGTTCCTATTTTAAATCTATCACTAACTTTTTGATCAATATTAGTCCTAAATGAATAGGTTTTCAAACCAGCACCAAACAAAATAGCTTGATTGTCAGTAAATGCCATTGAGGTGTAATAGGAAGTTTTATCAGTACCACCCGAAACAGATAATTGATAGTTTTTGTATATCGATTTATCCATTGCTTTATCAGCCCAATCATAAGTTTTTACCGAACCTGGAAGTGTTGGTGAGGCAAAGAAATTATCTCCTGTCTCATATAAAGAATATGTTAATGGATCTTTACCTGAATTAATTAAGGCTTGTCTCATATAACCATAAATTTCATCTGGTGACATTACTCGATAATCATTATCGTTTGCAATATCTCCAACGCCATATCTTGCTGAGAAATTAACCTTTAAAGCACCTTTTTTACCAGTTTTTGTTGTAAGCAAGATAACACCATTTGCTGCACGTGATCCATATACTGAAGCAGCAGAAGCATCTTTCAATACCGTAATTGATGCAATGTCATTTGGGTTAAGAGATGCTAACTGGTTACCAGTAGAAGTCATAGATGAATAATCTCCAGAAGCAACAGCAACACCGTCAACTACATAAAGTGGTTCATTGCTTGCATTGATAGAGCTAATCCCCCTAATTCGAATCTGGGTTGCACCACCAGGCTGTCCTGTTGAGTTGTTTACCTGAACACCGGCCATTTTACCTTGAAGTAATTTTTCAGGGCTGGATACAGGAATACTCTTGATTTGATCTTCGCTCACAACAGAAACAGAGCCAGTATTTGCTTCCTTACGTTGAACACCGTAAGCAACAACGATAACCTCATCTAATAGCAATAAATCTTCTTCCATCACTAAATCGATTGTGGTCAGGTTTCCAATTTCAACTTCAGTGGTTTTCATGCCAATAAAAGTAAATTGGAGCGTTGCTGCAGAAGCAGGTACTGTCAAATTATAGATACCATCCATATCTGTGGTAGTACCTGTAGTGGTTCCTTTAACAATAACCTGAACTCCAGGTATTGTAGAACCATCTGTTGCACTAGTAACTGTACCAGTGATCACCTTACCTTGAGCAAAAGCTAATTGCATCCCCAAGAATAAGAATAATACAATTGTTGTAATTCGTTTCATAAATATAAATTTTTATTAATTAAAAGGTTTCGTAGTTAAACTTTTTTAGAGTGTTCTCAATATAAAATTCAATTCTTAAACTTAAGCAATTGATTTCTACGAGAGGTCTTTTTTGCATAGGCATAAATTTTTAGTTAAAAATAGATTTTAGTATCTTGTAAATTTATGAAAAAAAATAATACTGTCCTAAACGTTTTTGATTCCAAGATAAAAGTATAAATTTACTGGGTTTTGAGCACATTTTTCTCGACTTTCAGAAAAGAACCCCCTGATAATTGTTTGCTGGAGGACTGTTGTTGTCTTCAAATGGTTTGTCGAGCCAATGTT
>PIVJ01000208.1 GCA_003353955.1 Bacteroidota bacterium | reverse complement strand
GTACAAATACTAATAGTCCATTTCCAGATCAAGTAGTAAGCGATGCTGAAAAAGCTACGCTAGAATACGGACTTCAAGTCAGTAGAGCTATTGAACAAGAATGGTTTAATTACGGCGGCGGTGGTTCTAATAGATATGCTTCTAACTGGAACAACTTTCATAATTTAAGATTATATGCTAGAGGAGAGCAAAGTGTTCAAAAATACAAAGACGAGTTAGCCATTAACGGTGATTTATCCTATCTTAACTTAGATTGGAAGCCTGTACCTATACTTTCAAAGTTTTCAAATATAGTTGCAAACGGTATTACTCAAAAGCAATATGATATTACATCTTATTCGCAAGATCCTGAATCTTTAAAGAAAAGAACAGAATATGCAGATAACGTAAAGTTTGATGCAAATACAGTAAAGCAAAGAAAAGTAGCAGGATCATTATCCGGCATGAGTTTTGCTAGATCTCCAGTTCCTACAGAAGAACTTCCTGGCAATGCCGAAGAAATGGATCTGCACATGCAGTTAAAGTATAAACCCGCAATTGAAATTGCTGAAGAAGAAGCTATAAACACTATACTTGCTACTAATGAATTTGACTTAACTAAAGCAAGAGTTAATCAAGACTTGGTTAACATAGGAATAGGCATAACTAAAACATCGTTTAACCCTGCAGAGGGGATAGTTGTTAAGTATGTTGATCCAGCATATTGCGTTTGGTCTTACACAGAAGACCCTAACTTTGACGACATATATTATGTAGGCGAAGTTAAATCTATAACTATACCAGAACTTAAAAAAGAATTTCCTCACATTTCCGATGAGGAATTAGAAAGAATCCAAAAATCACCAGGTAACCGTAGGCTTATACGAGGCTTTGAAAACTATGATTACAATACTGTTCAAGTAATGTACTTTGAGTATAAAACTTACACAGACCAGGTATTTAAAATAAAAAAGACCGATAACGGTTTAGAAAAAGCTATTGAAAAAACAGATGCTTTTAATCCGCCGGCAAATGATAACTTTGATAGAGTATCAAGATCAATTGAAGTTTTATACGAAGGAGCTAAAGTTGTAGGTTCAGATATGATGCTTAAATGGGAAATGTCAGAAAACATGACAAGACCAATGGCTGATACTACTCGTGTTGAAATGAGTTACTCAATGGCTGCCCCTAGAATGTACAAAGGAGTTATACAGTCACTTATAAGTAAATGTATAGGTTTTGCCGATGTAATACAACTAACACATTTAAAAATACAGCAAGTACTATCCAGAATGGTTCCTGATGGTATATTTTTAGATATGGACGGTTTAGCGGAAGTAGATTTAGGTAATGGAACAAATTACAATCCAGCAGAAGCATTGAATATGTATTTCCAAACGGGTTCTGTTGTAGGTAGATCATTAACTCAAGAGGGAGATATGAATAGAGGTAAAGTACCTATTCAAGAATTATCTTCATCAAGTGGTATTGGAAAAATACAAGCTCTTATAACTGCGTACAATTACAATATGCAAATGATTAGAGATGTAACCGGTTTAAATGAAGCTCGTGACGGCGGAATGCCTGATGCAAACGCTTTAGTTGGTTTACAAAAAATGGCGGCTAATGCATCTAACACTGCTACAAAACATATTCAAGATGCTAGTATTTATTTAGCGTTAAGTACATGTGAAAATATATCACTAAAAATTGCTGATGTTTTAAATTTCCCCTTAACTAAAAACTCTTTAATGAATAGTATATCTACTTTCAACGTAGAAACATTAAAAGAAATTGAAAAGCTTAACCTGCATGATTTTGGTATATTTTTAGAAATGGAACCAGATGATGAAGAAAGAGCTGAGCTGCAAAAAAATATTCAGATTTCTTTACAAACAAAAGAAATTGATATTGAAGATGTGATAGATATTAATCAAGTAAAGAATTTAAAGTTAGCTAATCAGATGCTTAAATTAAAGCGTACTGAAAAAGCTAAAAAAGTTCAAGAAGCGCAGCAAGCTAATATACAAGCACAAGCTCAAGCAAATGCTGAGTTGGCTGAAAAAGCCGCTATGGCTGAGGTTCAAAAACAACAAGCTCTTACAGCTGAAAAGGTTGCGATAGAACAAGCTAAGGCAGGTTATGAAATGCAAAGAATGCAGGCAGAGGCACAAATTAAAAAAGAGTTAATGGCTACAGAGTTTGAGTACAATATGCAGTTAGCTCAAGCCAGTGTTGCTGCTACACAACAAAAAGAAAAAGAAATAGAGGATCGTAAAGATAAAAGAATAGAGAAAGAAGGGACTCAGCAAAGCGAATTAATACAACAAAGACAAACAGAGGGGATACCTAAAAACTTTGAATCATCAGGTAATGATGTTATGGGTGGTTTCGGGGATCTTTCTTCATTCGGTCCTTCGTAAATAAGTATTTAATAATTATATAATATCATATCATGAGTGAACAAGTAAAAACCGAAGGATCTTTTAAGATCCAATCTAAACCAAAATTAACTGAAGAGCAAATAGCGGCTAAAAACAAAGAGCCACTTATAGATGTTCCAAGTAATGTAACTAGAGTAGTAATTCCTAAAGAAGAAAAAGATGCCGTTCAAAAGCCAAGCGCAGAGAAAGTGGATGTGGATGAATCTACCGAAGATGGCCCAACGATGGTCG
>PIVJ01000817.1 GCA_003353955.1 Bacteroidota bacterium | reverse complement strand
CCCATGACATTTGATATGAGCAGCAATATTCGGTTTTCTACTCTCTCACTGGGTGCTACATTGGTGCTTGCTTCAAAGAGCATGTTGCTGGATGAGCTGGAGCTACTTGTCAACACGGTAAAGGTAAGCTGACTGTCTTCCATTCAAGGAATGTCATCGCATGCACACTGCAAGGCGTACAATTTGATGCTTGGTTTGCTCCACAGATCACTCATATTTGCATGACGCCATCTCTCTTTGAGCTCATTGCTAAATGTGACCTTCCGTCACTGGTGTGCATTACTCTTGGTGGAGAATGCGTTCTGCAAAACCAGTTGGAATTTTGGCGGGACAAGGTCAAGCACTTTGTGATTGCATATGGCCCCACAGAGACAAATTGGTGTACTACACTGGAGTTTGACGATAGCACGGAGCATGCATCTTCCAATATCATCGGGTTCCCTTTACCTTATGTTACCTACTACATGCTAGATACATGCCTGCAGCCATTGCCAGTGGGTGTGGTGGGTGAACTCTACATTGGTGGTGATGGCGTGGGAAGGGGCTACCTCAACCGTCCTGACCTTACACGCAAAGCCTTCATCAAGAATCCTTTCAGCTCCAATGAAGGCAGTCGCATTTACAAGACGGGAGACATGGTCAAG
>PIVJ01000207.1 GCA_003353955.1 Bacteroidota bacterium | reverse complement strand
GTTTGTATATTCTTCCCTCTCTTCTTTTGGTTAAGAGTATCTATATCTTCAAGTATATCTTTGGCACTTTCACTGATCCACATTCGGTTGACACCTGTATACAATTTAATCTTCTCACAGTACTTGTACATAATCTTCATAACCAACTTTAGAATTTGTGTAAGATCTTTAGCAATCGTCTTAGAAACACACTTTTTTGCAGCGATTATGTATCTGAATTTTACAGGCTTTTTATGCATCTTTATAGTGGCATAAATGGTAGGTAGTTTCTGACAGTCAGGTTTTACTTGTCCACCAACTTTGATGCAAGCATCGATCTGGCTCTTTGTAATTTCAGTAACATCACCAAGTTCCTTGTAAGTGTTTGACTTAATTTCCTTGATAACATTTGAAATCATGTATGTCTTGCAGACAAAGCCAATATTGTTACTAGCTTTATCTATGGGGACAATAATGAAGTTTTCTTGTAATACCTGCAATGTTTGCTTGCTACATTTGTCATTCAAAACCTTTTTACAAGGTCTCCATTGCTTCAATGGGCCTGTGCGTAGCTTTTTGATTTGGTTATCAACCTTTTCCAGCACTTTCAGCTTCCATTCTATGAAGACTTCCCTTGCAATACGCTTTCTATTAGACCATTTGTTGATATATGAATCCAAACCCTTGGCTATGGCCGATTTTGCCCTTTCAAAATTGATGCTATTTCTTTCTCGAAAATTTGGACCTTTCTTGAACAAATTTCTCAATTTTTTGTCTTTGATGATGTCCAGATTTCCTGTTATCACATGTCCATGATCTTTGTCTACAAATTTGGAATATATCTCATCATTACAATTGCAAATGTGTTCCTGTGAATCCCAATCATCAACATCAATATTTTCCAACATTCGGTTGTAATTAAAAACTTTACCTCTGATACTTTTCGTATAACTGTACACAACCATTTCTTGCTTATCGACATAAGGCCGTATTATGGAGTTGACATCTTCATCTTTCAAAATCTTCTGGAGGTTGATGAACCCAATCGCAGGATTTTCATAAAGAATTGTCAGGTTATTTACCGAAGTCTTTAATGAATCTTCGGAAAGCTTTGGCTTGTATTTCAGCTTAAAGTCGATCATATCGGTAATGATATTACAAATCCTGTCTGTAATATGATCTTGTTCTGAGTCAGCATCATATTGGAATATAAAGTTGCCTAAACGGAGCATTTGGGCTTTTTTCATCTGTGGAATGGACTTGCTAATAAAATGTGGGATGTGTTTAGCTTTCGTTGTTTTTAGCTTGACAATAAAATCCTCACAAGAAATGGAGTTAATCTTACGATTATTAGAACCTTTCCCTCTGTTGCGATGCTTCTTGGTTTTCTTGTTCATCTTTGAGTAGATGATTTCATCGGCATTTCTTTGGGATCGATTCTTATCGCACCGATTATTCAAGCCATATGGATAAATTGTTCGTAGTTCTTTCATCCAGAACTTCTCTCTACATTCTCTAATCCTGGTAGTTTCCGGTCTCATCTTACCTCTACTGTCCCTTCCTGGAAGATTGATTTTTTCTATTATTTGCACGCTATATGACTGTCCATTACATGGTCCTGACGTGAAATGATCGACTAAGATAGTAGACTTAGATCCGCAATTTGGATTATGGATCCTACTTCGATGGTCACTGAATCGTTCTGAGAGTTTTTGCACTGTTTCACCCACGTACTGTGCGCAACAACCATTGCATGTAATAAGGTAGACAATATTTGTAGTGTCACATGAAAGAAAATCACAACACATTGGTTTAGCTGTATGATAAAGCTTGTTAGTTACCGTACTTCGAAAGTGTGAAGTAGAATTGAATTCATTACAAAATTTACATTGTTTCTTGTCACAGGTTTTAATATGAGCGAAATTGTTAGGCCTAGCCGAGCTCTTCAGGCACCCTCCATCACCACAATCAAGAGAATCAACTTCAGTCGTAACTTGTTGGCCATCACAATTTCTTCTAGGGGGGTTAGCCCTAGAGGAGGGCACAGGGACTGGGGGCTGCCCTATCCCTGCTTTCTTCGTTTGTGATCTTGTCAACACCATCATTGGTAAAAGGATAAAGCAACTAAGTTGCCGCTATGAGATGGCATATGATAGGAGAAATCTGTTTAAGGTCCTCACTAAACATATATAATCTCACGAACGGACGTCTCAAAAGAATACATCCAATACATTGTGATATTAAATCAAATTATATCTGTCGGTACGGTCAAGCTGATCAGCTATGGTTAAGTCAATATGTCGTAGTCCATAAGAACACTACAGTATGTCTATCATGATAGACTTCATGAAGAAGTAGCTATCTGGCTGACAACAGATTGAAGCTGGGTTAAACATGTTTTACGTGCACAACATTCCCCTATTCACTACTTCAAAGCGTGCTAGTGCAAAGCGTGTAGACAGTGTCTCGACTCCTTGTGCTTGCAAGTGCAAAGCATGCTAACAGTGTCTCGACTCCTTGTGCTTGCAATTTCCTATAGTGTAGTAGGTTATATCTAACTAATCATTGTCGATATATTGGTCAAAATAGAGTCTTGTCCAATGCCATATTTACTGAACACTTTCCAGTGTCTAGTTAGGCATTTAGTAGTCGTTTTCTGTAATTTTGTAGCAAGATATCCTTTA
>PIVJ01000816.1 GCA_003353955.1 Bacteroidota bacterium | reverse complement strand
GGGCGAACAGCCCAACCCTTGGGACCTTCTCCAGCCCCAGGATGTGACGAGCCGACATCGAGGTGCCAAACCACTCCGTCGATGTGAGCTCTTGGGAGTGATCAGCCTGTTATCCCCGGAGTACCTTTTATCCTTTGAGCGATGGCCCTTCCATGCGGAACCACCGGATCACTATATCCTACTTTCGTACCTGGTCGACTTGTTGGTCTCACAGTCAAGCACCCTTATGCTATTGCACTCTGCGCATGATTACCAACCATGCTGAGGGTACCTTTGAAAGCCTCCGTTACTCTTTTGGAGGCGACCACCCCAGTCAAACTACCCACCAAACACTGTCTCCTGTGAGGGATTAGGTACTAGATAAATAAAGGGTCGTATTTCAAGGTTGACTCCACAGCTCCTAGCGAAACCGCTTCAAAGTCTCCGACCTATCCTACACATTATTTATCCAATATCAATGTTAAGTTGTAGTGAAGGTTCACGGGGTCTTTCCGTCCCGTTGCGGGTATCCGGCATCTTCACCGGAACTACAATTTCACCGAGCTCATGGCTGAGACAGTGCCCAGATCGTTACACCATTCGTGCAGGTCGGAACTTACCCGACAAGGAATTTCGCTACCTTAGGACCGTTATAGTTACGGCCGC
>PIVJ01000815.1 GCA_003353955.1 Bacteroidota bacterium | reverse complement strand
GATACAGGCCTTGGTGCTTGCTGTATTATCTTGCTGTTCGGAAGTTCGGGAAACGGTTTTTTTATTATGGGGACCAGCAGCGCGAAGTATGATTTCGCTCTGCTGGTCCTTTAAAAAGTAATAGTCAGTTTTCTAAGCGATCCGTCTTTTTATTTTAAGTTATACACAAGTGACAATAATAATTGCCTGATTTCAATTCCAGAAGTTCAGGTGTTTCGCCGCACAGTCTGCACACATTTGATTTATGATTTGATTTTTTCCCAGCTTTAAACGCTCTATTAAGCGCCTTTGCATTGTCGAGACTGTCTAGTTTTCCGCCAACGTCTTGAGGATCTAAAAACTTTTTGCAATATTTTCTTGCATCACCCAGGCTTTCAAATTTCATTTTCCTGCTCCTTTATTTTAAGATCATGCCATAATTCTTTCATTTCCGCTGTTCCTCCTAAAATTTATTCTGTTTTAAAAAAACTCCTCTACAAATTTATCCAAATTTTCACTCCTGGTAAAAACAGAAGTATGCCCGGCACCTTCAAACAATGTTTTATGTATGTTTTTTTTCGTGATACTTAGAACATTTTCCATATCAAAGACTTGCTGGGGGTGCGTTATATCGTCATTTCCCCCTGCATACAGATAAACCGGGCA
>PIVJ01000014.1 GCA_003353955.1 Bacteroidota bacterium | reverse complement strand
AGTAAAATTGAACGTTCAGTTATAATAGAAGAAAGCGAGAATTATTCACTGCAATGGCATTTGTTAGGAAGAAACTTTGCGAGTAACTGGTGAAGGTACTGAAGGATATTTGTCAGTATGTATAGGTCAAACCGTAGTTGGTGATGCTATTGTTAGGCAGTGTGCCGGTGGAACAGGCGATGTTGCAGCACTAGCAAACATCAAGGGAATGGCGCAGTATGACAGCTGCACCAAACCCAGGGCAAACGGCTGCTCTGTACGTTGCATTAAGGATTAGACAGCTTGGTTTATGTTGATAATTGGACACTTAGAGTCCCTGTCTCATAGGGCAGGGATTTTTTTACAATATCAGAAAAATTACAATGCAGTGCGGATAAAACAATGTTTACGTTTTTTAAAGAGGGTTTGTTTTATAAATGCTACAACAAAGATGCCGATGGTTTTCGTCCAAAAAGTAAGGGCTTACAAAAACCCACAAGATCCTTCAGCTTCCAGAATATTTTCGCCTAATTAATTTTGTTTCGCAACATCAACGTCTTACTGATTTAAAGAATTGGAAATAAAAAATAAAAGAAGCATTAGAGTCATTATGTTTATGGATGAGGAGTTATATCAGACAGGCTTAGATTTCCACTCTCACAAATAAATCAAAGCTTTAATCGTATTCCAAAATTTGCGTTTATAAAACTAATTAACTTTTTTTCTTTTCTGATACCGGTTGCGGTCCAGAAAGTATATTCAGGGCTACTATTGGTGTATGCGCTTTGCACAATTAGACTCCAGCTATCTCGAATCCTGAGTTCAAGATCTATAAATGCACGCAATGTGAAGCTATAAGCTCCGGCTGAAGTTATTTCATAATACTCCGGGCCAAGCAAAAAATATTGAGGTTTGTAAAGTTGATAAGGTGTGCTGGATCTCATCACACCAGCATTTATTCCGGCCTGAAATGATAGGTTTTTATAAATATGCTTTTCATACGTTGGGCCAAGCATCACAGCAAATAGCAAATACGGGTCTGACCTGATACTAACATCACTCAAAAATGGATCAGCAATTACTTTTTCCCAACCCAGTGTGCTTACATCAACAGGATTCATTACGCCACTAATTGTTGCATTAACACCAAATGGTTTCTTAAGCATCCAACTGACGTCAATGGTTACATTACCACCCAATTCAGTAAAACTTCCGGTTGCTAAATTTTTAGCAGCATACTTGCTAATTGGGAGAGATGCGCCGCTCGTAATATCAATATAGATATTATCCGATTGAGGATAGAGAATAACCGTAGTCAACAATAAAATTGTCAGGCTTAAAAATTTCATATATTGTTTTTATTAAAACGAGAATTTATCAGGGTACAAATTTATAACAACAAGACCTAAAAGAGTTCCCAGCAATCCAAGCAACGTAAATAGAATTCCTATTATCCTTTTCTTTTTTATAAACATATATATTCCTATGCTAAAGAAGATAGCAGAGAAGATGAGAAGTTGCAAAATCATCATAACAAAAAGTTTAGGCTAATTTAATAAAAAAGGACCCATCATACCGACAGGCCCTTTTATTATTATTTAAGAGACTACTTATTTTATTGTTAATTTTATAATTCTCGAAGCATTTCCTTGCATAACAGAAAGATAAAAAGTGCCTTTATCATCCTCAGATGAAATATTCATTGATTTATCGTAAGTACCCGGGAAATATTGAACTTTATCCGAAAATAATTCTTTACCGCTTTCATTAAATAATTTGATGTTTGTTTTACCCTTGGTATTTAATTTAAATTTCATGTTTAATTTGCTGTCTTCTCCGAAATAAACTAAAACATCTTCCACTTTTAGCTTGGAATTTTTTGATTTAATGCCCAGATCAGAAAGTCTGTCCAATTCAGCTTCATCCAAATCATTCGACATACTAAGCCCGAACTTTTCAACAATCACATTTTTATCGCAAGAAAACATAACATCATGATCTTTATCCCCTTTTGATAAGTGGATAACACCTTCGTTAGCAAACTCAGCAAGATCAAACTTAAGTTTGTTCATGCCTTTGTGAAGTGCACTATTCTCACTGATAAGCATGAGTCGTGCTTTATCTTTAGAGTCTATATTCATCTCATGTGTAATTATATCCTCCAGCCCCAAAGAATCAATAGTGAAAAATCCATCATCACTTTTAATTACATAATTAAGATCTGAACTAATATGTAAACTATCGCCTTCGACAAAATGATGATTAAGCATTTTTACATGAACTCTGTCAGAAATTCCTTTAATATTAGATTTACCTTCTTTGGTGCTATAAACCATTACATGATTCTTTTTGTCATGATGACCTTTTGTTTCAACCAAAACATTGACATCCGTTTCATCATCTCCTGATTTACTTATCCACTTCACGTCACTCATTTTTTTATCCCCACCCCTTACAACAAAGGCCATATCATGTTCCTTTTTTCCTATTCTATGTAGTTTCTCTTTAATAATGTGAATATCGGCGGCATGCGATTCATGCAAACTATCTTCTTTAAATTCATATATAAATACGTTTTCACTGCCTTTAACTTTGTTATCGCAGGAACGGTAAACTTTAATTCTTGATTTGGAACTTAGGTTCTTGTCTTTTTTTGACTCGCTTTTATGCTTCAATTGTATATTTTTAAAATTAACGCCCAAATCAATACAATCTTCAATGGATACAAGATACTCGTGTATTTCATCTTTATTATCAGCAGTCATTACAATAATGGTATCCCAAGCATTTGTTTTGTCGCAAATTATTTTCTCGGTGTAAATATGGATTGTGTCTTTTTTTGTTTCTTGTGCATACATAAAAGAAACATTTAAACCTAGTACGCATACTAAAGTCCATTTAAAGGTATTGTTCATATTTTTCATATAGTTTTGATTTTAAAATTATCTGTTACAAATCTACATATCCTTTAATTGTACAGCGTTAAGATGAAGTTAAAATAGGTTAAGGAAAAGTTAAAATGCATCTAAATAACTGATTTATTAATACTTTTGCTTGTATGAACCGTTTTCAAATCAAAAGTATTATCTTTTTAATGAGTATGTCATTAATAGGAATTATTGTGGTTCAATTACTTTGGATTAGAAATGCTATTGATGTAAAGGAGGCTCAATTTGATCGTGCTGCTTATGAAGCAATGAATGATGTTATTAATAAGATAGAAGTATATGATGCTGTTCATTTCGTTTCAAAACAACTGCATGTTCAACATCCGGATGATTTCCAAAGAATTTCTTTAGTAAGCGCAGATTCATTATTTAACATTGAGCTTAATGATTCTGTATTTAGTAATGTATTTACGCTTAAGAAAAATCCAAGCAAGTATAAACTAGAAGCTATTGTTGAAGAAGATATATCTTCTGGATCAAATGTGGACAAGACACTTAAAGTCATATCTGAGGGAAATGACACCGTTTGGGTTTCTTCGTCAACCGGAATTAAAGGTAATGCAAAAAGCAAGGTTCATCTTATTGGAAGTGATGAAACCGTTGTCGTAAAACAATCCGATGATCATCATGTGATTAATTATCGATTTAATAATATTAATCGTACAGTTCGACAATTGGTGTATGAATACACCACCAATGAATCGCCATTTATTGAAAGACTTAATTTGGAATATTTGGATACCATCATTAAATCAGAATTAAGGAATAAGAAACTTCCCTTCAGTTTTGATTATGCCATAATCGATGAAAGTCTAGATTCTACATTTGTGGTTAGATCAGCTAATTTTACGAATGAGAATTTAAATTCAAAATATAAAACAGCATTATTTCCCGAAGATTTAAAGCAAAAAAGTAGTTTCTTTCTGTTAAACTTTCCGGAAAAGAGTGCCCATTTATTTCGTTCTGTATTGCTGCTGTCATTCGGGTCGTTATTTTTTACATTTATAATTATAGTTACATTTTTATTCACCATTTATATAATTCTAAAACAAAAGAAAAACTCGGAGATCAAAACTGATTTTATAAATAATATGACCCACGAATTTAAAACTCCTATTGCCACTATTTCGCTTGCGGTAGATTCTATAATTAATCCAAAAATCATATCTCAAAAGAAACAAGTGCAATTTTATACTGATATTATTAAAGAGGAAAATAGAAGAATGAATTCTCAGGTGGAGCATATCCTGCAAATGTCATTAATTGAGAAAAAGGAATTAGGCTTAGACTTAAAAACTCATAATCTTCATGAATTAATTAATAAAGCAATTACGAATATCAATTTGCATGTCGAGCAGAGAGATGGAAAAATCGTATCGAGTTTTAAAGCGGTTAACTCAAATTGTTTAGTTGACGAGGTTCATTTTGTGAATATCATTAACAACATACTCGACAACGCTAATAAATATTCTAAAAATGCTCCAAAGATTACAATACAAACTAAAAATGAACATAAACGAATATTAATATCGATTCATGATCAAGGGATAGGCATGTCTAAAGACAAACTCAATAAAATATTTGATAGATTTTATCGCGTGCAGATGGGTAATATTCATAATATTAAAGGCTTTGGCCTGGGATTGAGTTATGTTAAAGCAATAGTTACTGCATTTAAAGGCACTATTGATGTGGAAAGCAATGTTGGCAAAGGAAGTATATTCACCATCTATTTACCAATAGAGAATGGCACAGAAGAATAGAAATAAGATCTTTTTTGTTGAGGATGACCGTAATTTTGGCGCGGTATTAAAATCATACCTTGAAATTCATGGTTATGAAGTTAACTGGATTGACGATGGAGCTAAAGCAATTAACCAATTTAATTCTGAAAAATTCCATTTGTGTATACTTGATGTAATGCTGCCAAATTTAGATGGATTTGAAGTAGCAAGAAATATTAGAACAATAGATGAGCATATCCCATTAATTTTTCTAACGGCCAAAAGCTTAAAAGAAGACGTATTAAGAGGATTTAAATTGGGCGCTGATGATTATATAACCAAGCCTTTTGACTCCGAGGTATTACTCTGCAAGATTAATGCTATTTTGAAAAGAAATGAAAAATCAAACCATCTTGACGAAGGCGATACTCAGTTTAACATTGGATTATATCATTTCAATTTTCTTAAACGCACCATTTTTTATAATAACAATGAGCAGAAGCTATCGCCAAAAGAGGCTGCATTGTTAAAATTATTATGTATTCATAAAGATCAAGTATTATCGCGTGAGAAAGCATTAAATAATATCTGGGGTGAGCATAATTATTTCACGACAAGAAGTATGGATGTGTTTATTACAAAACTCAGGAAATATCTCAAAGAAGATCAGTCGATAGAAATAATAAATATCCACGGGAGTGGATTCAGACTTACTGTTTCTGATAAATAAAGCTACCTGAAATCATCAACACGGATTGCCTTTAAAACCCCTTTCACCCTTAATAGTTTATGTAGTAATTCCTCCAGGTGTTTGTTATTTCTAACCTGAACTTTGATTTTACCTTCAAATTGGTCATCATTTGACTCTATCGAAGTTGAAAGCATTTTTACTTTGAGGTCCTTTGAGATAACGTCTGAGAGCTCTCCCAAAATCCCAATTGTATCTTTTCCTGTAACTCGAATTTTAGTAACATAAAATGGCAGTTCTCCCGCATCATGCCACTTAACCTCAATAATTCGATAGCTGTATTTTTCAATCATTTGAGCAGCATTGGGGCAATTAACACGATGAATTGTGATGCCTTTTCCAACAGTAACAAAGCCGAAAACAGAATCTCCTGATATTGGATTACAACATCTTGCTAATGAATAATTAATGTCTTTTAAACTCTCGTTAATTATCAAAGAATCAGACCCTTCGTTACTTAAAGTCTTGTTTTTCTCTAGTGCCTGGCTTTCATCAAATTTAGTATCATTTGATTCATCCTTGTCGAATATTTTTTTAATTTTCCGTATATCTAAACTTTCGGTAGCAACAGAGTTAAATAAATCAATTGATGACTTTAATTTGAAATATTTGATCACCTTATCAATACTTTCTTCATTATAAGGTATACGCCAAGTTTTAAATTTTCGTCTGATAATTTCTTGCCCGGCTTCTGCCTCTTTATATTTTTCTTCAAGCATAGAACGCTTAATTCGCCCCTTTGCTTTATTAGTGATAACAAAGTTTAGCCAATCCAATTTGGGTTTTTGATTTTTTGATGTAATAATTTCGACCTTATCTCCATTTTCCAGAATATGTCGAATGGGTACAGCTTTATTATTGATTTTAGCACCGCTACATGATGAACCAATGTTAGTGTGAATTTCATAAGCAAAATCAAGCACAGTTGATCCAATTGGGAGTTGTTTTAAATCACCATTGGGAGTGAAAATAAATATTTTATCATGCTGATTTTTTTTATGATCTTCATAAAGTCCATCAAAATTAATTTGATCAGGGTTTTCAATAATATCACGCACCTGATTTAACCAACCTTCAGCGTCTTTTTTAGTGCCAAATTCTTTATATCTCCAATGCGCAGCTTGTCCTCTTTCAGCCTCTGTATCCATGCGCTTTGTTCTTATCTGGACTTCGACCCATTTCCCATTTGGATCCTTAACTGTGGTATGTAAAGATTCATACCCACTGGCTTTTGGCGTAGTTATCCAGTCTCTCAGGCGTTTAGGATTTGGTGAATAAATATTTGTAACTATGGAGTAAATTTTCCAACAGTCTTCTTTTTCATTTTCAGTTTCACTATTTGAAATAATTCGAATAGCAAAAATATCGAATACCTCCTCAAAATCTAAATTTTGCTTTTTCATTTTATTCCAAATAGAAGACACAGATTTTGGGCGTCCTTTAAATTCACAATCAAATCCATGAACTATCATTTCTCTTTCAAGGGGATTGATAAATTCTTTTAAAAATGAATTTTGTTTTGTTTTACTCGCCTGTATTTTTTCTACTAACGAATTATAAATTTCAGTATGAGAATATTTCATCGCTAGTTCTTCCATATCAGATTTAATATTGTATAAACCTAATCTGTGTGCAATCGGTATGTACAGGTATAATACTTCATCTAGATATCTTAATTGCTTCTCTTCTGATAACGATTCATAATTTCTCATATCATATAAACGATGACAAATCTTAATTAAGATTACCCTGATGTCATCAACCAATGTTAAAAATAATTTTCTAAAATTATCTGACTGAGCTGAGATTTTAGCAGTTTGAAGATTAGAGATTTTATTAAATCCCAATACGATACTGACAGTCGTTTTATTAAACTTTCGATGGATTTCTGTTTGGCTAATTTCTTTTGCTTCAAAAAGGTTATGAAGCAAAGCGCATACTACGGAAATAACTCCAAGTCCCATTTCGTTAACTGCGATCAAAGCAACTTCAATAGAATGATAGACTCTTAAATCATCTCGATCTTTATGTTTGTTAACTTCAGCTTTGCAAGCTAGCTCGTAAGCTTTATGAATTAGTTTAAGTTCGCTTTCAGAAGCAAATGAGTTACAGGCCTCAATTAATTCAATGTATTTAGAATTAATTTTTTCAGTTCTTAAATCGCTTATCATGTTCAATTTTTTCCTAAGCAAGTTTAGAGGTTTTTATTAAAAAAAGCGTTTATGTAGTACCCATAAACGCTTCTCTTTTCAACTAATTGTAATCAATATTATTTAGGTGCGTTTTGATCTCCTTTTCCCTTTGACTTAGTGCGGGATGTGCCGGAGATTGATTCTCGCATATGCGTGTCTGCATCAATATTCTTAAATTTATAATAATCCATAATTCCAAGATTACCGCTTCTAAACGCTTCAGCCATTGCTTTAGGAATTTCAGCTTCAGCTTGAATCACCATGGCTCGAGCTTCCTGAGCCTTAGCAATCATTTCCTGTTCTAATGCAACCGCCATTGCTCTTCTTTCCTCTGCCTTGGCCTGAGCGATATTTTTGTCTGCATTAGCCTGGTCCATTTGCAAGACGGCTCCAATATTTTTACCGATATCAATATCAGCTATATCAATGGATAAAATTTCAAAAGCAGTTCCGGAATCCAATCCTTTGCCAAGCACCAATCTTGAAATAGAATCAGGATTCTCCAATACAGTTTTATGGGAAGTAGCAGAACCTATAGAAGATACAACACCTTCCCCTACCCTTGCCAATACTGTTTCTTCACCTGCACCTCCAACCAATTGTTTAATATTGGCTCGTACAGTGACTCTCGCTTTTGATATCAACTGAATTCCATCTTTAGCAACTGCCGTTACAGGGGGTGTATCAATCACTTTAGGGTTAACTGACATCTGTACTGCTTCCAGTACGTCCCTTCCTGCAAGATCGATTGCTGTTGCCGTTTTAAAATCGAGCATAATGTTTGCTTTATCTGCTGAAATCAGTGCATTTACAACTGATAGTACATGTCCTCCGGCAAGAAAGTGAGCCTCAAGCTCATCCCTATTAACTGATAATCCAGCCTTTATTGCCGATATCATACTTCGTACAATAAGCTGAGGGGGAACTTTTCTCCAACGCATAAAAACTAATTGGACTAATGAGATCTTTACACCTGACAAAAGTGCGGTAAACCACAATCCAACTGGGATCAAATAAAATAAAATCCAAAGTCCAAAAATGGATACTATTCCAATGGCTAAAATTGCTAATACATTACTTTCCATGGTATTTTCTAATTTTTACTTTTAACAATTATCTTACTAAATTCTATATCTATTACTACTATATTTTCGCTATGATCAATAAACTCTCCATTTGAGTGAACCTCATAATACTCATTGTTTATTAACGCTTTACCAGATGGAGCCAATCGTGAAATCGTTTTCCCTACATCTCCCGTTTTAATATTATGCTCATCAATGGTGTTAACCTTACTTTTAATTTTTGATGACAACATCATTTTCCTCCAGGTTTTCGAATGTAGGGATAATACTAAAGCTATTACCGAGAGTGCAAATGATGAAGCTAACACGATGTGTCCAGCGGTATTATCATATACTTTATATGTTTGATATATTCCTATCGCCATAACAAGCAAACCTAATATGCCGAATACACCTTGTCCCGGAATTACCAATATTTCCAAAACGATGAACAACAATCCGACTAAAATTAGAACTGCAATTAATGTCCAAGTCATATTATTTATTTTATACTAGCTGTTAATGTTCGATTTAACATTTCTGTGTATATATGCTTTAATTCATCGTAAGAGCCGGACTTCACAGTGCACCTACCTTTAAAATGCACAAGCATTGCACACTGCTCTGCCTGTATTGGATCATGCTCACAAAGATCGATCAGTGTTTCAATTACGAAATCGAAAGTGTTAACATCATCATCAAAAAGAATAAGATTTTTGATGTTTCCTGATTTCGTCTTGTTTTCTGAAAGATGTTTAACTTTTTCTAAGGTCATCATTCGAAATTATAGGTAAAGCAAAGATAAAGAAAATAATTATGTATTTCTTTGTATTCTGAATTATTTAAGTATGTTGAATATGCTACATTTTATTAGCTCAATAAAAGATGAACTTGCAAGGCCATTACCAGGCATTGATGCACAAATGAAAATGACTCCTATTACCAGGCAACGTGAGATGTTTAAAGCAAAGCATGTCAGTCCACCAATGGAAAGTGCAGTTCTGATTTTGCTGTTTCCCTATAAAAAGCAGCTACAAATAGCTTTGATAAAGCGAGCGGCGTATGATGGAGTTCATAGTGCACAAATTGCTTTCCCGGGAGGTAAACATGAAGAGAATGATGACACGCTCATCGTCACGGCTTTAAGAGAGACTCATGAAGAAATTGGCATTAATCCATCAGAAATAAGTATTCTGGGGAAATTAACGAAACTTTATATTCCTCCCAGTAATTTTAACGTCCTTCCGGTAATTGGATTTATGAAGAATAAACCTCATTTTATCATTGATGAGAAAGAAGTTGAAGAAGTATTAATAGTTAGGTTAAGTGAATTAATAAATCCAGGTACAATTCAATATAAAAAAATTGAATCAAGGGATAAATCCCAGATTTCAGTTCCCTGTTATTTCATAAATAGTAAAATAATTTGGGGTGCAACAGCTATGATTATAAGTGAGCTTCTTGAAGTTGTGAGGAGAATTTCTTAATCAAGAATTTTTATTTCAATATCTATTTCTGCAGCAGCACTTAACATTTTACTAACTCCACAATATCGTTCTTGAGATAAATTAACTGCTTTTTCAATTTTATCTAACGGTAGATTATCACCCTTGAACGAGTAGGTTAACTTAATTTTATGATAATACATTGGGTGCTCATCCGTCAATTCACCATCAATCTCAATGTTAAAATAGCTTGGTTCTATTCGCATTTTTTTTAAAATAGAAATAACATCCATTCCAGTACAACCGCCCAATGACACCAATGTTAATGGCTTGGGTCTTGGTCCAAGATTCTTACCACCCACACCTTCAGATGCATCCAATAAAATTTTAAAATCATTCACTTCAGCTTCAAAAGCCATATCCTGTTTCCAGGTACAATTTACTTTATTATTCATTACTTAGTTAATTTGTTTGAGACGGCAAAGGTACAATTTTCATCTCTCTGATAAGTCTCGCATGCCCTTATTTAAAAGATGTGTTAATCAATTTACTTTTCTGAATTTAAAAATGGGTATCTATAATCCGTAGGTGGTTCAAAATTTTCCTTTATAGTTCTTGTAGAAACCCATCTGAGTAAGTTTAGTTTGGATCCTGATTTATCATTCGTACCTGATGCTCTTGCACCTCCAAATGGTTGTTGACCAACTACAGCACCAGTAGGTTTATCATTGATATAAAAATTACCGGCAGCATTTACCAGTTTTTTTGTAGCTAAATCAATGGCATATCTATCTTGCGCAAATATGGCGCCGGTTAGCGCATAAGGCGAAGTGTGATCAACTAATTCTAAGGTAGGTTCAAACTCATCTTCAGGATAAACATAAATAGTCAATACGGGACCAAATAATTCTTCGCTCATCGTTGTATAATCAGGGCTTTTTGCAACAATAATTGTTGGTTCAATGTAATATCCAACAGATTTATCGTAACCACCGCCAACAATAATTTCTGCATCCTTATCATTCTTCACATTATCGATGTAGGAAACTATTTTGTTGAATGCCACTTCATCAATTACAGAATTAATGAAATTGCCAAAATCTTCAGGGCTACCCATTTTAAACGACTTAACGTCTTTCACAAGATTTTTCTTTACCGTTTCCCATAAATTAGAAGGAATATAAGCCCTTGAAGCCGCTGAGCATTTTTGTCCTTGGTATTCAAAAGCACCACGGGCTAATGCAGTTACAACTTCCTGTGCAACAGCTGATTTGTGTACCATCACAAAATCTTTTCCACCCGTTTCACCAACTATTTTCGGGTATGTATTATGCAAATGCACATTATCGCCAATCGCCTTCCAAATTTTAGTAAATACTGAATTAGAACCTGTGAAATGTACACCCACAAAATCAGGATGTTTAGCCATAATCTTCCCTCCTACCGGACCGGGAACATAAATCATATTTATCACTCCATCAGGTAATCCTGCTTCCTTAAATATTTCCATGATAACTTGAGCAGAATAGATTTGGCTTTCAGAAGGTTTCCAAACTACTACATTTCCCATAAGTGCTGGAGCTGCTGCTAGATTCCCTGCTAAAGATGTGAAATTAAACGGAGAAATAGCATAGACGAATCCTTCCAAAGGACGTTGTTCCATACGATTCCAAACACCTTTCGAAGAGATGGGCTGGTCCTGATATATCTCCGTCATGAATTGCACATTAAAACGAAGAAAATCAGCAAATTCGCAAACCGCATCTATTTCAGCTTGATATACATTTTTTGACTGGCCTAAAATTGTGCTTGCATTTAATCTTTGGCGGAATTTACCTGAAACCAAATCAGCTGCTTTTAAAAAAATAGCTGCACGCTGATCCCATGTTAATCCTTGCCATTGGAGACGTGCGGCTAATGCAGCATCTATGGCTTGAGTAACATGCTCTTCGCTGCCCATATAAAATGTTCCCAATTTATGATTGTGATCATGTGGCGTAAATATAGGTACGGGATTATTCGTGCGGACTTCCTGTCCTCCAATTATCATTGGAATATCAAGAACCTGCGATTTGTATGTATCAATTGTTGCTTTTAACTGTGCTCTTTCAACTGAATCAGGAGCATAATCCAATACAGGTTCATTAATTGCATTAGGTGCTTTATATATTGCTTTTGTCATAAGTTTATAATATTTCGACAAAATTAGTACAAATAATTAAATTTAGAAACATTCTAAATAAATAATAATAACATACGATTTGAGGATACGAATATTGGGAAGAATCCCTTTTTTTCTTATTTTTGTACAACACAGCCAAATCTACATCTAAGCATTTTGCAAAACAGAAGCATATATAACATTTTGTTGATAACTTATCTATTCATCAAAAAACAGCAAATCAATAATCTTACTAAAAAGAAAATGGCTTAATCTAATAATACTAAATGAGTAAAATTAAAATACTGGAAAAAGTTGCGATTAGTATACGTTCGCTAAATATACTTAATAAGCTATTAGCAGAAAATCCAAAGCTTGAGCAAATAATGCGAAAAGCAAATAATAAATCTGAAGCCTTATTAGGAATTAAGAATTGGGTTTTGGCCTATTTTAAATCCAGGCCAACTGCTTATAATTTTTATTTGGATTCGGAATCAAATAATGAGGATTATGGTAAATTAAACTGGCGTGATATAGCAGCCATTAGATTGATGGACTATATTGATAATGCCGGACGGCGCTATAATGACTTAAATCTACGCGGAGAATTAGTAGGAAGCAATCCTATCAAATTTATTTGGATGGCTGTTAAGGATGGAACCGGTGGAGCCAAGGAAGACTTTTTCGTGGATATGCTTTATTTATTCAGGCAATTTAATGGAAAATACAAAGATGAAATCCCTCAAAGTGATGTTATTAAAAAGTGGATGGATCGTCACCCTACAGGATTGGATAAAAAAATAATTAAAACACGTGAAAAAAATAGAGACAGGATAATTAATATTTTGATTGAGAAAATAAATAATGGAGAAATGACAAGCCATGTATATTGTTTTGAGGCTGACTTGTCATATGAACAAAAATATTTAAGAATGTTGCAATGGTGGGACGACCGAAGATTTCACCTGAGATTTGCAATCAGATCTCCTAAACTTTTAAACGAATTGCTTGATTATTCATTAGATCCATCAACGATGAATCTCTTAAGCAAGGCAAAGAAAGGAGGCATCCCATTCTTTGTAAATCCGTATTACTTAAGTTTATTGAATGTGAATGAACCTGGATTTGCACCCGGTGCTGATCTGGCCATCAGGGATTATATAATTTACAGCAAAGAATTAATCGAGGAATTTGGTCATTTGGTTGCGTGGGAACGTGAGGACATCGTCCAGCCCGGAAAACCAAACATTGCAGGATGGATTCTCCCCTCCTCACATAGCGTTCATCGAAGATATCCTGAAGTAGCAATCTTAGTTCCCGATACTGTTGGGAGGGCGTGTGGCGGCTTATGTGTTTCTTGTCAGCGGATGTATGATTTCCAGGCCGGTAACCTAAATTTCAATTTAGATAAATTACGCCCCAAAGAAATATGGCCTCAGAAACTTTCCAGATTATTGGAATACTTTGAAGAGGATTCTCAGCTAAGAGACATCTTAATTACTGGTGGTGATGCACTGATGAGTACTGATAAATCCTTAAAAAAAATACT
The DNA here is from genome assembly GCA_003353955.1 of Bacteroidota bacterium. Lineage (GTDB taxonomy): Bacteria > Bacteroidota > Bacteroidia > Bacteroidales. Next base: position 31,680 of record PIVJ01000014.1, on the reverse strand, counting down.
GGATGAGATTTATGAGATGGCCAAACGTAAAATTGCTGATAATTTAAAACGAGCTGAAGGTGAAAAATATGCGGAAATGCTTCGTGTAAGACTTGGCACACGATTACCTGTTTACCTTCCTCAACGGATTACACCATCCTTAATAGAGATCTTAAAAGAATTTAAAACCAAGGCAAGTAAAATTGGCATCAAGCAGTTTTTTATCCAAACTCACTTCCAATCGGCCATGGAGATTACACCCGAAGCTAGAAACGCTGTCACAAATTTAATTTCTGCAGGTTGGATGGTGACTAATCAATTGGTTTTTACTGTGGCAAGTTCCAGAAGGGGTCATTCTGCTAAACTCAGAAAAACCTTAAATGATATTGGAGTTATCCCATACTATACATTTAGCGTGAAAGGTTACATGGAGAACTTTCATAATTTTGCAACAAATGCCAGAGCGATTCAAGAACAAAAAGAGGAAAAATATATAGGTAAGCTTTCAGCTGAAATTATTAGTCTGCATAAAGATTTTTTCGTTAACCCGGAGGATATAAAAAATAGAATAAATCAAATTAGAACTAAAGAGAAATTACCGTTCTTAGCTATTGACCGCAATGTACTAAATTTACCGGGAATTGGAAAGAGTCAAACATTCAGAACGATTGGAATAACCAGGGACGGAAGAAGAATACTTCAGTTTGACCATGACATTCATCGCAATCACAGCCCCATTATTAGTGAAATGGGTAAAGTAATAATCATCGAATCAAAATCAATTGCACAATATCTTCGTCAGCTTGAAGAAATGGGTGAGTCGATAGAGGAGTATGAAAACATTTATGGTTACTCAATTGGAGAGACAGAGCCCATAAATCCACTTTATAAATACCCTGAATATGATTTCAAAGTTACAGAAAACCAAACAAATTTTTCATTCGAGAAATTTATTGAAGAAATCGAAGATTTATAAGGTGTGATTCGGACTTATATAAATTAGGTCTCTGAAAAAAAACTTTCATAATCCGGATAATAAAATTTTTCGTTTGCCAATTCTCTTGGAAATATTACATACTTAGCCAGTGATTCTGAGCAGAGTTTAGCTGAAGAGTCATATAAACGAACCTTCACAGTTGCAATATTCTTGTATGTTTCTTTTAGTTGAGCAGTAAGCTTTATTTTCCCGGTATTCGTATAAACCGGATGTTTATATTTTGTTTCTAATCGCGATGTTACGCCGGCCGTTTTTAATTTTATTTGTATGCACCAACTAGAAATTTCATCCATTAATGTTGCCTGAACTCCGCCATGCAGAACATTGTGATATCCCTGATATTCATCTCTGGGTTCCCATTCACAAATAATCATGTTGTCTTCTTGATAGAAATTCATTTTTAGACCAAATTTATTATGACTGGAGCATGCAAAGCAATTATGTTCCTTAATTCGATCATACGGGTTGTTTATATTCCTTTTCATGTGTCTAAAATTTTATTTTTGATTATCTACATGGAGCTCACCACTCAAGTCATCTTATTTTGTGGGAAGAATTTCTCATGCTTCGTTTCAGCAAGTTAGGTTTTAGTTTTTTAATGCGAATTTTATCTTTTACTTTAAATAAGGTTCAAAGATATTAAAATAAAAAAATGGGAGTATGATTATACTTCCAGGCAGTAAGAAAACTCAAGCAAGATTTTATTTATGAGAAAACTCGTTGGAGATCTAAATTTTCTATTAATGATCACTTCAACAACAATACCAAGACATTAAAATTAAATATAATGAAGAAGTAACAATGACTAAGAGATTTGTGAAAAATCTATTATTGTCTTATTTTGAAGTTCATCCTACCTGTTTGGAGAAACTAAATATAAGGACTGGGATACAAGAGAATAATTATGAACTAATTATTCCATGTAAATCAAACGCACTTGAATCAGTAACATTAACATTGTAAAATTCACCAATTTTACAACGATTTCCTTTCATGGGAATAAGTACCTCGTTATCAACATCAGGCGAGTCAAATTCAGTTCTTCCAATAAAGAAATCTCCTTCAATTCTATCAATAATAGTTTTGAAATTTTTACCAACTTTTTGCTGATTTAGCTCAAATGATACGTTTTCCTGAACAGCCATCAATTCCTCAAGGCGTTCTTGCTTAACTTTTTCACAAATATTATCCTTCAATCTATGTGCTCTGGTATCTTCTTCATGAGAATAAGTGAAAACACCCAAACGGTCAAATTTAAATTCATTCACAAAACTTAGCAATTCATTAAAATCTTCTTTCGATTCATTTGGATACCCAACGATCATCGTTGTTCTTATAGCTACATTCGGAATTTCAGATTTTATTTTATTGAGTAATTCTTTAATTTGCTGAGGCGAATTCCAACGGCGCATTGATTTTAATATTGACGCACTGAAATGTTGAAGCGGTATATCAATATAATTGCAAATATTTTTACGCAATTTAATTACTTTCAATAACTCTATTGGGAAGTCTGTAGGATACGTATAATGCAATCTGATCCATTCCAAACCGTCAATATCTGCCAATTTATTGAGTAATTCAGGGAGTCGGCGCTCTCCATATAAATCCAAGCCATAGTAAGTCAAATCTTGCGCAATTAAGATTAACTCCCTGACACCATTATTAGCAAGGTTTTCAGCTTCAGAAACTAATGCTTTAATCTCTTTTGATTTATGTTTTCCTCTAATAAGCGGGATGGCACAAAACGCACAAGTTCGATCACAGCCTTCTGAGATTTTGAGATAAGAATAATGTGCCGGAGTAGTTTGTAGTCTCTCTCCAATCAATTCATTCTTATATTTGGCACCCAGGTCACTCACAACTTTTTCAAGTTCATTCACGCCATAAATGCCATCTAAAGTTGTAAATTCTCTTAATAAGTCATCTCGATAACGCTGACTCAAGCATCCCATAACATAAACTGCGCTAATTAATCCTGCTTTTTTAGCTTCAACATAACTCAATATGGTATCAATGGATTCTTCTTTTGCAGAAGTAATAAAACCACAGGTGTTAATAACTACTATATCAGATTTTTTATTTGAATTATGGGTTACCGAGAAATTATTTATTTCAAGTTGCTTTAGTAAATTTTCAGAGTCAACAAGGTTTTTTGAACAGCCTAATGTAACTACGTTAAGCCTATGGTGTTTGGTTTTGGTTTTCAAAACAGTTAATTATTGAATAAGGTGTCGACATACTTAAATCGATCAAAAATTTGCAAATCTTCCATTTGTTCGCCAATACCAATATATTTTACCGGGATGTTGAATTGATCTGAAATTCCAATAGCGACGCCACCCTTAGCTGTTCCATCAAGTTTGGTTAAAGCTAGGGCATTTACTTTTGTCGCCGCCGTAAATTGACGGGCTTGCTCTATGGCGTTCTGTCCGGTTGATGCATCCAAGATTAAAAGTATCTCATGCGGAGCACCGGGTATTACTTTTTGCATCACTGCTTTGATTTTAGTGAGCTCGTTCATTAAATTAATTTTATTGTGTAATCTTCCTGCGGTATCTATAATAATTACATCAGCGTTATTGGCTACGGCAGATTTAAGCGTATCAAAAGCTACTGAAGCCGGGTCAGCTCCCATACCCTGACTTACAACCGGCACTCCTACCCTTTCAGACCAGATAATTAATTGATCAACTGCGGCTGCCCTGAAAGTATCAGCCGCACCAAGAATAACCGATTTCCCGGCAGCTTTAAAATGATAGGCAAGTTTACCAATCGTGGTAGTTTTTCCAACTCCGTTAACGCCAACTACCATAATTACATATGGAGTCTTGATACCTTCCAGATCAAAGCCGGCATACTTTTCCTTAGTATTTTCTTGAAACAGTTTGGCTATTTCTTCTTTCAAGATTGAATTAAGCTCGGAAGTTCCGATATATTTATCCCTGCTTACTCGATCTTCAATTCGTTCAATAATTTTTAAGGTTGTGGATACACCAACATCCGAGCTTACCAATACTTCCTCAAGGTTGTCAAGTACTTCTGCATCTACTTTTGATTTACCTGCAATAGCTTTAGATATCTTTGAGAAAACACTTTTCTTGGTTTTCTCTAATCCTTTGTCAAGATTCTCATTTTTACTTTTTGAAAGAAAAGAGAATACACTCATAATAATTCTTTTAAAAAAAAAGCTTCTTCCGTTGAGGAAAAAGCTTCGATAGTTTCAAATTAATATTCATTTATTTTTTCAAAAACTCTTTTACCCGATTGTTGGCAACAATTGTTTCTTTGAATGAATATGCTCCGGTTTTTGCCGATCTGGTCATTTTTATAACTTTCGCAAAATCTTTTCCGGCAGATTGTAAGGATGCTACTACTTTCTTAGCCATAACTTAACTTATTTAATTTCTTTATGAGTTGTCATTTTTTTCAATATCGGATTATACTTTTTGACTTCAAGCCTATCCGGCGTATTTTTTTTATTTTTGGTGGTGATATATCGAGATGTACCAGGCATTCCACTATTCTTATGTTCAGTGCATTCTAAAATTACCTGACCTCTTGCGCCTTTCGTCTTCTTTGCCATTGCTAACTATTTTTAGTTTAGGAGTGCAAAAATATTAATTATCAAAATAGCATCCTAATAATTATTCTATTTTCTGTAAATGGTAAATTCAACCAGCAAGTGCAATTTTTTGATCAAAGCTACTTAAAAAGATTAGACCAGGTGTTTTAAAGTTTACGTTTTTTCTTGGTATTCGGTTTATCATTATTTTATTGATATACTGATTGTTAATATCATCAACGTTTGATTTTTCAGGAATGTATTGCCTTGATCAACTTGTTTGTGTATTCATTCCGAAAATTAAACAAGCCGGAAAATCAGATTCTCAGATTGAAGAATTGTCATTTTGGATGACTGATTATCTTGGACTAAAATTAACTGCCTCAAAAGGAAAGTAACGCGCCAATGAATGGGTAAAAATAAAATGGAAGAAATGGATCTTTATAATGGAATTATCGAAACGGTTCGACCGTTTTCGAGAGGGACTTGGGATAATAAAAAAACATATGCAGCAATGACCGCTCCGTATTACGCCAATCTCTCGCCGCACCTAGAGGGTGGACAGAAAATACCAATGGAGAAGTTGTATTATTAGGATTAAATGTTTTATAGTCATTATTTTATTGCCCAAAATTAAAAAGCAATGTCAAAAATAGTCTCACCATTTTATTAATTTCCTGAGGATTTATTTTGTTTGAGCACTTGTTCGGAAACGAGAAAGATTACAGGTTTTTTTGAAATTGGATTGGTTTCAGTTACCACAACAGTATCGTAAACTTCTTCAATGTTTTTATAGGTCAACACTTTCTCGGGCGTACCTTGGGTATGAATTTTACCTGAATCCAGCATGATTAAATAATCACAGTATTCTCCTGCAAGGTTTAAATCATGGATATTCATTAAAACAGTAAGACCCAATTGTTGGTTCAGTCGTTGTATGAGATTTAATACCTGAACCTGATGTGAAATATCCAACTGAGAAGTAGGCTCATCAAGCAATAATAAATCCGGTTCCTGAGTTAGTGCCCGGGCAATATTAGCTAATTGCTGCTCTCCGCCACTCATTTCTGTCATCAACTTATTTTTTAAGCAATCTACTTTCGTGAGCGACATATACTTGTTTACAATCTCAATATCTTTTTTGCTCTCAAAAAACTGCAACCGTCTCTGATAAGGAATTCGTCCCAACAGTAAATAGTCTTCAACGTTCATGTTTACGGCTTCAAAATTTTGACTCACAACAGCTATACGTTGTGCCCGTTCTTTGTATCGAAGTTTTCGAATGTCGTGGCCATTTACTTTAATAATTCCTGAAAGGGGAGAGAGTTCATTTGTTATTCCTCGAAACAATGTTGTTTTTCCCGATCCATTGGGTCCGATAATTCCGGCAAAACTTCCTTGAGGAATACAAAAACTTATATTCTCAATATTAAATTTTGAAGCATAACCGCAACTAAAATTCTTAATATCGAGCATCTCTTTCTTCATCATATTATTTTTTTTGAAGAACGACTTAATACGACTACGAAAATGCTTCCACCTATGATACCTGTAATAACACCAATTGGTAATTCATTAGGTAAAATAATTGTTCGGGCTACGGCATCACTAAGGATGATAAAAATACTTCCGCTGATGTATGAGGATAAAATCAAAATTCGATAATCAGAGCCAACCCAAAGGCGCATTAAATGTGGGATAATGAGTCCAACAAAACCAATAACTCCTGCAACTGCAACACTAACACCTGCCAATAAGGATGCAATGAGAAACAAGGTGCGAATGGCAGTTTCGGTATTGATTCCAAGATGCCTGGCTTTTTCTTCTCCTAAACGCAATGCATTTAAAGGTTGAACAAAAAAACAGGTTGCAACTAATCCAAAAACTGAAACCCCAAGATTCAAATTAATTAATGTTCTATTGGGTTCATCAAGCGAACCCATAATCCAGAAAATAATTCCATGTAGGTTTTCTGTTGAGCTAATTGACATTAGTAGCATCAGGGCAGAAGACGCGATAAAGCTAATCATAAGGCCGATTAAAAGCATGTGTTGGATTTTAATTTTACCCTGCTTTATTGCCAAGTAATAAACTAAGATCATACTAAGCAGAGCACCGGTAAACCCTGCGAAGGGTAATATGAGTGCTCCTAAACTCAGATGTAATCCGAATACAAAAACAATAGCAATGCCCAAAGAGGCGCCACCGGAAATTCCAAGAGTATAAGGCTCAACAAGTGGGTTTCGGTATATCGCTTGCAATATCACACCCGAAACACTTAATGCTCCGCCTACGGCTAATCCTAATAAAATTCGCGGTAATCTAATATCGTGAATAATGGTGTATTCAATGCTCCCTTGCCCTTTTTGGAGAATATTCCAAACATCAAAAATGGAGATCTGTAATTCGCCGGTAGTTAAAGCCACACCAATAACAACAATCAATGCCAGTATCAGCAAACCGATGATAAAGATCCATTTTAAATATTTCTTATTCATTTTATTTAGAATCGAAGGAGTAAGTTAATTAAGCTTATTTAATATTTCAATCATCTGTTCCAGGGTTTTGATAAATGCGACAGGTGTCGGTTCACATGCCAATTCCGAATTTATAATAAAAATTCTGTCGTTCTTTACAGCCTTCAACGATTTATACCGCTTCCAGTTTTTCTTTTCCTCTTTTCCAAAATTACCCATGGTAAGCAAAAATATTATTTCCGGATCTTTCAGAATAATACTTTCCCGGCTAACGGCACCATGCGTCATTTCTGATGCAATATTTTGCCCACCGACAAAAGTGATATAGTCGTCTAAAAAAGTATGGGGGATAGCGGTCCACAACGGATTGGCTCCAATTTGCATAAATATGCTGAATTTTCCATTTCTTGATTTAACCTTTCTTCTTAAATCAGCAAGCTTCTGACTTTGTAACCCAACAATTTCATTTGCTTTTTGTCTGGCACCTAGTAATTCTCCAAGAAAAACAAGCTGCTCACAAATCTCCTCAAATGACCTTGGTGTCTTAAATTCTTCAACGCTAATTCCAACTTTCTTTAATAATTCAATAGTCTCTTGTTTAATTAAAGGGCTGATTAGTACCAGATCAGGTTTTAGGCTAATCACTTTCTCTAAGTTTACCGTAATGGATGTGGCAACTTCTGGAACTTGGTCAGCGATAGCTGCAGTACAATAATTGGTGCAGCCAACCAGTTTTGATTGCTGTTCGAGCAAGTAAATATTGCTGGTAATCGATGGAGCCAAAGAAATTATTCGATCTGTTTTTTGTGCCAATCCATTCAAGAAGAAGAATCCAAGTAAAAAAGTAAATTGGAATTTTATAGTGAAAAAGTATTTCATAATGATAAATTTAAAAAACGCAATTCCCGGTATTTGAAACGAAGAAAAAAAACAATACTTTCTCCCGAAGTTTTTATTTATTTTTCTGGCAGGTCTTCTGGCTCACCCAGATTCGGCAGCCTTCCCATCTCGTTTCCATCGAGATAGTGGCAAGCGGATACCGAACCTTTTAAAAAGTTTACAGCTGCGGGGACAGCTCCCGAGTTTCACGGGATTCCCATATTAAGATAATCTCTGTCAAGAGAAATACCACCAATTGCAAATGTATTACCAATGAATTAGAAATACAAATTAAGCCAGATTTTAAACCTTCGATAGTATGATACTTAAGGAAGTTTTGATTTTTTCTTTAAATGTTCAATAAATCTTTATCTTTGCAGCTCAAAAAAGGTCGCATAGCTCAGCTGGATAGAGCAACAGCCTTCTAAGCTGTGGGTCGCAGGTTCGAATCCTGCTGCGATCACAAAGTCATCATTCTCGATAAAAGAAAAAACGGGAAGTGCTACATTTGATTGGACGGCAAGTTAAGCTATAAAAGCATTAACTTACAATTATGAATCAAAACCGAAAAAAGTATGACAAAGGAGTTCAAGCAAAAAGCAGTTGAACTCACCTATGCAAGGGGTAATACCAAAGAGATTTCAGAAGAGTTAGGCATTGATAAAGAACTTCTTTATCGATGGAGAAAAGAGTCAAAAAAGTATGAAGGGAATAGTTTCCCTGCTCATGGAACACCAAAAATAACAGATCTGGAGAAAGAGTTTTCCCATTTACGAAAAGAACTCAGGGATGTAAAGATGGAACGAACGATACTAAAAAAGGCAATCAGCATCTTCTCCGTGAGCGATGAAGAATCTACCATTTCATAAGTGTGTAATAGGTATGAGATCCAAAGTGTGTTTATAGAAGATACAATAGCACAATATGAAAACAAGAGAGCTAAAGAGACCCATTTAGATATAAATAAATTTAAAGAATCTATTTTAAAAAAACATTTCTTGAATTACACAGAATTTTGGTCACAATTTCAATCATCGCAAACTATTCAGTCATTAAAAAAACAAATCCAACATATTTATGTATAAACGAATTAATCAATTAACAACTCAGGAAGTAAAATCTTTTATTGATAATAATAATGGGTTGCTTATTGATGTGCGGCCGGTTGATGCATACAATGGCTGGAAGCTTTGTAATGAGGCGCGTGGCGGGCATATAAAAGGGGCTAAAAGTTTACCCATTAAATGGGCAAATTACATTGACTGGATTGAGATTGTCAGAGAAAAAGAAATTATGCCTGAGGATGATCTGGTCATTTACGGCTACGATCAAAATGATGCAATGAAAGTTGCCAATATGTTTAAAGATGTTGGATACATAAATGTTCAGGTTTATTATTCTTTCGTAGATGAGTGGGCTATCAATCCTGATTTGCCGATGGATCGTTTGGAGAGGTTTCAACATCTTGTATCTGCAGAATGGTTAAAATCCTTATGTGAGGGTAAAACCCCATCACAATACGATAATAACGATTTTGTAATATGCCATGCACATTACCGTAATAAAGATGCTTATATAAGTGGGCACATACCCGGTGCCATCGACATGGATACATTCGCTTTAGAATCAGCCGATATTTGGAACAGAAGGCCTCCTCATGAATTAAAAGCGGCCTTGGAAGAGCACGGAATCACATCAGATACCACCGTGATCCTTTATGGTAAATTCCTATCGCCAAATAATGACGATCCATATCCCGGAAGCTCAGCCGGTCATATCGGTGCCATACGATGTGCTTTCATAATGATGTATGCCGGAGTAAAAGATGTTAGAGTACTGAACGGAGGGTATCAGTCCTGGCTCGATGCCGGATTTGAAATTGATACAGATAATGTACTAAAAAATACTGCGTCTGATTTTGGAATTACTATTCCTCAAAAGCCAGAACTTGCCGTGGATGTACCTGAAGCGAAAGAGCTGCTAAAATCAACAGATGGTGAGTTAGTTTGCGTAAGAAGTTGGCCGGAATATATTGGAGAAGTTAGTGGCTATAATTATATCGAAAAGAAAGGGCGGATACCCGGCGCCATATTTGGCAATTGTGGAACTGACGCATACCATATGGAGAATTATCGTAATTTAGATCATACAACTCGTGAATTCAATGAAATTGCTATACTTTGGGAAGAGGCAGGTATTACGCCTGATAAGCATTTAGCATTTTATTGCGGAACAGGATGGCGTGGCAGTGAAGCATTTTTTAATGCCTGGTTGATGGGTTGGCCCAAGATCTCGGTTTTTGATGGAGGCTGGTTTGAATGGAGTAATGACTCCAAAAACCCAATCGAAACCGGAAAACCGAAAAATTAATAAAACCTATGGAACAAATAACGTTATTAAAAGATATTTCCAGAGATGTTTTAGCAGGCTTATGTTCAACACCCAAACATTTATCATCGAAATATCTTTACGATAATCGGGGGAGTAAGATATTTAAGGAGATTATGCATATGCCTGAGTATTATCTTACCGATTGTGAATTAGAAATTTTTCAATCATACAAACAGGATATTTATCTCGATTTTGTTTCTTCAACAGGTAAATTCGAGTTGGTAGAACTGGGAGCAGGTGATGGTCTGAAAACGAAAATTCTGTTAACACACTTTCTAAATCAAAATGCACGCTTCACTTATACACCCATTGACATTTCGGAAGCAGCCTTAAGAAATCTAACTACCGATATCAATAATAAATTACCGGATATTTCGGTGAATGGATTGGTTGGAGATTATTTTCAGCTCATTGAGGAGATTAATAATTGTGGACGAACAAAAAAAATCTTACTATTTCTCGGGTCCAATATTGGGAACTTCAACAAAACAGAAACATTAATTTTCCTGAATAAATTAAAGGATGTAATGCATACTAACGACTTACTTTTTATCGGATTCGACCTAAAAAAAGATCCCCAATTAATACTCAATGCCTACAATGATGCCCAAGGCCTGACAGCTGATTTTAATTTAAATTTATTAACAAGAATCAATAATGAACTGAGTGCCAATTTTGATTTACAAAGCTTTAAGCACCATGAAGTTTATAATCCGCAAAGCGGAAGTACAAAAAGTTATCTCATCAGCCAAAAAGATCAGGAAGTAAAGATTCAGAAGTTGAATAAAACATTTCATTTCAAAAAATGGGAATCGATATTTATGGAGCGATCTCAGAAATACGATTTGAATACGATACAATCTCTAGCCGAACAATCAGGCTTCGAAATTATCAAGAACTATTACGACAAACAACAATACTTCGCGAACTCATTATGGAAAATTATGAGCTAAAAATTAATGTATTAAGCTAAAGCCAATTCGTATAATATAGACTGTAGTGATTCTACATGAGTATCAGATTTAATTTTATATCCATTTGAGTATTCTATTTTTTTTGGTATCAAACTTGGAATTGCCTTACTAACAATGCTTTCAAATTTATGGGGACTTGCCGTAGCAAGGAAAATTCCATTCTGATGTTTTTTAATACTAGATTTTAATGAATGGTAAGCTACCGCCGAATGTGGATCCATTAAATAATCGAACTTCTTATAAACAGCCCTTATCGAACTTATTGTTTCATCGTCATTCACCGTTTTACACTGAATATCTTCTTTCAGTCTCAATATATCATTTTCATACAAATGAAGGAGCCGGACAATATTGCTGGGGTTACTAACATCCATCGCATTTGAAAAAGTTTTTATTGTTTCATTAGGATGATAAGTGCCATACTTAAGCAGCTTATAAAAGGATTGATTTCGATTTACAGCTGCAATAAACTTACCAACCGGCAAACCCATTTTCATGGCCATCAAACCGGCTGTCAGGTTGCCAAAATTCCCACACGGAACCGAAAACACCACATCTTTCTTCTTATTAACAAGCTGTTTATAAGCCAGAAAATAATATACTATTTGTGGTAACAGTCTTCCAATATTAATCGAATTTGCAGTTGTAATATTCAACTCAGTACATAGATCTTTATTTTTCAAAACATTTTTTAGCATGAGCTGGCAATCATCAAAAGTTCCATCCACTTCAACGGCTTTCACATTTGAGGCTGTATTGGTTAATTGTTGTTCCTGATAAAGACTTACACCTCCTTTCGGAAATAGAATAAGCACTTCAAAGCCCGGAACGTTGGCGAATGAATTCGCAACCGCACTTCCGGTGTCGCCTGATGTAGCAACAACTACTCTGATCTTTTTCATATCAGGATTAAGATGTTGTAAAAGTGATGATAAGAACAAAGCTCCTACATCCTTAAAAGCCATCGTTGGGCCATGAAATAACTCTAATGCAAAAATATTATCCTCGACCTGAACCAACGGAATCTTAAAGTTTAGTGATTCACTGATTAGATTTTTCAGCTTACGCTTGTCGATTAAATCGTTTAAATACGGGTACATCAAATCCGTAGCAATTTCCTTATTTGTTTTCCGGTTTAACTTTTTAATAAAGGAGTTGCCAAACTCCGGAATGTATTGTGGCATGATGAGTCCGCCGCTGTCGTGATTTTGACAGATAAGCGCGTCCTGAAAGTTAATAATCTGAAATTTGTTGTTGATATTTATATAATTCATGATAATGTTTACTATTTGGTTTTATGATTTCTGCTTGCTTATCCCTGATTCCACTCACGAAGCTTCGATAGCCTATATCGCACGATTTAAAAGCTGATTCCATAGCCAAGCTTACATCCTCGGCTTTCTTTTTTCCGTGAGACAATGCGAAAACTGCGGGCCCGGAACCTGAGATTCCGAAACCCAAGGCTCCACTATCAAGGGCAGCATCTTTCATTTTCTCGTATAAAGGAATCAGGGTAGAACGATACTTTTCAGCAACTACATCTTTCATTGATCTGCCAATCAAATCATAATCGCTATTATAAAGACCTGAGACAAATGAAGCTAAATTACCCCATTGCTGTGAGGCAAGTTTTAGTTTTATATCCTCATGAATCAGGTTTCTTGAATCTGAAGTGTTTAATCGAATCTGAGGAAATAAAACACTAACATATAAGTTTTTTGGGATCGGTAATTGAATAATTTCCAATGGATTTAATTCCTTTACCAAACAAATTCCACCCAGCATTGCCGCCGCCACATTATCAGCATGCCTTATTCCACTAGCGAGATATTCGCCCTCCATCGCAAATTCGACAAGTTCTGTTGGTGTTAGCTTTGCATTCAAAAACATATTCATTGCAACTGCTGTTGCAACTGAACTTGCAGCACTTGATCCCAATCCACTTCCACTAGAATATCCCTTAATTAAACGAATATTAACCCCTCTATCTTGCTTTAATACTTCAAGCATTTTTTTGGCAACAACTCCACAACTATTTTTATCCGCTTCGTAAGGAAGCTCTTTACCATTAATAATTTCTATAATCTCAATGGTATTTCTATATGTTGATGAAACTTCCACAATGTCGCCTAAAGAGTAAATAGCTAACCCCAAAACATCAAACCCACAACTCACATTGGCAATACTTGCAGGTGCGAAAGCACGTACTATTCTTTCCATTCTTATAATTTTTTAAAATGTATAAATATTGATATATTAATCAGAACATGATTAAAAAACGAAATGCACCAATGGTGCTAATATGCCAATGATTACCCCCTAAGGGGTTGTAGTTGTGGTTGTAGTTGTAATGGTTGTAATAACCAAGTTTAATGATGCAAGTACTAACATCAATTCGTCCTTATGGGAAAGGATAGAATTTAACTGATATTTATTGCTTTTATCTTGCATTAGGGCAAATGTAATAAAATTCCTGATACAACTATTAATTTCACTATAAAAATAGTTAACTTTAGTGTTGATTTTCTAATTTCAAGCCTGTCAGGAGTTATTATACAATCAACGACCATACTTCGTGATCACATTATTGAAACATAAAATTAAGAAATGAAAGCCATCTGGAACGGTAAAGTTATAGCTGAAAGCGGTAAAACTATTAATGTTGAAGGGAACCAATATTTCCCTCCTCATTCAATAAATCAGGAATACATGATTGAAAGTGAAACGAATACCGTATGCCACGGGAACTATTTTATTTAAAATGAAACACTTACTGTAAGTTCAAAAATATAATTGGTAGCGATATAGTGATATTTCTTCTATATATTTTTAACACTACTCAGAGGATAATGATTGTATTAAATATTTATTCAGGCTTAAGCGAGAAGCAACATAGATCCATAAAATACCACTCAGAAAAACGATAAGCAGTATGATAAATACAAATAAGCCCGGAATATTAAAAGCCGGCGATAACATGGATGGAAGAATTCCGATAGCCGCCGCTAAAACACCAATGATCATACCTGTGGTTAATAGAAAGAAGTTTTCGAGAAAGATCAATTTAAAAATGTCCGGGCGATTAAAACCCAGCGATTGCAATAATGCAATCTCATTTCGACGATCCAGCAGATTTCGTAATAAAACAATACCGAGACCGATAGTACCAATAAAAACACCCAATCCGCCCAACACCATAAAAACTGAGAGATAAGTATTCGTTACAGAATTAAATTCCGCCAGTCTTGCTGATGTGCTATTTACCTCAATTCCATAATCTATATAATTACTATTAAGATAATCCAATACTTCGGCTCTGTTTTCTACAGAAGCATCAATTAACATGATTCTGGATCCCACAGCTGTTGGAAAATGTTCACTGAAATATTGGTCATCAATTAATACGTTGCCTTGAAATATAGAATTATTTAATCCGCCAATCAGAACCAAAGAAATTAGTTGGCCTGATTCGCTAACATAATTCAATGTGTCACCAACTTTCTTCTTCAAGCCCCAAGTAATAACCGTCATATCAGCATATGCCGGGATTACATTTTTACCCAACGATTGCTTTAAGGCCAGCCATGGATGATTTTTATCAATATCTCCAAAAAGCGTTGCAAATGAGAATGCGCCTTTCATATCAAACGCCTCACTGTTTACACCCAATATTTGAGGTTGATCCACTTGATTTAGATTTAGGCAACTGGCATCATCCCCTTCTAAATTATGAAATTGTACAACGTTTACATTTTCAAAATTATTCTCTGAGTCGGCATTCAAATCATGTAGAATTGGCAAGCTTGATTCAGCCCAGAGGCTATATCCTCCGGTACCTGAATTATTAGACTCATCAACGCCATAAAAGGTTCTACGATTGGCACCGGTGATTAAAATCGTAAATGAACCCAGGGCTAATAATGCGATCACAGCTATACTCCTACCCTGATTTAAACTTGCATTTTTAATCGCCAGATATTTCCAACCAAAAGGCTTTTTAAAATTTCTATTGGAGTATGAATTAAAATAGTTTCTGATCAACGCGATACTCCCCATTAAAAATAAACCACTCGCCATCAGTAACAATCCGGCATTTTCTTCAATTGAGCTTAAGAGTGATAAAGTGATCATTGTTAAACTACCTAACAGACCCATCGAAGCAATTACTTTAATCCAAAATTGCGATTTACCTATTTTAATTTTACTGTTTGATATTTTCTTTAACAATTCAACTATTGGTTGTTTCAACTTTTTTCTGCTCACCAGATAGATTACGAATAAGGCAATAACAATTCCACTCATCGCACCCGTGATAAGGGTTGATGGTTTTATAAATACTTCTAAATCTCTGGTTCTTACAATGTCAGACCAAACAGAATTTAAGCCTTCCATCAATCCCAGGTTGTATAAAACGCCCAGTATTGAACCGGTTATTCCTCCAATTAATGCAATAAAAAAGGACTCTGAGAATCGAATCTTTATAATTTGCTTCTGTGAAAATCCCAGTGCTGACAATACTCCGGTTTCTGATTTTCGTGATTCAACATGAAGGGAATATAATAAAGTAGTGAGCAAAACTCCGGCTGCAATTACGAAAAAACTAAGACTCAGAAATAACTCACCGAACCCAACGCCATTATTCGCAGCAAGCTTACCTATTTCTTTTACTGCCAGAAATTGCAGGTTTAAGTCAATTGGGCTGAGTTGACGCAATACATCGCTTTCAAACTCTTCAAGGCTTGATTTTTCCATATTGAAACGAATGGATGTATAGGCACCATATTGACTCTCCCACAATTCCTTACCTTTTAAGATTGAAATATATGCTTTTGGAGTTCCTTTAAAATCATTCCAATATTCTTCGTCTTTATCCCTAATTCGTTCCAAATCTATTGGGACACCTGTTTCCCAATCACTGCAACTATTTGCATCAGCCAAACCGGGAAACGCAGGCATCAAGGAATTATCCAACCCATTTTTGGCAGTACCAATAATATCTTTTACAATAAAAACAGATGATTTCTCACTCAGTTTTCTCAGCGGGCCGATCACAAAATAATAGAGCGTTAATGTGTCGGTTACGCCAATTCTCAGATCTTTGGCCAACCAATCATTAATAACAATATCATTGTCTGCTAAGGCTTCACCATCAAAAGTAAAGGATGATGCAGCAACAAAGGAATAAGGAGTAGTCTTACCCTTAGCATGAAATGAATTGACAAGATATGTCAATATTTTCACATTCGAATGTGGAAGTTGACTAAGTGATTCGGAAATAGGCTTATCAATAAATATCCGATTAGATCGCACTTCCGTTTTTCCTGTTTCAGGAATTTTACTTATGATTAAACCGGCATCTTCTAACGCCCAAACCTTCTCTATTTTTTCATTCAAAAGATCTGTGCCGATCAATTCGTCTTCAATATTTTCTACCAAAATGGTATTAACAAATCCATTTAATTCCATTCGATCGCAAAAATAATTCCTTGCAAGAAAAACATTGTAAGGTGCTATCTGATTACTCTTTAAACTAAATCGCCCTAATTTATCCGCATCAATGATTGCTTTAACCTTTAATCTTAGTGCAACAGAAGATTGCTCTTCTTCCACAAAGGGTGCATTAACCGGGATAAAGCCTACATTCTCAGCCCTTAGCAATAAAATATCATCCAATTTCAGATTCAGTTTTATTGCCAGATTTGAACTGATCACAGCTTCATCATTATCCAAAGAGATAGGTTTTACATTTGACAATCGCCAAAACGATGAATCAATTCCGTATATCTGAGTTTTATTAACCCGAATGTTGAATTCGGGGTTTATGGATATTCCCTCTAAACTCAGTACCGCAGCAACCTCTACCCCTATTTCCTTGGAAAGATCATCCGCTAATTGTGTGCGCACAAATCGATCGCTGGTCATCATTGCATACTCAACATTCCCTAATCTTTTCTCAACTAAGTTATTTAAACTGTAGTTAAGCGAATCCCCAATTATCAACGCACCGGTAAGAACAGCAGTGCTTACCATTGTACCGACCAGAATGGCGATATGTTGTTTTTTAAAGTGCCAAAGACTTCTGAGTATGAACTTTATAATTGACATCCTGATTTAGTTAAATTGTATGAGTTTACCCTTCTCCAACCTATATTTAATTTTCATTTTATTTGCCAACTCCAATGAATGCGTTACCACCACCAATGCTATTTTCTGTTCTTCCTGAAGCTCGATTAATAAATCACCAACTTGTGCTGCAGAATTTTGATCCAGTGAACCTGTTGGTTCATCAGCAAGAATAATATCCGGTTTGTTAATCATTGCCCTGACCACGGTAACCCGCTGACATTCACCTCCGGAAAGCTGAGTTGGGAATTTATGAATATGATCCTCAAGTCCGACCTGCTTCAGTAATTTCATTGCTCTATTCATGGCATCCTTTTTCTCTTTTTTAGAAGCATTGGGAATGACGGGTAGCAACACATTTTCCAGCACATTCAATTGAGGTAATAAATGATGCATCTGAAATATAAATCCTACTTTTTGATTTCGGAGTAATGATAATTCTTTGTCATCCAACAAATCAACCGCTGCATCTTGAAACTTCATCGATCCGTTTGACGGAACATCCAAGGTTCCAAGAATGTTTAGCAACGTACTTTTCCCCGATCCGGATGGGCCGACAATAGCTATTGAATCATTCTTATTAATGGATAAGGATATTTCGTCCAAAACAATATTCCCCTTTTGGCTACTCTTGCTTTGGTAGTGTTTGCTAATTTTTTCAAGACTGATCATAAACTTAGTTTTTAGATACTGGATTTTAAGCCCTGGTTATGTAATGCCTAATTTCTAACATTTGTTTTAATTTATTCATCTGAACATTATAAGCATTAAAAATTATTCATTATTGATTGTTATAAGTCGCTCATAAACATTCATCATCTTCTTAATTAATTTTCGGCTACTAAAATGATCTTCTATGCTTGCCCTGCCTGCTTTACTCATTGCAATCAATTGATCGGGATTACTCAAAACCTCCGCCAGTTTATTTGCCAATGCCGTTGCATTATTTGGAGTATAAGTTACGCCACCCTGTGTAGCCTCAATAATTTCGGGGAAAGCCCCAAGAGCCGGTTGAACTAACGGTACTCCGCAAGCCAACGATTCGATCTGGTACAATCCAAATGCCTCCCCTTTTAAAACAGGCACAGATAACAAAGTTAATGGTTGAAAAAATGCATTGAGATATTTTTCTTTATATTCTTCCACAAATTCAACATCCTTAAGAAAATTATTATTCTTTAATTTATTGATCTGTTTTTGAATAAATTGCTTATCGTCACCCGTCATTCCACCCGATAATCGCAGCCTAACATTATTAAATTCTGATCTTAATTTGAGTTTGATATACGCATCAATCAACACTTCAAAACCGTTTTCACCATTCATTCGCGACATAAAACCTATTACCGGCGGATCAAATGCCAGGGCTGACATTTCAAAAACTTCAGGATCAATCCCAACATGAATTACGTTCAATTTATCATCGGAAATATTCATGCGTTTTTTCATCACATCTCCGTAAAATTGACTCACGGCGATAAATGCATCAACATCTTTTGCTTTTTCACTAAATAGATTCCAAAGTTTCTCCTGATAAGAATCATCCATGGCATCTATCCATACATCTTCATCCTGCAACGAACATACCACCGGAATTCCTAATTCTTCTTTTATTTTTTTAGCCAACCCCATTAAGAGTGCATTAGATAAATGAACAATATCAGGTTTCTCTTGATTTTTTAGAAAGTTAATGAGATGTTTAAGTTCCTCTTTTTGATAGCCTTCGTGCCCTTTAAGCATTGAAATTGTCATTTCTTCTAATCCATGTGCACGTGTTGAGTCGGCTTTTCTTGCAGCATATTTCAATAAGAATCCGGAATTAAAGAAGTTCTCCAAGCATGTTGGCATCTTTCTCAAAAACGGAAACTTCTGTTTTAAATAGATATTAATTGCGCCATAAAAAACGGGGGTGTCTGATTGCTTTTCTCCATTTAGCGTTAATGGCAAATATATGGGTAAGGTTACCGCATCATGCCCGGCCTCAACCAGAGACCTAACATAGGAGCTATCCCTTAAACAATTGCCACAATAAAATGACCCGCCAAATCCCGGTACAATATTTATAATTTTCATTTTAAGCTTTTCGGTTTTAGTTCTTTAATAATTTTTGCATCTACCCAATAAGTATCACCGTTTCCGGGACTATTAAGAGTTTCAATCTTTTCATCATTTTACGTTAATTAGGCAGACTTTAATTCGTCAGCAATATTTTAATAAAGCTCCCCGCCGCAAGCGGACGGACTATCATGATGGATGCTATTTTATTTCGCTCCAAGGGGCGTGGGAATATCACTTCGCCTAATGAATGTTGTTTCACCAAATCAACGTCTCACTGATTTAATTCTATATTACAACATTTTACCAGCTAAACGCATAAACCACACCGTCTTCTCCACCAATAATAATCATTCCATCCACAACCGCAGGTGTACTTGTTAGTGAAGCTCCAATTTCGTACGACCAAATTTTTTCGCCGGTTTTAAGATCGAAAATATACATTCTTCCATCTCCGGAACCAATGACAACTTTGTTGCCCGCAATCACAGCTGAGCCATCAATCTTTCTCAGTGTATTGAATTTCCAAATAATCTCACCGGTTTTTTGATCAAAACAATAAACATTCTTATCCTGCGATCCAATCACAACTTTTCCATCCGCTACTGCCGGTGAGCCCAGAAAAGGTCCTGCCTCATATTTCCATAATATTTTTCTGGTTTTCAGATTAGTACAGTAGAAATCACCATCATAATTACCATAAAATGCGATGTTATCCTTGATGGCTGCTGATGACGCAATATAAGTTCCTACATCAATCTTATCATTCTCCTCCCCATTATCCACGTTTATTATATGCAAATAGCCATCACAACCCCCAAATAATGTAATTTCGCCATTGGTAGCCGGAGCACCATTTATGTAATTATCTGCCTCGAACTTCCAAACCAATTCTCCGTTCTTCGCTTTCACACAATGCAGAAAAAAATCGTAACTTCCGGTGATAATCCATTTTTCCTTTTTATCAGGTGAATAGATCCAGCCGGATGCACCGGAAATTTGTCCATCTGTTTCGTACTTCCATTTTAATTTCCCTGTTTTTGCATCTAAAGCAAACAACATTCCCTCAAGCGATCCGACATAAATTGTATTATCCAGAACCAAAGGGGCGGCTTCAATAGATGTTTCAGCACGATACTTCCATATTAGTTTACCATCCATTGAAAATGAATAAATATATCCATCGTTAGAACCAATAAAAATCTGATTGTCGCATACCACAGCGGATGATTGTATCGCATCTTCTGTTTTAAAAGACCATTGTAACTTTAATGAATTACCTATAGAAACAGGTGTATATCCTGTTAGTTCTTGATTTGCACGAAATGAAGGCCAGCAGTCGGTAGTTTGTGCTTTGCTGCTTTTGGATGTACCAAATAAAATTGCTATCACAAGGAATAGAACAGATAGTGTCGTTTTTGCTATTTTCATTTTACTTAATTATTCAATTAATGAAATGGCTCCGGTTGGACAAGCATTCGCACATTCGATTGCAGTTGAAGTTAATGCTTCATCTATCGATTTTCCAAAAGGTGCTTTTATTTTCACATCAAATCCCCGGCCAATGTGTGTGAATCCTATTTCTTCTTTCTTCCTGGCAGATATTTCAACGCACAAGCTACATTTTATGCATTTTTCCGGTTCATAAACAATCATATCCTGCTTAAAAAACTTGCTTACGTTATTCCGTTTACCAAGCAAGAAATTTCTCCGATCAATTTGATAAGTATCTGAATGAATTCTTAGTAAACAATTATTCATTTTACGGCAATCGCAATGCATGCATTGATCTGCTTCGGCTTTAGCATTCTCAATTGTATAAGATTTCAGCCCAGTATATTTTTCTGTTAAATTCCTTCTATTTGGTGCTTCTTTCAAGTACTCATCAAATTCCTCTTCTGCTAATTTTCCAAATTTAGAATTGAATATGCGCTTACCTTTCTCTGGAGTATTTCCATTAAGAAATGTAGTAACTGAGTGTGCGGCTGCTTTTCCCTGCGCAACAGATCGAACAGCCATTTTGAGTGTTCGAACAGCACTTCCACACGCGAAAACACCGACCACAGAAGTTTCAAATGTATCCGGATTTACGTTCATTCCATTCTCGCTTAAATCCAAAGCATCTATCAATAAATTTGATACTGTATTTGCCCCTGTTGCCAGAATGATTGCATCGAAACCATTTTTCCGAAATGCATTAACAACGTTTTGATTTATGTATGAATTTAATTTGAAATCAACGCCATAGGATTTTAAATACTCAATCTCAGCATCTAACACCTCAGGTGGTAAGGGCTTATCCATTTGCTGATACCTCAATGAACCGCCGGCCATTTCATTTTTATCATAGATGGTACAGCTATGCCCATCCCGTAATAAATAGAATGCACTTGCCAGACCCGCAGGGCCACTTCCAATTACCGCAACTTTTTTAGCAGATGCCGGATCTTTTTTGGGGAAGTAGATGCGATTATTTTGCAAATCAGTTGCCGCAACAAATTTCTTCAACTGACAAATTTGAACGGAATAATCAATTTCATTTCGTCTACAAACCTTTTCGCATGGAGCTGGGCAAATATATCCTAAAATATGAGGCAATGCAATCTCTTCCTTAACAATGGAAATGGCTTTCTGAAAATTTCCTTTCGCAATCAGGCGATTCATCAATGGAATGTTCATATAGGCAGGACATCCTAAGCGGCATGGGGCATCACAATCACCAACATGATCACTCATTAAAAGCTCCAATGCCTCTTTCCGGGCATTCATAACTTCTTCATCGCGTGTGGTTATATTCATATTATTTACCGCCGGAAGTGCACAACTTGGTAGTAACTTGCCAGAACTCTTATCTTTCACAAGACAAACCATACAAGCTGGGTGGTTATGGAAACCCGCGCCTTCTAAATAGCACATCGTTGGAATCTCCACTCCCAGTTGCTTTGCAGCAGTATGTACAGTAGTTCCTTCAGCTACTGAGATTTTAATTCCGTCTATCGTTAGTTTAATCATTTTAAATAGTTATAACGGCATCAATTGGACAAACTTGCTTGCATATATCACATTTTATACATTTCTCAGTATCTATCTCATGTAGGTAGTACGGCCTTGTTTCGATGGCATCGCTTGGGCATTTTTGTGCACATTTGGTACAACCATTACAATCGTTGGTAATGGTGTATGTAATCATTTCAGTACACTTTCCTGTTGGGCATTTTCCATCAATGTGTGCTTCATACTCTTCTCTAAAATGAGTCAAGCTAGATAAAACGGGATTTGGGGCTGTTCTTCCCAATCCACATAAACTACCTTTTTTAGTAGATTTAGCCAGTCGTTCAAGCAAATCAAGGTCAGCCAGTTTACCATTTCCACTGGAAATTTTAGTTAGAATATCCAGCATTCGAGTAGTTCCTATCCTGCAAAAAGTACATTTTCCACAACTTTGATTTTGCGTGAACGAAATAAAATATTTTGCAATATCTACCATGCAATCGTCTTCATCAAGCACGATTAATCCGCCTGAGCCCATCATGGCTCCAGCCTCATTCAATGATTCGAAATCTATTGAAATGTTAGCCAAAGAAGCCGGGATGCATCCTCCTGAAGGGCCTCCAATTTGAACGGCCTTAAACTTTTTACCATTAGGAATACCCCCTCCAATTTCCTCAACAATAGTTTTTACACTAATCCCCATCGGGACTTCAATTAATCCGCCCCTGTTTATTTTTCCGGCCAATGCAAAGACTTTAGTGCCTTTGCTATTTTCAGAGCCAATATTACTAAACGCATCAGCTCCATTTCTTACAATCCAGGAAATCAATGAATAGGTTTCGGTATTATTAACTAAGGTTGGTTTCCTCCATAATCCTTGATGAGCCGGGAATGGGGGCCTCACTTTAGGCATCCCACGGTTTCCTTCAACCGAAGCAATCAAGGCTGTTTCTTCACCACAAACAAAAGCGCCCGCACCTTCAAACATCTCCAGATTAAAAGAGAAATCACTATTAAAGATTCGTTCTCCAATCAAGCCTTCCGCTTTACAGAGTAGCAATGCTTCGTTAATGCGCCTTACTGCAAGGGGATACTCAGCTCTTATGTAAAATAACCCTTCGGATGCGCCAACTGAATAAGCTGCAATTAACATCCCTTCAATGACTCTGAAAGGATATGATTCAAGTAACATTCGATCCATGAATGCACCAGGGTCTCCTTCGTCACCATTACAAATGACATACTTTTTATCAGAAATTTCTTTTTCAACCAACTCCCATTTTAGTCCCGTCAAAAATCCTGCTCCTCCCCTTCCTTTTAATCCACTGCTTTTGATTGTAGCAATAATTTCTTTAGGAGATAATTGCGTTACGCATTTTTTGAAAGCTGAGAAACCTCCTAAATCTTTGTATTCTTCAAGATCAGTTGGTTTAATTGCTCCTCGATATTCAGTGGCGATATTGATTTGTGCATTAAGAAATTCGGATACAGGTGTATCTCTTCTATCACTCTCATACCTGGAAGTGGATTTGGGTATTTCATTAAAAACGATCCCTTCAAAATAATTAAAGAAATCACTTTTTAACCGATTCAATAAATTTACAGGTTTAAAGTGTTTCCTAATAACTCCACTTACTTCTTCAGCCTTAATTTTTGTATAAAATATTGGTGATTTTCCGGGTTTGTGAATTTCCAACATCGGCACCTGATTACAAATACCTACACAGCCAACTTGCTTCACATTTACATTAATTTTGCTATTGGCAATTATTCCTTCCAGCTCATCTTTAACCAGAGAACTCCCACTGGCTACACAACAAGAGCCAAGGCCCAATCGGATTTCACCCTGAAGATTCTCAGTTTCCGTTCCTATTCCATCATAAGTTTGTTTAGGATTATTCTTCGCTGATTGGAAATCAATTAAGGTGTCAGAAACGTTGTCAGTAGTAAGGTGTCCATAAGTAATATTGTCAATTTGAACAACAGGAGCGATTGTACAACAGCCGAGACATGCTACTTTTTCTACTGTAAAAAGGCCGTTGGGATCGGTATTTTCATTTTCGTCAACGATATTTAATTCTCGTAGATATGCATTGTAAACCTGCATCGCACCTTTCACGTGACAGGCCGTTCCAACACATATTTTAATGATATGTTTTCCAACAGGTTTATGTCTGAATTGCGAATAAAAGGTTGAAACTCCGTAGATTCGAGCTGCGCTAATTTTGGTATTCTTACAAACATATTCCAAGGCTTCCTCAGGTAAGAAATTAAATTCATTCTGAATGGCCTGCAAGATGGGAATCACTTGATTCACTGTTTTACCATGCTTCAGTATAATCTGATCAACAATATTTATAATTTCTTTATTCATTTTAGTTCCAGCCTTGTTCTGTTAATTTCCAGATCCGATACAATATAAGTGATCTTCAGCTCGGATAAAAATTTGTCCATCGGCAAAGGCCGGGCTACTTACTACATGTTCTCCCAAAGCTGGTGTAGCTATTAGTTCAAACTCATTTTTAGCACTAAGAATTTGCATAATCCCATCTCTATCGATTAGGTAGATTTTACCATCGACAAGTATTGGTGAAGCATAAAATCCATTATCAAATTCATGTTCCCAATATTTCTCGCCTGTTTTAGCATTGTGACAAACCACAACTCCGTAACTTGTGGCAACAAAAAGTAAATCGTTCGATGCAACGGGGCTCGGAACATCAGAAAGATAGTCGTAATCTTCCCAAAGAACTTCAGGATTATTCCCTCCTGATATTGCAACCAAGCTAGCATACTCATTCAATGCAAAAACAATTCCATTGGAATAAGCTACTGATGGCCCCACTTCACCATAAATACAATCAATGATCCATAGTTGCTGACCAGTATTCACATCAAATCCGGCAACGCCGGGATCTGCAACTACAACTATCTCAGTTTGATTTTCTCTGTGTACAATCACAGGTGAAGCCCATGAAATTTGAACATTTCTTGCGGTACCCCAAATTTCATCTCCTGTATTGCTATCCAAGGCCATAATTTTTGATCCTCTGCCTTGATCGTATTGAATGATTAATTTGTTTTCATAAACCAAGAGTGATGACGAATGCCCATAATGATTTTGTGGAGTACCCAAGTTTTTAGCCCATACCTGATTGCCACTCATATCAAGAGCAATTACATCACCGTTGGCAAATATGGCATAAACATTTTTCCCGTCAGTTGCAGCTGTGGGAGCTGCCAGACCTGTATCTTCAGTAACATTTGGAACAGTAGCTGGCGAGCCCGGAATATTTCCCACTCTCTTAGTCCAGATTAATTCTCCGGTATTTTTATGGTAACAGTAAACTTCTTTTGCTGTGGAGTTAGCACCTGTAATAAATAATCGATCTCCCCATATAATAGGTGAATTATAACCTTGCAAATTGAGCTTAACTTTCCACAATATGTTGTCATTGGTAGCTCCATCCCAATTAACCGGAATATTATTCTGATAGGCTATTCCCAATCCATTCGCCCCTCTGAATGAAGGATAGTTTTTTCTTGAGTTCAATAAAAATTCTGAAATTTGGGTAACGGATTCTTTGTTGTTTACAGTTTCGATGGCATTAATTAATTCACTTTCTTCAACAGCTTTATTCTGAATATTCTCCTTCTTTTCAACTTCATTAATATTGGGTTTTTCATCCTCTGCAGAAGAAGCAACAGCAAGCTTCCTATTCTCTGTTACGGCACCTTCAAGCTCAGTCTCATTGAGAGCAGTACTTTTAGCGGCTTCGGTGAAGGTGTCTTGTAATTTATCATGTGTTAAGAACGACAATAGTAGTGCAATAACTATTATTGATATTCCTCCAATTGATATCCATTTTCTGGAAATTCTCTTTATAAATTGGTCAGCTTCAATCTCAGAATTATCCAAAACTGGATCGATAGGTTTAGCGGAGTTAAGAATTTGAATAGCAATTATCATCAATATAGCACTTACCAGGAGGATATATCCTCCGGTACGAACTTGCCACTGATTGGTAAAGTACGCTTTTCGGACGAGTAGATCCAGCGCTCGAATCTCATTGCGTAATGCTTCGTCGTTGGGATTCTCACTCAGACGAGCAACCAATGTGTTAATGGCTTCGGTGTTTACCGGATCCAATCGGTTAATTTGTACATAATTGGCAATAACCAAAAAGCACATCAAAATAGCAAATATGCCTGAAATGGTTGCAATCCACTTCCAAAGATTTACGTTTACACCTGATTTTATTTTTTCAACTAAACTCATAAATTATGCATTATTAATAATCGCATCTTTTTCAACCGGACAGTAATCCATACATCGTGCACAGCTGAAACATTCACCTTTATTTGGTGTATAATCCATTCTATACCTGATAATTGTTAATTTTGCCAATGTAAGTCCGAAAACCAGCCCAAAGAATCCACCGAGTATCCAACCGCCCAAATAAAAATCACTTACGATATCAGCCGCTTCCATGAACAATTCAGCACTAGTTTGGCCTGATTCCTTAAATGCATCAATATCAATGGTAGTATCTTCGTCTAATACGGATGGGTTTTCCAAAATGACAGATGCTAAACGAACTTTGGAATTAACTTTCGCTAAGGTTTCATGAAAACTTGCTCCTGTCCATCCACCAATAAATATTACCAATGGAAGTGTTAATATTAACCATGAATATCTTTTTACACTCACCCGTCTATTCTCCACCGCTTTGGCTTCAACAGGTTTGTCAATTGCACCAAAAGGACAAGAGTCTCCGCATAATCGACATTGAATACAGGCTGCCGGAGTAATGGTCATGTGTTTTTTTGATAAGCGACTTGTAAGGTTTAGTAAAACTCCATAAGGGCATAGGAATCGGCAATAAGGCCTGCCTATAAATAAGCTGATAAGTAAGAAAGCACCACCTAATGCAAACATCATAAATGTGGCGTTTAACCGATAAATACCTATAAATGGGTCGTAGCGACAGATAATAAAATCGGTTGATGTGGCGGCATACAAAATGGATAGGCCTAGGTAAATATAAGGAATCACACCCAACACAGATTGTAGCCATGATTTCATATTTACCGGGCGAAGGAGGAAAAAATCCTGGATGGCTCCCAAGGGGCAAACAGCAGCACAAAAAGTTCTTCCATAAAACAGGGAGAAAATTAAGGGGGCTGTAAAAAACACAATTACTGAAATAGGAATATTATAGTTGGGATTAACTATTGCCAACACTATATTTTGCAATGATCCAACTGAGCATACGCAGCCTTCTCTAAAAAAACCAAAGTACGCAATTGAAAATATTGACATCCAGAATACACCAATCCGAGATCGCTTATTGAGTACTAACCAGGTTACCAGTGATAAACTTGCCAATAGCACGACCATATCAAGATATTCGAGGATAGGAGCCCGTGCATCCGGAGTGATTGTTAGAGGCTGTACATGCCCACTCTCAAACTCAGGTTTTGGGAAGCGTTGTTGCGCAAATGTACTCGAGAACTGAAGTCCGGTAAGAATAATAAATAATATTATGACAATTTGCTTCTTCATTAACTGTTCTCCAAGATTAAATTTTCTTTCCATCTCCTTTAAAACCCTTCAACAAATATGGATCGTTAGCCGGAACTCTTACATATGCATCTGAAGGACAAACCCGGGCGATCGAGCATTCATTACAATTCACACATAAGTCGTGGTTCACTTGAATTTGCAATGAACCATTGCCAAACGACCCGCAGCCCTTCATGCATTTTGCACAACCGATGCACAAATCTTTGTCGATGTGGTACTCAAAAAAAGGTTCTTCTATAAAGACTCGTTCGATCGCACTTGTCGGGCATAATTGATTTTCCGCAGCGGTTGAACGATTTTTTGCTTCCGGCCTGAAGTAACCTCCACATAAATCGCAATACCCACACATGTCGTAAACATGAATTAATTTTACAGCGGAAGGGGTCAAAACACAATCCGTGGCACAACGTCCACACTGCACACATTTTGAAGCATCTAATTGCCAAACCATTTCTGTACCCAAGGTATTTTTAGACAATATGCCTCCCAATCCGCCAAGTCCGACAACCAGCGAAAATCGAAAAGTATTATTAATAAAATCCCTTCGTGCAATTTTTTTATTTGACTTATCTGCTGCCATAATTAACTCAGCTTATGTTCGGTATTGTTTTTAAAATCGTCAGCTTCAGGCAATGAGCAAGATTTTAATTGCCGACAGTCTCTGCATATAAAATCAAAATCACAAGCGACAGCTGTTTTAGGTCTCAGCAATAAATATCCACCACCGGCAATTATACCTCCCAGTATTAACCCTCTTCCTGTTTTTCTAATAAATTCTCTTCTATCAATCATCTTAAATTATTTACCATCAACTTTATCATAAACCTTAACCACACCTTTTTTCGGATCAGAAACATAAATGCGATCCTTTGAATCAACTGCTAAATCTAAATCTGTAGTTCCTGCAATAAATTGATCAGGGGTGGCAACCACACATTTAAACTCGCCTGTTGGCTCGTGGATTTTTACCCGCTCTATTCCTTTCTCGCTGGTAACAAATGATCCATCGGATAACATGGCAATGTGAGAAGGGTTACAGCATCCACTAAAACCGTCTAATTGCATCGACGTCCTTTTCCATGATGAAATCATTTCTCCGTTTGAACGATATGATTCGAATTGATGAATTCCCGGATTAACAATCCAAAGCTCATCATCCCTACCAATTAAAAGATCAAAGTATGGGCTGGGAATGATAAAACCCAATTTCCCATTTTCGGTATCCTTTTCTCCAATTTTATTCTGTAATTCTCCATCCTGATTATAATGATAAACGACTTTATTACCAGCATCAGCAACGTATACAGAATTACCGTTCACAGCAATCGAAGTAAAAATGGCAGCCTCACCCATGCTGTTCCATGATTGTAATTGTTCACCATCTGTATTCCAAATCTCAACATGGTCGGCCATTCCCATGTATATCTGGCCTGTCTCTGAAACGGTGATGCAGTAAGCATTATCATTAACATTGATTGTGTTTATCAGGTCTCCGCTCACATCATAGATAAGAATATTCCCGGAGCCTGCGACATACAGATTATAGTTAGCATCGGTGGAAATACCATATAAGTAATCAGTTTTAGGCTTTAACTGCATTACCTCTTCATAGCAAACCATATCAGGATCTATCTCTTTAAATTTTGTTAAATCATATTCGTATGGATTTTTAGTATCGGGTTCGCTGGTAAAGAAAAGATCCTTTGCCATAAAGAGTAAAACAACTAATAATAAAATGACGGAAGGAATAAGTATGTATTTGGGTTTCATCTGCTTAAATTTCATGTTTCAATATCTGATTTTACTTATTAGCCCTCATATCAATACAAAGCATTTTTTTTGAATCTCGCATTAATAAGTATCCATCTGCCAATGCAAAGGGGCCCCATGCGTCTTGCCCCTCAATAATTCTACGTCTATCCAATAATTGAAATGAATTTATATCTGCTTTGGCTATGGCGAGTGTACCATCATCATTTAAAATAAAAAACTTATTATCGGCAATTATGTATGGCCCTAGACCAAAACGATCAGCTTTCCCACTGGTCCATAATATATTTTGAGGATCATAAGGATCAACACAAACAAATTGGTTTCGCATACCGGCAGCATCCTTCGGCAATATTGAAAATAATCTTCCCTGATAATAAATGGGAGTTTGTTGCTCAGATGCAATACCATCTTTAGGTTTATAAGTTTGGACAAGTTCAGCCGAGTATCCCTCACTATTTTGTACTAATTGAAAGAGTGCTGCACCGGCACCGTATCCTGCGGTTACAAAAATCCTTCCATTTTCAAGAATGACTGGAGATGGCGCAATAACGTTGGGTGAAAATTCTGTGCTTTTCCACAATATTTTTCCAATATCATCACCTTCGGCAGAAATTCCACAAATACCCCCAACGGCAATATAGACATACATTTTTTTGCCTTCAAAGGTCATGGGCATAATTGATGAATGTGACATTTGCCATCCATCCGGATTCGGAGTTTCCCAAAGTACGTTACCTGTAGCACAATCTACCCCAATGATTAAAGACGATCCTCCAGGAGCCAGAATAGCAACATCATCAACAATAATCGGGCATTGGCCAGTATACCAGAACGGTATTTCTGTACCGTACTCTTTCACTAAATCCTTACCCCATAACAAATCACCGGTATCAGGATTAACACACATCACATGACAGCGAGGTCCTATTGTTATGAGATATTTATCTGTAATTGCAGGCACAGTCCTTGACATTCCATGATTTCGTTTTACTTTAACAAAATACCATCGGCTCCATAATTCTTCTCCTGTTTCAATTGAAAAGCAACGCAATGCATCGGTATTACGTTCTTCAACATAATCGAGCAAATATGCTTTTCCATTGTAAATAACCGGAGCAGCATGTCCCTCACCAAGTTCAATTTCCCAACGTATATCAGGCCCGTCACCAAAATGATCAATGAGTGGAATTTTTTCTTTATTGATGTTATCAAAATCTGCTCCTCTAAAACGAGTCCACTTACCTTGCAAATCAGAAGTATGAGATGTATAAGTCATAAAACTAGCACCTATTTTAATGTGCTCTAAGGTACCTTCTGCTAATGCCGGGCGCTTATCCATGCCTGGTAAACTTACAGATAAATCTTCGGTAGGATTATATAGAAGCCAATAAATAAATACAATTACACTCGTTAATAACGTGAGAAATATAACACTTATTTCAATCCTGATCTTGAGCATAATTGCATCAATGGTTTATCGTTAAATATATAGATATTTAATAGATTATAACGTATTCAAGCACCCATTATTTTTTTAGTTTAGCGAAGATACGCATTCGAATATCTTGAATCAGAATAAATTGCATCTTTTACTATTATTTTAACTGTTTATAAAGAGAACTAAATGAGGCTCCCCGCCACAAGCGGACGGGCTATCATGATGGATGCTATTTTATTTCGCCCCAAGGGGCGGGGAATATTCAAGCACAAGTATTAGGAATGTATTACATACTGCAAAAAAGAAGGCAGGAGTAACTGCCTTAGGTTCTGCACATACGCTAAGGCGTTCGTTTACAACTCACTGCATTAAAAACAATGTAAACTTACGTCATATACAAAATATGTTGGGACACAGTTCACCCAAAACAATTGAAATAAATAATAATAAA
>PIVJ01000814.1 GCA_003353955.1 Bacteroidota bacterium | reverse complement strand
CCCTGAAACGAGAAATCAAAGATTATGGGTTCAGGGGGGAGTACATTCGCAAGGCTGAAACTTAAAGGAATTGACGGAATGACACCACCAGGCGTGGAGTATGCGGCTTAATTTGACTCAACACGGGGAATTTTACTAGGTCAGGACAATGTAAGGATTGACAGATTGAGAGCTCTTTCTCGATCCATTGTGTGGTGGTGCATGGCCGCTCCTGGTTGGTGGAGTGATTTGTCTGGTTGATTCCGTTAACGAACGAGATCTCGACCCTTAAATAGGCGTGGTTGTCATTAGTAGGGAGGTTGCCCGACCTTCGGGAAGGGCGGCCGCCTGAGACAGACCAGGGACTTCTTAAGGGGACTGTGTGTCGTCTAGCACGCGGAAGAGCGAGCCAATAGCAGGTCTGTGATGCTCCTAAATGTCCTAGGCTGCACGCGCACTACACTGACGCATTAAACGAGTCTGATTGCCTTCCGGCAACCTGCCTTGAAGAGGGTGGGAAACCTTTTGAACTTGCGTCGTGATGAGGATCGATGATTGCAATTATTCTCCTTGAATGAGGAATGCCTAGTAGGCGCAAGTCATCAGCTTGCACTGATTACGTCCCTGCCATTTGTACACACCGCCCGTCGTTGCTACCGATTGGCTGT
>PIVJ01000813.1 GCA_003353955.1 Bacteroidota bacterium | reverse complement strand
ACCACCAGTTTACTTCCCGGGATGGGCTTATGATGTAATGAGTAGTGCTACTTTAGATTTTGGAGAGTACGAAGTTTACCCAGGAGACGCATCGGCACATTCATTTTATGGATGGCCAAGAAATTCAGAAGTACCGCCACGAGAAGATGGCGAATAAATAAGTAAATAATAACAATTAAATTAAATTAACATGAGTGAAGTAAAAACAATGAACACCAAAGAAAACAAAATTACCGCTGAGCAATTAGAAAAGGTAACATCATTACAAACAGAATTACAGAAGTATTGCGCTAGCATCGGCGGAATGGAAGTGCAAAAAGCTAAAGCTATTTATCAAGTTAATATGCTTGAAAATGAAATGGATGAATTCAAAAAATCTATTGAAAAAGAATATGGCCCTATAAATATAGATTTATCTAATGGTAATTACGAAGTAATAGAGTCAAAAGAAAAAGAATAGCTGTATGGAAAATATTATAAGAAAAATCAGTATTGGTGCTGACTATAAAAACGAGGCTATGCACTACAGTGTTAAGCAAACAGTTTATGGCGGTCACGAAATTTCTCATATAATATTTGAAGAGTCTGATAATTCTTATAATATATTTATAAAAAAAGTAGACGAGGTAATGCCATGGAAGAAGTTTA
>PIVJ01000206.1 GCA_003353955.1 Bacteroidota bacterium | reverse complement strand
CGAATGTTTTGCTAATTTTTGGCCGAAATATTTGCCAGGTTGATCGATAACTTGTAATTAGCTCGCCGATTCGTCAAGGAGCAGTCACGTGGGACGACCTATGTCTCGGTCATTCTGATTGGCCGCGTGGGACAGTCAATGGATGCCTGCTTAGATGTCGAATACCATGCCGTCTCCCCGCAATTTTCATCGAAAAACTGATGATTATTGCTGCAGTGGAATAATCCTGACGATCCAGACGATCTAGTATGTTGAGTTACAGAAGGTAAGTACTTCCTGGCGCAAAATATAGCCGAATGAGGCCGTCGCGACACAATTAAAATATTCGCGCACACGGACACTATTCGCGCATTCACTCCCCGGCTCCCGATGTTGTGCGACGATTTGAGCACAAACAGACCAATAATTAAATACTAGAGGGATGTTGACATGTTCTTTGGCTCTAATGAAATATGCCGATTGAAATTCAGTTTTTTTGATAATGTTTCATATTTATTTTTTGCAGCATTGTTGTTCAATAAATGGTGCTGCAAAATTTGCGGTCGGGCGGTCGCAATGGATTCGCTATATTTTTTGCATGCCGTCTCTGAATCTGTGCGATATCCTTGTGTTCCTACAAAAACAACAACTCAAGAGAACATTATCCAATGTTCAGAAGGCATCTGGAAGCTGGATACTGCAAGGCAGATGATAATGCGCATTAAACGCCGCGCCAAATGATTGTTTCGCGGCGATGAAATAATTCGCGCACCGGACAGGGATCGCAAAAATGCGGTACCTAAATTCGCGCACATAATTATAAAGTTGCCTAATAATTTTCTCTGCTTCTGGTCAAACCCGTTGCGCTTGGCCTAGCCTTGGACTGTGGCAAGTTTTATTCATGTACGTATCGCCGGAATTGGTTATTCATCACAAAAATGTTGTAATGGGTTGCATGTATGTACATTGCCATTGTGTGTCACCGGTCCATGGCATGATGGTCACTGATGCTGCCTGGGGATCAGCATGTTCATGTATTTTGGCATAACCTGGCTCCCACAAACTCCCTGGCTTTGGTAGTTAAAAAGACTAGACTGTTGTCATGGTTGTCCTTCTTTTCATGGTCATGGGTATACATTGTATGTTCAGGGTTTGCACATGCAATGCTATTTGAGAATCTGTATTTATCCATCGGCAAAACAAAATCTGTTTGACGAACCACCATGACAGCAACTAGCCCCGACTCGCCATGTTTTTGCATGGCCAAAACTGCCTGAATTTGTCAGATCTTGTCGTGCGATTTGCATGACGGAATTTTTATTTTCCGACAGATTTCGATCAAATTCTCAGATCACAAATGAAATTCAAAATAAACGTGGATATTTTGCCGTGAGCCGGTTTTCCTGTTTCCACTATTTTGCCGTGATATCCAGTTGCGCATGCCCAGACGTCATTTTCGTGTACTTAAAGTTTTCGGCGTACACGGATCGGTGAGCCGTCTCGTCTCATACATTTAATAATCCACATTGGTAGACATTAATATGACAGGCAGGCCTATCCTCATTGTATAATATGGCAAAATAGGATACTATATTGGCATTGATAGCCATATTTTGGCATAAAACATTGCTTTTATTTACTCGAACAAAATCGTGTCTTTGAAGTCTAAAGTGTCTCTAGGCCAATACTCATGTATGGCCATATTATTTTCATGGAGGGGACATATGCTACACTCTGTGTTGCTCTTGTTTCATATCTATATATTATTAGCGAGTTGAGTTAAGAAAACGGTGGCACGTAGAGGGATGCGGTTTTCGGCATCTGGCGTCGTTTGGCCCCCAGTTAAACATATATTGAATTCAATTCGCTATATATTTTCTAAATATTATAATTTATTTATTTTTATTTGTTTTGTAACTTCGTTCCGACAACGAGTCCGTGTTTTAGCGAAAGCCGCGCATTCAACATGGCGGACGTCTCTTGATGCGGTGATCGCTTCGACTCTTATTTGTTGAATTTTTGCAACTGTCAAGTGCTTTCATGCACAGAATGTCTGTCGATCAACAGCAATACATCGTACTGATAAGACATGCTTTGTTATTCCGTGTATTTATGCCACACAGTCGCTAATATCGATGAAAGTCCGGTAATTTTTGCGCGCGCAAATTTCTCATCTTTCCACTGGCTCTTCCCGCGCTTTCCCGCCCTCGCTCAAATGCGAAAAATATTGGCTGAAGTGTTATGCCAAACCTCCAAATTGTGTACCATTAGGTTCCATAGTACCTACTACGGCATGAAATTTGATAATAGCTCGCAATGATTTCCCGAATTTTTCGAAAAGGCCACCGGTTAAAGTTTGCGCACTTAGCGATTGCGCACATCGTAGCGACTGAGCGTAACAATTTCAGACGCCAGTGAATAGTTGACATCGGTTGTATCAGCATCCCACGAATGTTTAACAGTGTTTAATACCTGTCATCACAGGTTCATACATTTTTGCAATTCTCACCCCGTAGTTGTAGTCATTGTACTACATTTCACAAAACGAGATCGGGGTTTTGGTGAAAATCATACCCGATCACCAGCGACATCTAAACTGATGTCGCTGCCGATTAGAATTTTTGGGCCGAATCGATAAGATAAAATCTTACTCAATTGACAATTTGAAAAAAAAAACACGTCGGCATCGTTCAGCATC
>PIVJ01000812.1 GCA_003353955.1 Bacteroidota bacterium | reverse complement strand
AATATTTCAAATAAAAGTATTCTGTATATTGGTGTAGTCAGCACTCAACTGATTTCAAATCAACTGCAGTTCAATTGTAAATGTTCTCAGCCAGGCAATAGAAAGCACAGGTGCCACAGGGTATTTAAACTATACTGTTGACAGCTAATGTAAACCATTGCCATATGCATGATGGGGTGCAGATAAGGATGGAGGGTTTGATTTTGTGGTCTAATTTCTGGACATACAGGAAAAAGACGGAGTGGTTTGTCCAATTTCAATAAATTTGGGATCATTGGAAAGGTATTGACGAGCCCTATATGTCTATATTATTTTTAGAAAAATATATCGTACTGTTTGTCTTCCAGGAGACAAAATGTGGACGCACTTATAAATACTACATCTTGAACAGCAGGGTGCCTAAGGGGGGGGGGGGTCTATATGCTGATCTCTTGCCTTGTCTATTCTGATCTTAACTATTATCTCAACTATTATCTTAACTATTATCTTAACTATTATCTTAACTATTATCTTAACTATTATCTTATCCATTATCTTATTTATCTTGATATAGTGAGGGAACATCTGTTGACGCTTGCATTAACATTTGGTTAACCAAACTTGGCACATTATTAGGGTTGGATATCTATATATTTTTGCCCCACCCCC
>PIVJ01000811.1 GCA_003353955.1 Bacteroidota bacterium | reverse complement strand
AAATTAGCTGAAAGAAAGCGCTATATCTCGGTTGTGTTTTGATGATGAAAAACTAACTTCGGCTGAATTGATCTCAATAACGGGCGGTCCGAATCGGCTGATTTTTGGCCCAGATACCAAGCAGGTATCATCCTTCAAAACCGTGTCTCAGAATTTTGATAAACTGAATAATTTCGGCGCAGCGACCTTCGCCGTTCGCCTTGTCAGAGCACAAAGTTCAAATGTAGACATGGTGACATATCAGACCGCATATCTCAGCCCCTGAGCATTTTAGGAAAAAAATGAGACACCGTTTTGGAGGCCATTTTGTGTAGATTCCATGAGCAGTCTCAGAATATATCTGGCTTTAGTGGTTATTGAGATCAATTTGCTGAAGTAAAAAACACCCCATTTTTACGAAAATGTGCATCGCTACCTTAAGATTGTGCCGATCTGGTCGAAACAGGTGTCATCCTGTAGCTATACTCAATACCTTTCTTGTGATATATGGTTTTATATATCCTAATCCAACGGTAAACCGAGAATAATCAATTTACTAAGGGGTACCTTTGGGGTAAACAGCACCCTTAAGTGAATACCGGGAGTATATAGACTATTGGCACTTCATTAATATTATTGCACATGTGGTGAAGAAGATGGATTTATTTCA
>PIVJ01000205.1 GCA_003353955.1 Bacteroidota bacterium | reverse complement strand
AATAATTGCTTATTTAGTGTATTTTCGCTTGTTAGTTCGCTTATAATTCTTTCATAGTCGTTTTGTACCTCTTTTTGTTTTTCCTCTGTCTGTGCTTTGTTTTCCTTTACATACAATTCAGAAAAAGCAAAAACAACAACGGGAGAAAGTGCTGAAAGGATTAAATCAATTCCAAACTTTACTACTAATTCAGGACCAATTAAAACGGCTGGACTGGTCCAAAGATAAGGCTCTGTAAAGTAATTCAAGTTCAAAAGGAAAACCATGAAGGCAAATAAAGCGCCGAGCCAACGAACTCCCTTCGCTACAAAAAGCAAAATTGAAAGTTCTAAACTAATGACTATTACTATTGTCATAAACCACGCAAATAAAAAAGCGATCGTTTGCGTTGGGCTTTGCTCCAGCAATTCAGGAAAAGCGAAGGAATGTTTTACGTAAGTGTAAGAAATCTTCTGCGTATTTGCTACTACATTCAAGAAAGCAAGAAATAAAATAGTATTCTTATCTTTTATTAGCGTTGAAATTTCGTATTTTTGTCGTGTTGAATCTGGCTGTTTCATAAGAGTTTTTTAATTTTAAGTTTTTAGGCAGCCCCACAAGCTGCCTTTTTTGTTTTATTTGATCAATTCTTTTATTCTTGCCTTTGCTCTCATTAATTGCGATTTTGAAGTATTACAAGAAAGCCCTTTAATTTCTGCAATCTCTTCATGTTTCAATCCTTCAAAATAATATAAATTGAAAATTTCTTTTTGACCTTTTCCAAGTTTAGAAGATTCTTTTTTGATTAATTCAATCTTTTGTTTTTCAAGCCTTTCTTTTTCTCCCTTAAAAGCCTCTGAGTAATTAATTCTATCACTTGAAAGCAAATCAAAAAAATCACTCTCTAAACGATTAACCTCTTTGCAATCCTTGTTTTTTTTGAAATACTTAAAAACTTGATTTGATGTTATTCTATAAAGCCACCCTTCAATAACTCCTTTACTTTCGTCAAATTGGTCTAACTTTCTGAAAATTCTAATCCAAACATCTTGACAAATGTCCTCTATTTCTTCAGTATCATATCTTAATATCTTACAAACAACATTATAAACAAAATCTTTGTAATTGCTATACACTTCGTT
This sequence comes from Bacteroidota bacterium, assembly GCA_003353955.1. Classification (GTDB taxonomy): domain Bacteria; phylum Bacteroidota; class Bacteroidia; order Bacteroidales. Next base: position 1,563 of record PIVJ01000205.1, on the reverse strand, counting down.
AAATTCCATAATTAATTAATTTATTTGATTGATTTATTTTTTAGGTTTTAATTTTAACTTTTCAGTATCTACTTTTTTTAAATCCTCAGCAAATTGCTGTTTTAAAGTTTGTCTATACCTTTTTACATTTCCATCTATTTGATTTAAACAAATAGGAAGTATTTCTGATATTTTCATTGGTTTACTCATAATTCTATTTTAAAATGGTGTATCTATATCAATATATTGCGATTGTTGGCTATTTTCTTTGCTCTCAGCGACTTCGTTTTTAAATCTGTAATACTTTCCTTCAAAAGTACAGTATTGTCTGCATGTAACCCCCCCTCTGTTTTTATCAAAAATGACAGCAGTTTCATTTGTTTGCATTTGTATTTTATTGATCACGTCAGCTTCTGAAAGCATCATCTTATCAATGTAGTATTCAGGTCTAAATAAAAATATTACAGCGTCAGCATCTTGCTCAATATCTCCAGAACTTCGTAAATCTGATAATTGAGGAAGTTTGTCTGCTCTTTTTTCTACTTCACGACTTAATTGAGATAAAAGTATGATTGTCATTTTTAACTTTTTAGCTAAACTTTTTAACATTCTTGTAATATCTCCAATCTCTTCAGTAGTCAATTTCTTACCTGGCAATCTAATCAATTGTAAATAGTCAATTACCACAACCTTCACTCCTTTTGAGGCCAAGAAATAAAGCTTTTGTCTTACCTGTATCTCTGTTATACCTGAATCCTCGTCAATAAACAAAGGAATTGAGCAAACAGCGCTTAAATGCTTAATGTATTGGTTTCTAATATTCTGATCCTTGCGATGCAATTCTTTTCTAATATTGTTATTGTCAAAACCTTGCATACAAATCATTCTTTCAATTAACTCTTGTTCTGTCATTTCCAAAGAGATAAAACCAGAAGGAATACCTTGTTCAACAATGCCCTCTAATAAACAAAGAGCATAAGCAGTTTTCCCCATTCCAGGACGTGCAGCAAGGACCAATAATTTACCAGCCTTTAAACCTCCTAAAGGTCTATCAAAGGAATGAATACCACATTTAATACTTTCGTCCTCTTCCTGATCCAAAGCGTTTAAAATTGATTCTTGCAATTCAGAAACTTTTTTGATTGTTGAATTAGATGTTTCCTTTTCAAGGCTCGTAAAATTTAATGTAATGTCTTCAATGGCTTTTATACCTTCGGTTTCAAGCTTCTTCGCTGAAGATAAAAGAAAGTCGTGCATTTTTCTTTTTTTGTATTCAAGCTTTATGACTTGACAAAAGGCTTCTAAGTTAGAAGAAAAATGAATATCAGTTTCAGTTTTTACAATCTCGAAAAAGTCTTGAGAAGAAATACCAATGTTTTTAATTTCTATGAAAACCAAATCACTTGAAACGCTTTTTCCTTCTTTGTGCATTTCCTCCATTTTAACAAAAAGGTTTCTTCTTACTGGAGAAGTAAAATGAATGCTTTGTATTTCATTTCTTTCTGCAATATCAAAAGCATCAGCAAAAAGGATTGTTGCTATTAATTTCTTTTCTAAGTCCGTTATTTTCCAATCTTCCATAAT
>PIVJ01000810.1 GCA_003353955.1 Bacteroidota bacterium | reverse complement strand
TGTGGAATCTTATACTTTCCTACTGTAAAATCAGAAATTTGTAATACTAACATTTATTTTTTATTTAATCTTTTTTCTTCACACTCTTTACAAACTGTTTTTGTTTTAGAGGTTTTGTTTTCCTCACACTCTTTACATTCTGTTTCAGGTGTGGTCAATGCTTTTAATGCTTTTACTTTAGCATCATTCAATTTTTTCAAATACGCTTTGTATTCTTTTTCTGTTGCTTCTTTGCAATACTCAGCCTCAATAAATCTTTCAGCTAATTTATTATCAATGTTTTTTACTGTTCCTTTTGGAATACCTATTGAATGGTCCTTTATAAATTTTACAATCATAGCGAAGTAGTTTAAAAAGCCCTCACATATTGCAAGGGCTTTTATTTATATTATGGTTTTGCTAAAGCAGTTTTAGCAGCAGCAATGTCAGTAATTTTTAAGAAAGCGTTTGTATTTACTGTTCTTACAATTAATTGTTTACGCATAGAACCTTTGATACGGATAAAATCCTCTAAGAAGTCTGTTCCATGTTCATCAGCCATTTCAATTTGAATTTCTCTTTCTGTGTAAATTGTTCCTTTTGTAGAATCAAATACATAAGCAGTATTTTGAGGAACTAAAGGAGTTGCATAAACTGGAACACCGTCAAT
>PIVJ01000809.1 GCA_003353955.1 Bacteroidota bacterium | reverse complement strand
TGGGCAAAAAGCCCTCCGATTCTTTCGCAAGATCGCCAGGGGTAAGCCGAACGCCAGGGGGTGGTGGATGACCAATCAGCTTCGGTAGGTACAAAACAACGTGTCCGTTGCACGGAAAACAAGTTTTGTAGTGGCCCTCCGTTCTTCGTCATGGACTAGTCCCCATAGCACAGGAAGGACGCGGCTCGTCCTCCAACCGGTGAGGGCAGCCAATGGGAGCAAGATCCATCAGCGCAGTCTGCGCCTCTCGTCTTGCTCTCGCTGTTGCCCTCACCCATCCGGTCAGGCCAGGGTGCTTTCAAAAACGAAACAAGAAGTTTTAGGGTGGTGGGTGGGAAAAGAAAACACTCCTGCCACAGAAGCTCGGTCCATCAGCGCAGATTGAGCCTCTCGTCTTGCTTGCTGCGGCCACAGAAGCTCGATCCATCAGCGCAGATTGCGCCTCTCGTCTTGCTTGCTGCGGCACTGTAGGAAAGCTCCCCCTTCGTCTGGCTTCCGGAGCGACTCGCCTCGCCGGCGAGGGGGCGCACGGCAATCTTTCGATGATAAGCTGCAGGCTTCGTTCAGGCTCAAGCTCGGATGTTTCTCTCACCGCGCGTTGGCGAGTGGGCAAAGAGCCCTCCGATTCTTTCGCAAGATCGCCAGGGGTA
>PIVJ01000204.1 GCA_003353955.1 Bacteroidota bacterium | reverse complement strand
AACACGATTATATAGCTACAAAGATTTTGCTCCTACGGAGCTATTTGGTCTCGGATTGAATTATAAAAATCCTGATCCAGCGGAGCTATTTTAATGAGGGATTATGAGCAATAAAATAACCGAAAATACAATAGAAGTATTTGCCATTGAATTATTAGAGCGTTCAGGCTACCAATACATTTATGCACCTGACATTGCACACAATGGCGAAAGACCCGAGCGAAATTCTTATGATGATGTTTTGCTTTCAGAAAGATTGCAAAATGCCATTCGTAGAATAAATCCGAAAATTCCTATTGATTCACAACAAGAAGCATTAAAAGAAATTCAGCGAATTAACTCACCTGAATTATTGGCTAATAATGAAGTGTTTCACAGAATGCTAACCGAAGGCATAAATGTTTCTTACCAAAAAGATGGAAACCAAAAGGCGATTTAATTTGGTTAATAGATTTTGAAACACCTGAAAACAATGAATTTATTGTTGCCAACCAATTTACAGTTATTGAAGATGGAAACAACAAGCGCCCCGATGTAATTCTATTTGTCAATGGGATTCCCTTAGTTGTTATTGAATTAAAGAACCCTGCTGACGAAAACGCCACAGTAAAATCGGCTTTCAAACAAATAGAAACCTACAAATCAATAATCCCGAGCCTGTTTAACTACAATGCTTTCAATGTTATATCCGATGGATTGGAAGCCAAAGCAGGTTCGTTATCGGCTGGTTTAACTCGTTTTATGGCGTGGAAATCGGCAGATGGTAAAGAAGAAGCTTCAAACTTGGTTAGTCAGTTAGAAACTCTAATAAATGGAATGCTCAAAAAAGAAACCTTGTTGGATTTAATTCGCCATTTTGTGGTTTTTGAGAAATCTAAAAAGGAAGATTCCAAAACAGGAATTGTAAGTATTTCCACAGTTAAGAAATTAGCTGCTTATCACCAATACTATGCAGTAAATAGAGCCGTTGAATCTGCTTTAAGAGCAACTGGCTATTCATTAGAGAGAGAAACTCCTGTAAGTGTGGTAATGGAATCACCTGAAAGTTATGGAGTAGCAGGAGTTAAAACACAACCGAAAGGCGATAGAAAAGGTGGCATTGTTTGGCATACACAAGGAAGTGGCAAATCACTTTCAATGGTGTTTTTTACAGGTAAAATTGTTTTAGCATTAGATAATCCAACAGTTTTGGTAATCACCGACCGTAACGATTTAGACGACCAGTTGTTTGATACATTTGCTTCATCAACTCAACTTTTAAGACAAGAGCCCAAGCAAGTAGACAACAGGGATGACTTAAAAGAAAAATTAAAAGTGGCTTCGGGCGGTGTAATATTCTCTACTATTCAAAAATTCCAACCTGATAACGGCAATGTTTACGATATCGCCCAAGCGGTTGAAGATGGTGCGACTGTTCGTATTTTTTACGAAAGTCGTTTAGCAAAAGTAAATCTTAGTGAAGAAGGCAAACAGCTTGTAGAAGATTTAGATGAGGAACTTGACCAAGAAGATTTAACAAACACACAAAAAGCCAAAGCAAAGTGGACACAATTGGAAGCTTTAATTGGCAGTGAAAATAGAGTTAAAAATATTGCTAAAGATATTGTAAATCATTTTGAACAACGCCAAGAAGTTTTTGACGGTAAAGGAATGATTGTTTCAATGTCGAGAAGAATTGCAGCAGACCTATACGATGAAATTATAAAAATAAAACCTGAGTGGCATTCTGATGATTTGGATAATGGAGTTATCAAAATTGTAATGACTTCGGCCAGTTCAGACGGACCAAAAATTTCTAAACATCACACTACCAAACAACAAAGGAAAGCCCTTGCCGACCGAATGAAAGACACAGAAGACGAACTAAAATTGGTTATCGTTCGTGATATGTGGCTTACTGGTTTTGACGCTCCAAGTATGCACACTTTTATTGACAAACCAATGAAAGGTCATAACCTTATGCAAGCAATTGCAAGGGTTAACAGGGTTTATTTAGATAAACCGGGCGGATTGGTTGTTGATTATCTTGGTATTTCTTCTGATTTGAAAAAGGCACTTTCATTTTATAGTGATGCGGGCGGAAAAGGCGACCCAACAATATTACAAGAACAAGCAGTTGAATTAATGTTGGAAAAATTAGAAGTAGTTTCAAATCTGTTTCACGGTTTTGCTTATGAAGAATATTTTGAAGCAGAAACATCAAAAAAACTTACAATGATTCTTTCAGCCGAAGAACATATTTTGAGTTTAGAAGATGGAAAGAAACGTTATATCAACGAAGTAACATCGCTTTCAAAATCCTTTGCAATTGCAATTCCACACGAGCAGGCAATGGATGTAAAAGATGAAGTTGCATTTTTCCAAGCTGTAAAAGCGCGATTAGCTAAATTTGGCGGAACAGGCGAAGGCAGAACAGACGAAGAAATAGAGACAACAATCCGACAAGTAATTGACAAAGTTTTAGTATCTGAACAAGTGATAGATGTTTTTGATGCAGCTGGAATTAAAAAACCAGATATTTCAATTCTTTCAGAAGACTTCCTTTTAGAATTAAAAGGAATGGAACATAAAAATGTTGCATTGGAAGTTTTGAAGAAACTCTTGAATGACGAAATAAAATCTCGTTCTAAAAAGAACTTGGTAAAAAGCAAATCATTTATGGAAATGCTTGAAAATGCCATCAAAAAATA
>PIVJ01000203.1 GCA_003353955.1 Bacteroidota bacterium | reverse complement strand
TATACTGAACATTAAACTATTTCGGGTTTCGAAGGAAATGGCAAAGGATGAGGTGCCCTTTGTGTAGAGATTTCCCCATGAAATTCATGATTTTTAGACTTCTGCTTCAAGGGCTCCAGCCAATTCTTATGGGTAGCAGGTATATTGAGCTTCACTACCCTGCACCGGATGACCTCATTGCACCCTTTATATACAAGTGTCATGGCCGCCAAAAGCATGCTTCTGTAGATGCAGAATCACCATTCAAAATGGCTATATTATATCCATAAACATCCTACACCCGGTGTAAATCATGAACATCTTAGGAGGCTAGACATATTAAATAATATGTACTTAACACATAATAGACTGATTTAGGCAAAAATAAAGCCCATTAAGTGACTTTATATGCTGTGTATAATACACCATGGTACACCTGTATGCATAGCCTATATTGAAGTTACATGTATTTTTTTCGATGCCAGCCACCAATTGTTACCACAAATTTCGCTTGTTATTATGTTCATAGATACATTAGGCAGACGTACTGTCAATATAGTTTGGTAACAATTGGTGGCTCATATTGTACTCATGTAATGTATACATACAGCATATGAACAAACTGATATACACATGTACATGCATGTTAGCATACAACTTTAAAGCTTTAAAGTCTATGGATTTCAACAAAACTGGGTATGAACATTCAGTTCAACATTCTTCAGAATATATTGCCTGGGTTTTTGATTTGAGGTCAAAGGTCAAGGTCACAAAGGTCAAATTGTAAAAAAGTCTATTGTAAGGAACAAGATGATTATTTTCACTTTCCCATGACCCAATCTTAACAAAACTGGTTGGCAAACTACATGTATCTGGGTAGGTCCCACAGTTTGAGTTCGTAGATGACCTCTCAAGGTCAAAGGTCAAGGTCACAGGAGCTAAATTCAGAAAAACACACTTCGGCTCTTTTGACCCCTTTAAAGTCCATGGATTTCACCGAAACTGGGTATGAGCATTCAGTGCAACATTCTTCAAAAATTATCACCCATGTTTTAATTTGAGGTCAAAGGTCAAGGTCACAGAGGTCGAATTGTAAAAAGCTTATTGTAAGGAATGAGACCCAACTATTTCACTTCCCCATTACCCGATCTTGACCAAACTGGTCGAGAACCTTCCTGGGTGAGTCCAGCAGGTTGAGTTTGGAGATGACCTTTCAAGGTCAAAGGTCAAGGTCACAAAGGTCAAATTGTAAAAAGCCTATTGTAAGGAACAATTTTATCACATTCCCATAACCCAATCGTAACCAAACTGGGTGGGAACCTTTCTGGGTAGGTATCGCAGTTCGAGTTCGTAGATGATCCCTCAAGGTCAAAGGTCAAGGTCACAGGAGCTAAATTCCGAAAACCACACTTCGGCTCTTTTGACCACTTTAAATTTCATGGATTTCACCGAAACTAAGTATGAGCATTTAGTGCAATATTCTTTAAAAAATATTACCCGGGTTTTGATTTGAGGTCAAAGGTCAAGGTCACAGAGGTCGAATTGTAAAAAGCCTATTGTACGGAATGAGACCAACTTTTTCACTTTTCTATTACCTAATCTTGACCAAACTGGGTGGGAACCTTCCTGGGCGGGCCCAGCAGATCGAGTTTGCAGATGACCTTTCAAGGTCAAAGGTCAAGGTCACAGAGGTCAAATCAAGAAAATCACACTTTAGCTTTTTTGATCCCTTTCAAAGTACATGGATTTCAACAAAACTGGGTATGAACATTAAATGCAACGTTCTTCAAAATATATAACTGAGGTTTTGATTTCAGGTCAAAGGTCAAGGTCACAGAGATGGGATTGACAAAAGCCTATTGTAGGCCTATATAATGAGACCAACTTTTTCACTTTCCCGTAACCCAGTCTTAACCAAATCTGGTGGTAACCTTCCTGGGCGGGTCTCACAGTCTGAGTTCGGAGATGACCTTACCTTTCAAGGTCAACGGTCAAGGCTACATTATTGGGTCAAATGACACAATTCTTGCCTTTCCCCCTTAATAATGTCCATGGATTTTGAGGAAACTTGGGAGATTCAGTGTAATACTCGTTAAAACATACCGCCCTGGATTTTGCCCTGTGGTCAAAGGTCAAGGTCACACATATTTGCATGAAAGGTCTCAAGAGTATATATTTGGGATTGGTGGACATATGTACCTTTCAGGTAATAAAAGCATAGGTGGTTTTGGACCAAATATTCTTGAAATTTTCATTGCTGGGTTACTTCAGGTTAACAATATGGCCTTTTTCTATTGTCATCCCAAACCCAATATTAGTTATGCCAAAATGGCTCCTAAACCTTCTAACAAAGTTCCACAAAGTTCCATACCCACTTCTTGTCTTACAATGACGTACTATTAGGAAATAAAATTAATTTCTATGCATTTCTTTACCTGCTGATTGTTGATTAATGACAAGCCAAGCTCTAGGACGATTTTCACGCCAGGAGGGGAAAGGGTTAATTACACCTTAATGGATGGTCAGATTCAAAAATGGACGTCAGCACTGCATTCTGCATTAAATTTACTTCTAAGCACACCCAATTTCCAGTTAAAATTTTCATGGGGAGATTTTAATGGAAAGGGCACCTCATCCTTTCAGATGTGTTGGACATTGGACCTACATGCCAAGAATTGTGACACTGTGACCTAGTTTCATGGGAAAAGTAGG
>PIVJ01000076.1 GCA_003353955.1 Bacteroidota bacterium | reverse complement strand
ACCTACTATAGGCTAACACACTCATATAGAATTGGCAACAAAGTTCGCCAAAGTGTTGTGTTAAACCTTGGGAAGCTTGAGAATGTTGACAAGGCAGAACATAAGTCATTGGCCAACAGGATTGAGAAATTGATTACCGGAGCTGAGAACACTTTATTTGTCACTATTCGGAGCATGCAAAGTTCCCTGGTATCAGTTAACAATGACAACAATGAAAAAAATATATTAAACTATGCACCAGACCAACTAAAGAGCAAAAAGATATTCTTGATGCACTTGGTTTTAAACACAGGCCATTTGTCAGAAAAACAAAAGTAGTGCCCCAAATGTAAAAACATAAATTGATTTGCGCTGTTACAGAGGGTATTACAGGTGCGTATTTACAAGTTGGGTTAAAAATATTTTCGACAGCTTAAATGATATTATATTGAAAATAGTGAATATTATAAGCCTGATGAAGTTGTTTACGATAGAGAGCAGACGTGGGAAAAAAGAAATAAACGGTGTCAGGATAAGTACTCCGTCAAAACTACTTAAACGAGACAATGCCTATGTCAGGCTGAAGAAAAGGAAAAAGTTCAGAAGAAGAGTTGCGATAGAATCTGTAATTGGACATTTGAAACAACATTTTAGGATGGGACAGAACTATCTTCATGGCAATAACTCCCCTCAAATCAACGCTTTTCTTGCTGCAACTGGTTGGGAATTAAAGAAAATGATGATCAAGCTGAAAGAGGAATAAAAAAATATTCTTTTTCGCGATTTTAAAGATTATTCTATTTCTTTCTGATCCGACTTAAATTGAAAGCCCAAACGCTTGCCGGTTTTTAAACTCATCGAATCTAAATTAGTAAGAAATTCATGCACGCTAACAAGCTTAACATGTTCATATGGGGGTGTCAGAAGATCGAAATTAATGGTGTATTTTATTGCAGATTCAACAATATCGCAGGCTATTTCTTTATTCATTTCGGAGTTGACGAAGTTATTGTACAACAAGCCAATTTCCTTCTTCCCTTCAATAAAATAATGCATGTCTTTGTTGATAAAAATTCTTCCTATCAGATATCCACTATCATTAACACGCCTATGTTTAAATGAATCAGACAGAAAATTATAAATATTGATTATTCCGCAATAAGCCCGGTTTTTATCTTCTTTTACATAGGAGCTTTTCATCACAAAATGATAGCGAGGAATTTCAAAAACATTGGTATGCATCATAAATATCAGGATGTCACCCGCAAATTTCATTTCAATTTCAAAATCACCCCTTTTCCTAAACTCAAACGGAATATCATACTCTGGATTTTGAAGTTTGGCTTTCTCCCGAAATTCATCAATAATCTTTTTAATGCTTGTTTTAAGAAGCTCAAATGTTGAAAGAGTATTTTGATAAACATCCTGTTTCAGGTATGCTTTGGAGACGAGATTATTCAATAATTCTTGTTTACTGGCTTCATCCATAAATCCTAATTCTTAATTCTATTCAAAGTTAAAAGATAGTTGAAACAATTTTGATTTTATACTCGTAATTCCATCAGCAAAGATATTATCCGTAGAATCAATCAAATTAAAGAATCCGTAAGACATTTTTAACTCAACGCTAAGTTTGAAGTAAGCCATATAAAATTCAAATCCGACGCCACTCTCAAACAGCAAATCTTGCTTTTTTAATCGTAGCAAATCTTGATTATTCTCTTTATTTTTCTTCGAATTGGCGGCTAAATCATAGGTAAATTTCATCCCGCTCATCACGTAAGTCCTGAAATTATTAGCCCTTTTTGATTTAAATTTCAAATAACATGGCAAATCTATATGCGTAGAGCGAATACTCTTTCTGACATCTATAGGAACATCTTCTCCATTATTATTTTTAATAAAAGAATAACTAAGCTTTCGTTCTCCAAAAGCCAATGATGGGATAAATCGCAGATCAAATAACGGAGCCAACTTCAAATTGGATACGATACCAACCGTGAATCCGGGCATCGGAACACTATTCACACTCATTAACGTTGAATAATCCGCATCTGACAATTCATAAATTTCACCATTTATCAATGGATACCCAATAAGATCTTCATTTACTTTTAACGAAAAATTCATTTGATTTAAAGAAAGAATAAAACCAAAATGGTAACGATTATAATCTTGGCGTACCAGGTGTTCAAACTTATTTCCACCTTGTGCGGCTACATTGCCTGAAAAGAATATTAGGCAGCTTATTGTGAAAAAAATAAATGTGTTCTTTTTATTCAATGGTAATCGAATTTTAACAAAATGATAACGATTAATTTTACTTTTTATTTTTCAGTGCTATTATCCATTTTTATGCCGGTATAAATACTCGCTATTCCAAATGATAATTTATGTTGTTTAGGGCTTGCAAACCCAGCCTGCTGAAGTTGGATCAAAAAGTCCTTACCCGAAGGAAAATCCTGCACCGAATCATATAAATATGTGTACGCACTTTTATCTTTTGAAATCAGCCTTCCGATAAGGGGAAGGATAAATTTAAAATAAAAGTTATACAATTGAAGAATAGGAAAGTTTGTTGGCATTGAAAATTCAAGGATGTAAATACGACCGTTCGGTTTAAGTACTCTAAACATTTCATCTAATCCGGTACCCAGATTTTCAAAATTCCTCACTCCAAATGAAACGATAGATGCATCGTAAACAAAGGCATCAAAAGGAAGATTTTCACTATCGGCATATTGCAAATCAATAACTTTACTTAAGCCTTTTTTGAGAACTTTAGTGTGTCCAACTTCCAGCATTTCTTCTGCAATATCTACTCCGGTGATACGGACGTTTTTAATTCGGGATGCCTCGATAGCTAAATCACCGGTTCCTGTGGCAACATCTAAAATACTTGTGGGATTTTGCCTTTTTAACATTCTCACCAGCTTTTTACGCCAAAGAATGTCAATACCAAATGATAAAAAATGATTAAGGAAATCGTAACGTGTTGAAATGCTATTAAACATTACCCGAACGGATTCCTTCTTTCCAGTATTCCTCACTTGCATAATCTCTGAGCTATTTTGTCATTAGGGTTATGGCTTCCTTTAAGAGGACTTCTTTATTTATAGGGACAACACCCACTTCTTCGCACACAATTCCTCCTGCAAGATTAGAAAGTGAAGCAATTTTTTTAGGATGCAACTTTATTGCCAGGCATAATGCTGTAACGCTTATCACGGTATCACCGGCTCCTGATACATCAGCAACATTCCTTATATGAGCAGGAATAGCATGAGATCCGGAAAATCCATTCATCTCGCCCGTAATATATACTCCGTTTTCTGATAAGGTGATCATAACCAAATCTGAATTGATTTTATCATTCAATTCGTAACATGCTTTTTCTAAATTTTCTTTATCATTGGAATCAATATCGATTCCTAATCCCTCATTCAGTTCCTTTAAATTAGGCTTAAATAAATTTACATTTCTATACTCAAAAAAGTTTTTCCTTTTTGGGTCAACCGCTGTAGGAATTTTATTTTGTTGTGCTAAAGCAATAATTTCTGTAATCACAGTTTTGCTCAGATTTCCTTTATTATAGTCTTGAAATATTATGGCTTCGATTTTTTCACGATCCAAAATTTGTTTTACAGATTCAACAAATTGTTTTTCTTCAGAGATCGTTAAATCATCGGTGATCTCATCATCAACCCTAAGGAGTTGAACATTATTTCCCATCACCCGAAACTTTGTTGTGGTGATTCTTTCATCACTTCTTACAATTCCATCCGTTGACATACTTTCCTTTTTCAAGAGATCAACCAGTTCACCCCCTTTTTGATCTGCACCAATAACAGCGCAAATTATTGCTTTAGCACCTAATGAATTTATATTTAATGCTACATTTGCTGCACCTCCCAATCTATTGCTTCTCTTTTCAACTGAAACAATGGGTACAGGAGCTTCCGGCGAAATACGATCTACCTTTCCCCAAATGTAGGAATCCAACATAATATCACCGACAACAAGAATCTTTTGTCGGTTAAATGATGCAAACAATTGAGTCAATTCTTCTTTTGTAAACATAGGGATATCATATGATTATGACTATAAAACAAATGTAGTTATTTCGATGAGATAATGAATAAAGTAGTACAAAGTTATCATTTTTCCGGTACGAAGATTCAATCGAAAAATTTAATAGGCACTTTACTTATTATAATCAGTAATTAAAACATCTATCTTTCCTAAATAATATTTCGCTTAAGAATCAGGAGTTATTGATAGCAAAATTCAATAAAATAGTTTTAAAAAGCAGGGCTGTACTAGTGATTATTAGCTCTTTAGGTATTTGGCTAGAAAAATGTTGAAAAATAAATTGATTATTGGGGTAACCTTTTCTCTTTTTGTGAATAAAGAGTATGGAGATTCGGTTTCATGGTTATTAATATAGACCTATTAACAATCTAAAACTAAATCTAGCCTAAATGTACAAATAGGTTAATAAAGTTTTATGATCTCCCTTATTAAAGAATGTATTTCGCGATTATTATATACACAATAAATAAAATGACCACAAAAACTCAAGTACTTCATTATACTGCCATTCAACTTCATAGTAACTTCTACTACGATGGGGTTTCTCTTGTAAATATCATTGCTCAAATGGAAAATGCTCCTGACAGTATCAGGAAAGAAACATCAAGCTATATTATAATTGAACATGGGAAAAAGGAATGTCCTGTTTTTTCTTCAGTTAAGAATTATTTTGACCTCTAGATAAACATTCTGCAAAGTGCCCAGTACATAATCGAGTGGTACGGTAAAGATACATCGTTTACACTTTTTGAGTAGTAATTTGAAACCTAAATTCAAATTACCATGCCTTGGAAAGAGACAACGAAAATGGAATAAAAGATTGAATTTATTGCGGATGCCGAAAAGCAAATAGAGTAGGCTATATTAATTAATTATTAAAATGAAAAAAAGGTTTAAAACAATGCGTAAGAACACACTTTTGATAGTAATAACTGCGGTATTGCTGCATGTTATATTAGTATCTTGTGATAAAAATGACGATACTATAATTTCTAATACCCCTGTTTTATCCACAGACAAAGAAAACTATGATTCTGAGGGAACTTTACTAGAACAAGGAACAGAAACCAATATAGGTGACCCTGATTTAAAAACTACATGTATTGTACCAGGTTCCAATTCCTTGCTATTCAATTGGGAAATTCAGCAAGAAGACATATCACATAAAACAAAAACGACTTGGGAAAACGAGCTATCTGCCATACATAATTATTTTGTGTCTTTTTTTGATTATGAAGATACACAATTAATCGTTGATGTTGTATACTTTACTGATATGTATAGTTTCGAAGAATATCAGACAACCGTATTAAATAGGACCAGCCCTAGTAATACAGGTTTTTATTCGCTATCAACGGGTAAAATGTACATGATTAATGAAAATAATAGCTCCAGTATTGCTAAAAATATCTTTTTACACGAAGGCACACATAAGATTTTTAATACAGAAATTATTGGCGGTGCCATTATTTTAAACGAAGGTTTGGCAACCGTCTTTCAAACTATTCATAAAAAGGGTGGTGATTATCTTGTGTCAGTGAACGATAAATACGAAACAATAATAAATCAAATGCTCAATTCAAATACGATTTACGATTTAAACACATTCTTCAACCTGACTAATCAAGAATGGCAATTGAACGCAAGTAAAACTTATGCACAATCTAACTCTTTGATGTATTACTTGCTTTCCATGTATCCACAACAATTACAACTTTTAATAAATGAGTATAAAAATCCTGTAAATCAACGCCAAAACTATATAGATTTTTTTAACGCTAATTATACAGGAGGTGTAACCCAACTTGAAACGGATTGGAGAAATTGGATTTCAAATAGCCATAAACCAGAAGTGAAATTATAAATTCAATAACTAAGTTCAAACAACAAATAAGTGCAACGGTTAATCAAATATCGGAAAGCTAGCTTTCCGATATTTGAAAAAAACAACAAAGATTATTTTCAGTATTATGTTTTTAGTCTTTTTTTATCAAGCTGTAATAAAGAGAAGATACTTTCTCAAAAAACAATTTTGCAATAAAAAACTTAAATGGGAAGGCTTCAAATGCAGATGCAGGTTTTGATACTGCTGATTTTCGTAAATTTTATTATGCACATGAGATAATAGATAATATCAAAATAAACACAAGGAATGGAAATGATTATGAAGGAGATACCGTTTTTGATGAATTACTCTATCAATGTCGTTTTGTTGTGGAGCGAACAAATGCATGCTTAGATTCTTTTAAAGCTATTTTGATGTGTTTTGAAACAAAAAATTACACTGGAAAGGATACTGTTACTGGCTTTTTCAGTTATTCTATTGTGTAAGTTTTAAACAGCTTCAATAAAAAACTCTGGAGAACCGGAACCTTAAATTTTAATTTAGTTTCGCAAGTGCACTCTTCATTCGGGATATTGCCTCAATAATTTGTTCAGTTGAAACGGCATACGAAATACGTACACATTCTTCACTCCCAAAAGCTTCGCCTGGCACCAAAGCCACATAAACAGTTTCAAGTATGTACAAGCACAAATCATTTGAATTATTGATGGTATAATTATTAAATGATTTTCCGAAATAACTACTCACTTCAGGGAAAACATAAAAGGCACCATCCGGTACGTTTGTTTTAATTCCAGGAATCTCTTTGAGCAATCCAATTACTAAATCACGTCTTTCTTTAAATGCTTTAACCATTGCTTGTAGTTCTTCTGAAGCACTGGCGTCGGTGAGTGCAGCCTCTGTGGCAGCAGCCTGAGCAATAGAAGACGCACCTGAAGTATATTGTCCTTGCAATTTATTACAGGCTTTGGCAATAAATAATGGTGCTCCTAAATAACCGATTCTCCATCCGGTCATTGCAAATCCTTTTGAAACCCCATTTACCGTGATAACCTGATCTTTAACATTATTAAATTGGGCAATACTTTCATGCTCTCCCTTAAAATTAATATGTTCGTAAATCTCATCAGCGATTACAAACAGGTTTTTATGTTTGGCAACAACATCAGCAATTGCTTTTAAATCTTCTTTAGAAAAAACAGATCCGGTTGGGTTACATGGAGATGAGAATATGAGAACTTTACTTTTTTCTGTGATCACATTCTCCAATTGCGCAGCAGTAAATTTAAAATCATTATCACTGCTGGCTTTAATCTCAACTACTGTTCCTTCGGCTAATTGAGCAATGGCAGGATAAGATACCCAATAAGGTGAGGGGACTATAACTTCATCACCCGGATTTATAAGACATAACATTGCATTTGCGATAGATTGTTTCGCACCATTTGATATCACTATTTGTTCAGGGGTATAATCCAGGTCATTATCCTTTCTAAACTTTTTTACTACAGCTTCACGCAATGCCAGATATCCCGGAACCGGTGTATAACGAGTCATGTTTTTATCGATGGCATCTTTTGCTGCTTCCTTGATACTTTCAGGCGTATTAAAATCAGGTTCTCCAACACTCAGCGTTATTACATTAAATCCTTTGGCCTTTAGCTCACGACTCTTTTGAGTCATTTTCAACGTTGCTGATTCTGTAAGATTATTAATTCTATCGGATAATAATTTGTTATTCATTTTCTTAAAATTTAAATCAAAGTAAGGTAATAATATTGCAAAACAAAGGTAGCAATTTAAGTGAATAAAATTCGCTTTATTGTTAAGAAGCAAAAAGTATCAAAGCTATTTAGAACCTTTAGTTACAATTCATTAAATCAGTGAGACTTTGATTTTCTGAGACACAATTGATTAGGTGAAGTGATATTTCCCGCCCCTTGGGGAGAAATAAAATAGAATCCATCATAATATCCCGTACTCTTGCGGTGGGGAGCTTCATTTGAACGGATTTCTAAAGTTCAGATTGATTATATTTTCGTATTTTCGCTGCTAATGTAGCCAAATGATTTTTGAAGATATACATCGGATTGTAATACTGGGTACAGGGAATGTAGCTACCCACTTATCCCTGGCCTTAAAATCAGCAAATCTTGATATATTGCAGGTTTATGGACACAATCTGGCAAACACAAAAGTACTGGCCAATAATATTGGAACACCGTATACCAACGAAATCATATCAATTGATCCTTCGGCCGATCTTTATATCGTTTGCATTAGTGATGACGCACTTGATGAGTTTGTAAGCAGATTTCATCTCAAGAATGCATTTATCGTTCATACTTCCGGAACTGCTTCCATCAAAATCTTTAAGGAAGACTACCAAAATTATGGCGCTTTTTATCCATTGCAAACTTTTTCAAAAGAAAAGCGGATACGTTTTGACAATGTTCCATTATGTATCGAGACCAATAATAATATCAATCAGGAGCTTCTTTTAAGTTTAGCAAGAAAACTGACAACTAATATTCAAATTACCACCCATGAGCAAAGAACAACACTTCATGTGGCTGCCGTTTTTGCATCTAATTTTACCAATCATTTTTATTCAATTGCGAATGAAATTTTATCTGACAAACAGCTTTCATTCGATTTGCTTAAACCATTGATTAGAGAGACGGCAGAAAAAGTTCAATCTATCTCACCTGATGAAGCACAGACCGGACCCGCAAAACGTAACGATTTAAAAACCAGGTCAAAACATATCGAAAAACTAACTGATTTTTCTGAATACCAAAAAATTTACAACTATTTATCGAATCAAATTCAAAAAAAATATAATTAATTCATGGTAAATTATAAAGAACTACTTGCCGACATTAATACGTTCATCTTTGATTATGATGGCGTATTTACAAATGGAACAGTAATATTAATGAATACCGGAGAACCATTGAGAACGGCAAACGTTAAGGATGGTTATGCCTTGCAACTTGCCGCAAAAAAGGGTTATCGGATTGCCATAATATCAGGAGGCCGGTCAGAGTCGGTGATAAATCGTTTCAAAGTATTGAACATAGAAGATGTTTTTTTGGGTGTTGATAATAAAATCGAACGTTATCGTAATTACCTTGCTGAACACAATATTGAGTCAAAAAATATACTTTATATGGGCGATGATATTCCTGATTATGAGATCATGAAAGAAGTTGGTGTGGCTACTTGTCCTGCTGATGCCGCCGAAGAAATCAAATCAATTTCACATTACATTTCACTTTCTTCAGGAGGCGAAGGTTGCGTTAGAGATGTAATCGAACAAGTGCTAAAAGTTCAAGGTAAATGGATGAACAATGATGCATATCAATGGGAAATAACATGAAGGTATTTATTAAGTTTATTAGGCTGCCAAATTTAGTGGCCTTGATTTTAATTCAATACTTAATTCGATTTTTTCTGATTAAGCCTTTTCTGGCATTAAATGGTGGCCATTTAATGTTGAGTGAATTGAACTTTTCTTTATTCGTTATTTCCATCACATTACTTGTTGCTGCCGGTTATATCATTAATGATTTCTTCGATATGGAAATTGACAGGATAAATCGGCCGGAGAAAGTAATTGTCGGATCAAAAATTCGTGTTGATAAGGCCAGATTAATTTACATCATTCTCAATCTGTCAGGCATAGCTTTAGCTACCTGGGTTTCATTTCAAGTTGGAGTGATTAAACTTGGCATTGGCTTTTTTATGTTCGCTGGGATGGCCTGGTATTACTCCGCTAGATACAAACGTATGCTTATTTTAGGCAATCTTATTGTTGCCTTTAAATTTGCACTTATAGTATTTTCCGGATGGTTATTTGAGTTTTATGCTATACGCGCAAACACATCTTTTTTTGTTGATCAAATCAGAGGTGTTGAAATTATTAATAAGTTTATTTGGGCAGTAACAGCTTTTGTTTTTATGGTATCCCTTATTAGAGAGATTATCAAAGATCTTCGTGATGTTGAAGGAGATATGAAACATGGATATAAGAGTTTAATCCAGACTTTAGGCCTGAAACGATCGAAAGTCATATCGTTCACTCTCATTATCATCGCAATGGGAACTGTGGCCTCTTTTCAACTTTACTTATGGAAAACCAATTTTGATTATCTTTTCTGGTATCTATTACTGATTATTCAACCAATGTTTATTTACCTAATCATCCGCTTGCAAAAATCAATAAAAAAAGAAGATTTTGAATTTGTGAATAATATCTGCAAAATAATATTGATTGCTGGATTGCTCTCCATTCAATTAATTCAATTAAGTATTTAGAGATGACGAGCCCCAATCCACTTCAAAAGAAAATCATTTTAGCGTCAGCTTCACCTCGCCGGCAATCCCTGATTAAAGATTTGGGTATTGACTATAAAATCATCGAACGATCGGTGGAAGAACATTATCCGGCTCATCTGAAAGGTGCAGAAATCGCAATTTATCTGAGTAAATTAAAAGCATCAGCTTTTTTATTAAACGAAATCCCTGAAGATCATATTCTCATAACTGCTGACACCATAGTTTGTCTTGATGATCAAATCCTGTCTAAGCCCAAAGATTTCGATCATGCAAGGCAAATTTTAACTCAACTTTCTGACCGAACACATGAGGTTATTACGGGTGTTTGTTTAAGATCCAATAAAAAAGAAGTGCTTTTTTCAGCGAGCACAAGAGTGACTTTTAAAGTTTTAAGTGATAAAGAAATTAATTACTATATCGAGAAGTTTCAACCTTACGACAAAGCCGGAGCTTACGGAATTCAGGAATGGATTGGATATATTGCCATTAAAAAAATTAAAGGATCCTTTTATAATGTGATGGGACTTCCTGTACAGCGGCTATATGATGAACTTTTAAGGTTTTAAAACTCCTCGTTGTTTTTTTTTCAGTAATTTCTTTGATGAAATAAAAAAAGTATTAATTTTGCACACGCAAAACGAATGGTCCGTTCGTCTAGTCAGGTCAGGACGCCAGGTTTTCATCCTGGTAACAGGGGTTCGAATCCCCTACGGACTACATCAGCCCTAACAAAACCTCTTGATAATCAAGAGGTTTTTTTTTAGACACCTTTTTTAAATAAATTCTCTACCTATCTTGAGAATCATTATAGCTATTTTAAAAAAAATCAAACACTAGATTCTGAACATTAAAGTATTTATATAATCAATATAGTGCC
>PIVJ01000808.1 GCA_003353955.1 Bacteroidota bacterium | reverse complement strand
GAGCCGTTTGCACCACTGTAGGTTTGGTAAACTACTTGTCCTACGCTATAACTTACTGCACCGCCACTGCCTGATGCTTCGCCGCCGCTTGTATTGGCTGTGGTTTGCCCGTGTGCAAATACTACTCCCAGTAGCAATATGCAGGTTATTAAAATTTGTTTTTTGTGCTTCATAAGCTATATCTTATTGTTAGTTATGTTTATTGCGCTGTTTTTTTACGTTTGCTAATAGTATATATATGCACCTTTGCTAAGCATATCCATCCATAATTGGTGTGTATTGATTACCTTCGGGTGTCTTTTATATTTATAAAATCATTTAGCATATCCTCATTTTAAGCCTCTATGTGATTTATGTGATCTGTTAAAGTTATAAAAATCCTTCCATCTTTTGTTTCTTTTTAATTAAATCTACATCATACTTCTATTCAAGAAAAATACCTGTTTCGCGTTTAACATTAGCATCCTTTATCAATAATACATTTTAAAAATACGATCTTAGCATCGCCAGCTAAGATAAATTAAACCTGATAACTCAGCTTGTTTCTTTACTATGGCATCATGTTTTATATCCTGCCCAAGTGTATATAAAAACACCTTTTGCACAAGCGTGCAAACATCCTTAAAAACTTGTAATTTGTAATAGAGTGCCAT
>PIVJ01000807.1 GCA_003353955.1 Bacteroidota bacterium | reverse complement strand
CTTGACGGAAGATACGCATTGTCAAGTAGTATACCTGGAACAATAGTAGAATCTGTAGCAGCTGGAACTTACTTAAATAATTCTGGAACCGCATCAGCTGTAGTTTTAAACCACGACACAACGTCTAGGAGTGATACAACTTCAACTTCATCTCCAGGATATGGCGGTACAGTTGATTTAGTTAATACTATAACAACAAACTCAACTGGTCACGTTATAGCTGTAGATATTCAAACAGTAACTTTTCCTACAAACACAAATGAAACATATACACTGCCAGTTGCTGCTGGAGGTGCTAACTCTGCTGTTCTTAATTTAACAGCTGGTGGTACAGGTTCTGGAATTAAATCTACTGTAACAATAAATGGAAACAGTAACACTGTTAAAGTTACTGAATCCACTGGAAATAACGGAAGCGTAACTCTTGATTTGCAAGATGACGTTACAATAACAAATGATCTTACAGTTGGTGGAGAATTAACAGTTTCTGGAACTGGTCAATCAAGTTTCGGTGGACAAGTTACTGTACCAACCACGCCAAGCGCTGGAACTGATGCTGCTTCTAAATCTTATGTAGATAGTTTAGTAGCTGGAGGCTTAACTTTTAAAGACGGTTTTAATGCTGGTACAGGTGCACTAGATGGTGGTGGTAACTT
>PIVJ01000806.1 GCA_003353955.1 Bacteroidota bacterium | reverse complement strand
CTGAAAGTCAAGCTTCGGGAGTCGGATTGTGATCAACCGCCCCCATTTCGGACTTTCTCGCCCAACGTGAACTACACGGATCGGAGCAAGAGAGAGACGTTGATACCATACTGTCTCGTAGCTTCGACAGGGAGTGAGGTGGAGCTGACGGTGACTAATACCAGCGATACCACCTCCTACATTCCCAAGGGTGAGAGTCTAGGGACCATCAACTGTGCCATGACGGTGGACGAAGAAGACGTCGGATTGTTTCACAAGGACTGTCCTGTCACCACGTATGAAGCGACCGAGTATCCCCTCGAGGATACGAACTGTGGCCTACCCCCGCATATCCTAAAGATGCTGAATCAATTGCCGAAGAGTCTCAACACGGAAGAGACCGGGAGGGTAGCCCAACTCCTTCGGGAGTTTCAGGACATGTTCGTCGAGGACCTTGCTCATATGGGACAGACAGATGTGACTACGCACGTGATCAACACCGGCGATTCCCCGCCGATCAAGATGAGGAAGCGACGCCTACCCATCGTGCAACGACCGGTACTCAAAGGAATGATCGAAGACCTTACGAAGACAGGACAGATAGAGGAATGCGATAGTCCATGGGCATTCCCTGTCCTCTTGGTGCGCAAGAAGGATGGATCCTGGAGATTCTGCGT
>PIVJ01000805.1 GCA_003353955.1 Bacteroidota bacterium | reverse complement strand
TCTGTACTCTGACAGTACACTCATCATCATCTTTAACAACAACCGATGCTGCTTTATCAAATTCCCTGTGCTTCTTTTTGCTCACAACTAGATATGGATATTCATGATCTTTCAGCCAATCGATATTATCCTCTGTAGCAATACCTGCATCCATGACTACTGTTGGTTTCCTACTTGTGACGACTCCGCCTTTTTCAAGATCATGGAGCATCTCAGACAGTGTTTTCGATTCAGCCACATTGCCTTCATACACATGGCTGCGTCGAGGGAAACCACTGGAGTCAAGCACTAGCGCCAGAGTGACCAGAGGACAGTCAGAACGCTTCTCCTTGGAATGACCGTTGGCGGCATTAGCGTTCGCCTTACTCTGGCCCTCAAAATAGGTGTTGGTCAAATCATAAAGTGTTATTGTTTCCTGGAGCCCAAAGAGATTCCGCTCCTGTTCGTATAAATGGTGTTCGATGGCCGCTTTCTTTTTGAGCAGCAGATCAGAGACATTGTAAAAGCCATACAGGCTGAGATTGTTGAAATCAAAACCAATCAGTTCACCAAGACCAGATCGTTCTTGCAGCCATTTATGTGTTGCCAACTCACTACCTGGTTCACAGGCACGGCCAATTATTGTTCCAATGGCAGCAGAGGTTTGAGGGCCATTG
>PIVJ01000804.1 GCA_003353955.1 Bacteroidota bacterium | reverse complement strand
CCTTGTCAACATTCTCAAGCTTCCCAAGGTTTAACACAACACTTTGGCGAACTTTGTTGCCAATTCTATATGAGTGTGTTAGCCTATAGTAGGTATATGATTTGGATTTGTTCTTGTCCATTTTTTGTACTGCGCGTATAAACATCCAACAAACATACAAATATTTAAAACACAAAACAAGCCTTTGGGTCACCACATATGATTTGCAAAAACGCTATTGCCTTGACTATCTGTAATATATCTATTTAAAAAAAGAAAATAATTTTAACCACCCCCTGAATATCAGGTGATTAGAAATTGATGTTTTTTTTGTTGTTGAAAAATTTGCAAGTTGGGTTAAGGTTTGTTTTTCATATCAACACCATTTCGGTTTGATAGTAAGTAGCTTCGAAGTCTGCCACTACGCATACACTCAACGTTAGGCATATGAGGGTACGGTAAAGGGACATCCTTTACAAAGTTAAAGGGACATAGTTTACACTTTTCAAAGTAGTAATTTGTGATAAAAAACAAATTGCTATGCCTTGGATAGAAACGACCACTATGGAACAAAAAGTAGAATTTATCTGTGAATGGCTATCAGAAAAATACACCATCACAGAATTATGTAAAGGATTTGGGATTTCCCGTCCTACAGCTTATAAATTAATTAACCGTTA
>PIVJ01000803.1 GCA_003353955.1 Bacteroidota bacterium | reverse complement strand
TCATCCGAAATGTCTTGTAATATTTGTCTTTGTTCAGCAAGTCCAGCTAATGCTTTTTCTTGTTCTGATATTGATATTGTAGTTTTTAATTGTAATTGAAGAAACTTTTCTTGTTCTGTGATTGCGTTTGATGTGGTTTCGATATTTCCCTCAAATGCTTTTTTAATTTTTTCGATTCCTTGAGTAATTAAAGGCTCGTCAAGTCTTATTAATTCTTTCTCAAGCACTTCAATTTCAGCAGAAAGAGTTTTTATTTCATCACTATCAAAAGAAAGCGCTCTTTCAATTTTTTTCTTTGTAAGCTCTGCCGATACTCCAACGCTTTCAAATTTATTAACAACACCGTCATAAATATCACCAATTCCTTCGCCTGAATTAATAAGACTTTGAACAAAAACTTTTAGACTTTCGGTAAATTTTGATAATTGAATTTGTAAAGCCAAAGCACCTTCTCTTGTATCTCCAAAAGCCGAACCAATTGCAGCGAAAATTGCACCTATTGCCAAAAGAGGACCAGCTTTAAACCCTGTTTTTATAGAATCTTTTAACCCTTCAACAGCTTTTTTGTAATCTCCGACACTTCTTTGATTTTGTCCGACTGTTTCGTCAAGGTCTTTCAGTTTTTTATCAAGTGCAACGACTTCTTTTAAAAGCTCTTT
>PIVJ01000802.1 GCA_003353955.1 Bacteroidota bacterium | reverse complement strand
GATGTCATAGTGACCAGAAGTGCTCTATTGTAACCGGAAGTACTCTACTGTAAACAGGAAGTGACTCTTGGAAACAGGAAGTGACCTCATAATAACAGGAAGTAGCCTATTTTCAACTGTAAATGACTCCAGAAGACCAGGAAGTGATACCATAGTGACCGAAAATGGTCTGCTGTTAACAGGAAGTGACTCCTGATGACAGGAAGTGACCTCATAATAACAAAAAGCCAGGGGAAGTGATGTCATAATGACCGGAAGTGACCGGAAGTAACTCCAGCAGACCGGAGGTGATGTCCTAATGACTGGAAGTGACTCCATTAAACATGAAGTGATCCCATACTGGCCGGAAATGATGTCATAATGACCGGAAGTGATATCATAAGAAATGATGTCATAATGACTGGAACTGATATCATAATGACCGGAAGTGACTCCAGCAGACCGGAAGTGATATCATAATGACCGGAAGTGATGTCATGATGACCGGAAGTGATGTCATAATGACCAGAAGTAACTCCAGCAGACCGGAAGTGATGTCATAATGACCGGAAGTGATGTCATGATGACCAGAAGTGATAGTCATAATGACCGGAAGTAACTCCAGCAGACCGGAAGTGATGTCCTGATGACCGGAAGTGAATCCAGTAGACAGGAAGTGA
>PIVJ01000801.1 GCA_003353955.1 Bacteroidota bacterium | reverse complement strand
CTGTAATTTCTGAATAGAGAAACAACATTTTAAATTTATAACAATATAGAAATTAATCTGTAATTTTATTACAATAGAGAAATCAACCTGTATAAAATAATAAAGTATCAAAAATAGGACCCCTACGGCAGAATGCTGCTCATATTTCAAATTTTATGATATGATTTATTAATAATATAATTATGCTTTTTTTATTTGTGCATTTACAGGCATCCAGATCCTGTCTTGGTTCCGTCACCAGCGTGACCGGTATGCCAAGAATGCCAAGAAGCTGGAGGGCAAGTCAGGGGATCCTGCCTCCAAGGTCAAGCTCACTGATCTTGAACTCACAATTCAGCAGCGTTTCGCCTTCCTAGCCGGCCACATTACACACAGAAGGGGGCAAACCGCAGGGGTATGTAGTCTTATGCACATTTTGTTAATAAATTTCTCATAAACAAATTATTAAAATCTTTGTTTAAAAATTAATTCATTCTTTTCAGATTTGTTGCTTTCAAAGGCAATTGTAATAATAATACTCTTTTATTACTGAAGATAAAGAATATTAATAAATCTCAGCAATGTTGTTTCTATGAACAAGAACAATTTATGTCAATTAACTAATAATAACAGTCACAAGATAGCAGGTGATCATTGCATATCATTTCATCATTTCAGTTG
>PIVJ01000202.1 GCA_003353955.1 Bacteroidota bacterium | reverse complement strand
TGATTGTAAAATAAAGACAGTGTACCACACTCCTGCAGGCAACAATAATCATCTTAATTAAATTAGCACTAGTGACACAATTAGGATATCATTTCACACTATTAGGCCATAATTCACTGGTTTTTAGAAGGAACTATAAAAGACCGAGGACCTTCCGGTCTATTTAGTATGCTGATACCTTGAAGGAGGTGTGTAATCTGATACCCATACAAGTTGAAGATTATTCATTGAGGCATGCAAATACATAGACTGTTGACCCCTGCCTTAAGTTTTTTATGAATAATTGGCACAAAAGTAGTGCCTCAGAAGTGCCATTTTTGGAGTATGTAGTACTTTTTGCAACTTCATGAATTATGCTCCATAAAAAATAATTATTCATCAGATATTCCAATGATGCTAGTATGATGTGCCAGAATAACTGCTTGTTAGATTAATGCTAAATGTATTGTAAAAATGTGTCATTATGATAATATATGGAAGGGTTATTCAACCCTGACCCCCTCACATATTGAACAATGATGGCAGATGCATTTTGTGGGTGTTACCAAGAAAAGCACCATCAGCAACCTCTCACGGACTATATATTTCAAGTCATTTTGTTATGCCCTTTACTATAATGGTCCAAACTTTGATCACATATTTTACATGTACTGCTCTTTAAGGTATCAGCATACTAAATCACACTCCCATAGGGTTACATGTTAAATTTCCCAACTTCGGGCCTTCCTCACTGGAATACCCTGACCCTTGGGATTACATGGCATGCCTCAGTTGGTATATCATTACAACATCTTCCAATTAGAAACCCCAAAACATATTCATTACCATTTCAATTTTTTGCTAGGAAGCCTTGAATGTACCCCCCTTGGGTTTCCTCAATTCTCCACCTGGGAGGTACCTGAAATTGCATGGTTGGTGAAGCCCAACAAGTTCCAATGTATTCCTACGCCATGGCATTATTACAGTGATTGTAAAATGAAGATAGTATACCACACTCCTGCAGGCAACAATAATCATCATAATTAAATTAGCACTAGAGACACAATTAGGATATCATTTCACACTATTAGGCCATAATTCACTGGTTTTTAGTAGGAACTATAAAAGACCGAGGACCTTCCGGTCTATTTAGTATGCTGATACCTTGAAGGAGGTGTGTAATCTGATACCCCATACAAGTTGAAGATTGTTCATTGAGGCATGCAAATACATAGACTGTTGACCCCTGCCTTAAGCTTTTTATGAATAATTGGCACAAAAGTGGTGCCTCAGAAGTGCCATTTTTGGAGTATGTTGTACTTTTTGCAACTTCATGAATTATGCTCCATAAAAAATAATTATTTATCAGATTTTCCAGTGATGCTAGTATGATGTGACAGAATAACTGCTTGTTAGATTAATGCTAAATGTATTGTAAAAAGGTGTCATTATGATAATATATGGAAGGGTTATTCAACCCTGACCCCCTCACATATTGAACAATGATGGCAAAGGCATTTTGTGGGTGTTACCAAGAAAAGCACCATCAGCAAACTTTCAAGGACTATATATTTCAAGTCATTTTGTTATGCCCTTTACTATAATGGTCCAAACTGTGACCACATATTTTACATGTACTGCTCTTCAAGGTATCAGCATACTAAATCACACTCCCATAGGGTTACATGTTAAATTTCCTAACTTCGGGCCTTCCTCACTGGAATACCCTGACCCTTGGGATTACATGGGGTGCCTCTGTTGGTATATCATTACAACATCTTCCAATTAGAAACCACAAAACATATTCATTACCATTTCAATTTTTTGCTAGGAAGCCTTGAATGTACCCCCCTTGGGTTCCCTCAATTGTCCACATGGGAGGTACCTGAAATGGCACGGTTGGTCAAGCCCAACAAGTTCCAATGTATTCCTACGCCATGGGATTATTACAGTGATTGTAAAATAAAGACTGTGTACCACACTCCTGCAGGCAACAATAATCATCTTAATACAATTAGCACTAGTGACACAATTAGGATATCATTTCACACTATTAGGTCATAATTCACTGGTTTTTAGTAGGAACTATAAAAGACAGAGGACCTTCCGGTCTATTTAGTATGTTGATACCTTGAAGGAGGTGTGTAATCTGATACTCCATATAAGTTGAAGATACTTCACTGAAGAATGCAAATACATAGACAGTTGACCCCTGCCTTAAGCTTTTTAGGATTAATTGGGACAAAAGTGGTGCCTCAGAAGTGCCATTTTTGGAGTATATTGTACTTTTTGCAACTTCATGAATTATGCTCCATAAAAAAAATATTATTCATCAGATTTTCTAGTGATGCTAGTATGATGTGAGAGAATAACTGCTTGTTAGATTAATGCTAAATGTATTGTAAAAAGGTGTCATTATGATAATATATGGGAGGGTTGTTCAACCCTGACCCCCTCACATATTGAACAATGAGGGCAAATGCATTTTGTGGGTGTTACCAAGAAAAGCACCATCAGCAAACTTTCAAGGACTATATATTTCAAGTCATTTTGTTATGCCCTTTATTATAATGGTCCAAACTTTGGCCACATATGTTATATGTACTGCTCTTCAAGGTATCAGCATACTAAATCACACTCCCATAGGGTTGCATGTTAAATTTCCCAACTTCGGGCCTTCCTCACTGGAATACCCTGACCCTTGGGATTACATGGGGTGCCTCAGTTGGTATATCATTACAACATCTTCCA
>PIVJ01000800.1 GCA_003353955.1 Bacteroidota bacterium | reverse complement strand
CCAATCCGGGTTCTTTTCTTCGATTAACTCAAGTTTCCAGACACGCCTCCACTTCTTAAGTTGCTTTTCTCGTTTAATTGCATCACTCATTTGCTCACAAAGCTCATACCACACTAATTGATGAATTGAATACTTGCGGGTAAAACCATCATGTTCGTTGAGTTGATGCTGCCATTTCGCTTACTCGCAAGCATATAAACTGCAGGTTGCTTTATCATCCATGATTCTATTTTGTGTAAATTCGGCCGTTAGTTTACAGGATTTATGCGTTATAACGATAGAGTAGAGGTATTTCATTGGCGATTATTGGCGGGGCTGTGGCAAGATGATGTACGCATAAATGCGTGCTATTTTTTCTGGGTTCCCGCGTTCGCGGGAATGACGGTAGTTTAAAAATGCACATTGGAGTAACGTCCGCAAATAGCGTGCGCCCACTTGCCATCTTGAATCATTTTAAAATGCTGTTTGACTTACGGTTACGCAATCGATACGTTTTGAACCTGAACCAGGAATCTTCCTCAGTGACTGCTCTAGAGCCAATCTTCAGAACTCAGTAACCTGTCTAATTTGCGATCAAAACAATCGCAAATTCAGAGGTGATATTTTGGTGCCTTAACCTGTTGATCGACATTCCCTTGGCCAATTTATGACTCAGGTATTTA
>PIVJ01000799.1 GCA_003353955.1 Bacteroidota bacterium | reverse complement strand
CAAATGGCTTGAGAAAAAAAATTTAGGTCAATTTTTTTTTTTCGGCAGTCTCCCGGAGCCCGGTGTGGGCCCAGTGGCAAAATTTTTTTTTGCTCCAAATCGCTCAAAACTCGCCCAAAATGAATTCTAAGGCGTTTTTAGGCATTTTTAGGCCAAAAAAATTTTTCCCGATTTTTTGACCTTGTGACCCCCCCCCCTCAAGGTTGCAGCGGTTTGGACCCCCCCTCCGACCCTGAAAGGAAAAATTTTCTGAAAAAAAATTTGCCCACCAAACCCATCCCCCCCCTCCGACCCCCCACCCAAAACAAACTGCTAATAGAATACTGCCGATCCCCCACCTAATCCCCCCACCAAGTCACCCCCCCTACGAACCCGAACATTTTCAAACCCTTTACAAATGGCTGGAGACCCAATTTTAACAACTTAACCCTCTATCCGTAAAAATATTGGATGTTTTTTTTTACTTCATTTTGTAGCTTGTTTTCGCGTTTGGCCGTTCAAACTTTGTTTATTCTATCCTTTTGCATCATTTTAAACCACTTTGGGGCACTTTTAAATTTTTGAAATTTTTTGACCCCCCGAAATTTTGGCAGTCTCCCGGAGCCCGGTGTTGGCCCATTGGCAAAATTTTTTTTTGCTCCAAATCGCTCAAAACTCGCCCA
>PIVJ01000201.1 GCA_003353955.1 Bacteroidota bacterium | reverse complement strand
CCCCGGGAGATTCTACTTTTACCGCCAATTTCTGGAAACATACGCACACGAATGTCAACAAAGACAGTATAAAATGTTATATAGAAAGTGGTCCCTGGGGCTTGCCCCAGGAAAATTTTGAAATATTTGATGCTAAATAAGGTGATTTGAGGCATAATAGAAGGACAAATCTTCAAGTTTGGCAAAAATAAATGGACCCCCCCCCAAAGGCATGTTTTTTTTTTCAAGACCCCCCCCCCCTAAGGCCTGGGGTTTTTTTGGCGATCCCCCAAACACCAATCCCACCCCCCCTGTAAATAATTACCGACCCCTAAAGGCACTGTGTGGGTCATCTCATGGTGGCATCTTTATTTTAGTCAAATGAAAATGGTTTATTTACAAATTTAAGTAGTTTATGCAATTGGTCTGAATGAAAGTGTCAGGGGTGTCCCTTTAAGGACTGAGAACAGTGACCATAGCCTCACTTTATTAAGAATATCTTTCGAAAGAGATAATGGTGGGTGGCCCCCTCCCCTCCCTCCAGTGGAACACATTGACTGATACAAGTTACAAGTGCAAATGTGATTCATTAATATACTCCATGAAAGTGACTCAATTTTACAAACTGTGTAACCTGCAAATAGAGTCTAGCACTTGTGATCAATATACTGCATGAAAGATGATGAAATATTTCCCCACTTTGGCAAAACTCCAGAAAGTTTTTATTGTATAAACTGTTTTTATTGTATAAACTAAGCTGTAAAAGCTGATGTAATATTATCAGTCAAGTTTCATAGTGACAAACCATTTGGTCTTGTGATGGGGAAATGCTGGAACACACTAGGTGAAACCAAATAAATTATTTACTCATCAGATTTAACACACTATAATTGTTTGTTTTAAATGTTATTTGTCTTTTTCTGAGTAGATAACATTTTGGCCATAACAGCGTAATTGCTGGGCATATTTTAATGGTTATGAGGCCCAAAAAATGTTGCCCAGACCATCATTAGATTCACAGCATCTGAATCCTCAACACATATTTTCTGATGTAACATATTTCAGATATTTGTCATGTGATGCCACATTAACATATTAATGGTCACATGGTGCATTAGCATATGTGATGCAATGAGGTGGAATTCCCATTTGAGGGGATTCCCCAAGTCTGCATTCACTAGAGTGGTAACCCATGCTTCAGCACCAAGCTGAGTGTTGATCAATGCCATGGCATCCAGCAGAGGGCTGACACATGCCTCAGCACCCAGCTGAGTGCTGACTCATGCCTTCGCATCCAGCAGAGGGCTAACACATGCCCCAGCACCCAGCTGAGAGCTGACTCATGCCCTTGCACCAACAGAGTGCTAACCCATGCCATGCCACCCAGCAGAGTGCTGATCCATGCCTGAGTCAGTTCAGGAAACCAGAAGTTATGTAATAATGACAGGAAGTTGCATCATAGAAACCGGAAGTTACTCTAGTAGACCGGAAGTGATGTAATGATGGCAGGAAGTTGCATCATATAAACTGGAAGTGAACCCAGGAGACCGGAAGTGGTGTAATAATGACAGGAAGTTGCATCATATAAACAGGAAGTGAGTCCAGGAGACCGGAAATGATGTAATAATGATAGGAAGTTGCATCATATAAACTGGAAGCAAGTGCCTGGGACCGGAAGTGATGTAATAATGACAGGAAGTTGCATCATATCAACCGGAAGTTAGCTAAGGAGACCGGAAGTGATGTAATAATGACCGGAAATTGCATCATATCAACTAAATCCACTGTAGTCATGAAAATACCTTTATTATTGCTCACTTTTTTGCAATAGCAGCAAAATTAAAAAAATTATTTGGTTAGCTGGACATTAATTAACAGTTATTTGGAAAAACCTATATTATCGCTCACATTGAAAAACCTATTCATCACCAGAAATTATGTAATAATGGCAGGAAGTTGCATCATAAAAACCAGACATCAGTTCAGGAGACCGGAAGTGATGTAATAATGACAGGAAGTTGCATCATATCAAGTAAATCCACTGTAATCATGAAAATACCTTTATTATTGCTCACTTTTTTGCAAAAGAAGCAAAATTAAAAAATCTAATTGGTTAAATGGACATTCATTAATAGTAATTTTGAAAAACCTATATTATCGCTAACATTGAAAAACCTATTCATCACCAGAAATGATGTAATAATGGCAGGAAGTTGCATCATAAAAACCAGACATCAGTTCAGGAGACTGGAAGTGATGTAATAATGACAGGAAGTTGCATCATATCAAGTAAATCCACTGTAATCATGAAAATACCTTTATTATTGCTCACTTTTTTGCAAAAGAAACAAAATTTTAAAATCTAATTGGTTAACTGGACATTAATTAATGGTAATTTTGAACTAGAGGCATACGCGTCTGCTACTAGGCCCATTTGAGTGGGAAAAGTCTTTCTGGTTTCCTGAAGTCACTTCTTCTATACTGTCTAATTTGTCTGTCTAGGGCAACCTGCATACAAACCCCTACCCTGCAGTCTGTCCAAGCCGAGTCTTGAAGTTTCTCTGAAACTTCTCTTTTCTAGTTATTATACTTTCTTCTGGACACAATTTTGTCCTGCTATAGAAATCCACCCTGTTTGATGTAGGATCCTGATACTTTGCATGTTGGTCAACCCTGACCCAAAGATGACGTTTCTGAATTTTTTTGGCACCGGGCCAATTTTAAGGGGGTGTATTGCGAAATAACAGTTTTCGGCTTGTC
>PIVJ01000798.1 GCA_003353955.1 Bacteroidota bacterium | reverse complement strand
CGCATTTAAGCAACCTCGGGCTTCTTAATTGAACAATAATATTGAATATCAAATGTCCATGTCCACGAATGTCACTGAGTTTACCTTTAAAGATCTAGAAAATAGTGGCCGCTTGTGGTCATGAATATGACTATAGTATGCAAATAAAACATTTGCACTGCTAATTCAACTCACCTACTCTGATATGGGCCTCTGGGAGCATTCTCTTCAACCCTCTGGCCGCGCCCACTCGAAAACGTTACTGTCGGGTTTTATGACGTCAACTGTGGTCGAGGCTCCGAACGTCCCCGAAGTCGCTCGAATTATTCGTTTGATCTGGCTTAGCCATGCAACAAAGTATCAGAAACTATTGATTTTTCCCTTATATGGGAGGAAAGCGCATGCGCAGTTATCCGATTTGCCCGTGTGACCTACATTCAGGACAGCGATGGCCGTGTCCGCGCCGCTACCGACGGCGTGTGCCGTCGTTCGAAGATCTATGCAGAATATAGGCCCTATGGACACTTGATTTACCTCTGCCATGTTAATCCCGTTCATTCTTATCATCTACATATTATCCTGACTCGATCCCGCCGAAACATACCTCAGATCATCCTCGTAATTGCTGGAATCGGACGTTGAACGCGAGCTGCTTTTAACTGAGTTTGGCTGCAAATTCGCCC
>PIVJ01000797.1 GCA_003353955.1 Bacteroidota bacterium | reverse complement strand
ACTCATTGCGTATAAACGGAGACTTAGAAGTTTCAGGAACCCTTAAAATTGAAGGTGGAAACCCGCAAGCAGGTTACGTATTAACCTCTGATGCAAGTGGCTTGGCAAGTTGGAGCAATACGGCACAATATGCGCTACTGGCAGATTCCGCAGTTTTAGCAGATCATGCAGTCCATGCTGATACGGCACAATACGCGCTACTGGCAGATTCCGCAGTTTTAGCAGATCACGCCATCCATGCTGATACGGCTCAATACGCGCTATTCGCAGATTCCGCAGTTTTAGCAGATCACGCCATCCATGCTGATACGGCACAATACGCGCTACTGGCAGATTCCGCAGTTTTAGCAGATCACGCAGTCCATGCTGATACGGCACAATATGCGCTACTGGCAGATTCCGCAGTTTTAGCAGATCATGCCATTCATGCTGATACGGCACAATACGCGCTACTGGCAGATTCCGCAGTTTTAGCAGATCATGCAGTCCATGCTGATACGGCACAATATGCGCTATTCGCAGATTCCGTAAACCACGCTATATATGCTGATACAGCCCGAATTATTGCCGATGTAGATGGGAATACCAGCGTGGAAGTAGGACCAGGTGATGATATTATCCATTTTGATATGGCAGGTACGGAGTTTTTCCGTATGGATAGCGG
>PIVJ01000075.1 GCA_003353955.1 Bacteroidota bacterium | reverse complement strand
TCCTAATACAACTGCTAGAGGAGTATTTTACGGAACTACATACAATTCAAATGTTACATTTGTATTCAACGGAGCACCTTCGATGGTTAAAAACTTTCAAACAATTAACTATGAAGGAGATACTGGTTGGAGAATGGTTAGCTTTAATACTAACACCGATAAAACTTTACCTGTAACAGAAGCTGTATTTGCTACTACACTAGAACAAATGCAAAACGCATTATTAGTTAATAGTTTTAAATTAAAAGAAGACAAATACTTTGCGGATTTGGTTAATGATACATCGTCACAAAGTGGAGAGGTAGTATTTGGTAGATCGTCGTCGGGAGTTAAAGGTTTCTTTGGAGAAGTAAAAATGGAAGTAAACAATGCTAACAATGCTAAAAAAGAATTATTTGCAGTAAGCACAGGATTTGTGCAGTCATCTTAAATTAAATTAAATGAGTACAGAGTTATCAACAAATTTTATTAAACAATTGGAAGTGTTACAAAATAGTTTAATAGATAATAACAATGAAGAAGGTATATACGGAGATGGTAAAAGCTTAGTAAATGTAGATGAATTTCCTATTACTAATCACTTTTCCGATGGACTCTATATGCGACAAATGATATTAAAAAAAGGTGCTTTAGTAATAAGTGCAATGCACCATACTAATCATTTTTGGTTTCTGCTTTCGGGTAAAGTAATTGTACAAGCAGATGATGAAATTGTAGAACACATAGCTCCTTGCTGGTCACATTCTATAAAAGGAACTAAAAGACTAATTACTTGTGTTGAGGATTGCGTTTGGATAAATATAATAGCTAATCCCAATAACATAAAAAATATAAAAGAAGTAGAAAATAATTTTTTTTCAATAACAATGGAAGAATATAATAAAAAAGAAAACACATGGCAGGAGTAGTAGTAATAGCCGCAGGAATAGGGGCAACAGTAAGTATAGTTGGAGGTATTATGCAAAGAAGAAGAGCAGAAGAAGCTAGGGGCGATGCAGAAAGAGAACAAAAGAGGATCAATCGTGAAATTGAAATTTTTGAATCTAAGAGACAAGATGTTATAAATCCTTATTCTGGAGTAACCTCTTTGGCAGATATGGCTACTGATTTATCAGGCAACTTAAGTAATCCTTTTGCTAGCTTGGGCGTTGCTACAAGCGCTGCGGAGATCCAAATGGAACAAACAGATATTGCTCTAGCAAATACATTAGACGTGCTACAAGCCACAGGAGCGAGCGCCGGAGGAGCTACTGCATTAGCTCAAGCTGCTAAACGAAGTAAAAAAGAAGTTTCAGCAAATATACAAATGCAAGAAGCTAAAAACGAACAATTAGCGGCGCAAGGAGAAGCTAGACTGCAGCAACAATACATGGCTGAACAGGCTAGGTTGCAGCGAATACAAATATCAGAAGGAGGTAGAGTTCAAAGCGCTCAAGCTCAAGGTAAAGCTTTTCAGTACAACGCTCAAGAAAGCAGAGACCTAGCAACATTAGATAGAATGCAAGCTGGAGTAGATCAGGCAAATGTTAATATAGCAAATGCAAATTCAGCGGAACAAGGAGCTATTGGCAGTATGATAGGCGGGGCAACTAACATGGGATCTGCGCTTTTACAGTCAGGAGCACTTAATAGCAACAATGCACCGGATGATTATCCAACTAACTTTAATTTCAACCAATTCATACCTCTTGATGAACGTCCAAAAAACGGATAAATAATAATAAAATATAAAAAATGAGTTATAAAAATCCAAGGATAATAGACGATAAGTCCGGCTTAATTGTTTCTCAAGCTATTGAGAAAGCTTCAGGCACATTAGCACAAGGTATTTCTGTATTTGGCGCTGAAGAAAAAAGACGAGAAGAAGTATTAAAAAAAGAAAATGAAAGAAGAAACGATATTTATATTGGCTTAGCTAATGAAATGTCTATAGATGCAACTAAATTTAATGCTAAATTAAAAGAAGGACCCGAAAACCTTCGGAATTTTATGATACCCAATGCTCAATATTTTTTAGAACAAATAAATTCTATTGATATTGATCAACAAATAAATAAAAACAAAGACCCCATGCTTTCTAAACGTAGGGCCGACTTAGTGCAACGATTAGCTGATGCGAATACTTTTGCTGAATCATATATTGCAACAGCTTCCAACGCTAGGGAACTCTATAGTAATGATCCTAATGCTTTTCAAACAGGAAGGTATACTTTTAGAGAGTTCGATGGAACGGCTAGTAGCGCACAAGCTTCTACAATATTCAACGCAATAGGGGGAATTCCTAATTATTCAATAGATTTTAGTAAAGGTGAGAATAACAAATTTAATGTAACAGTTAAAGGAGGTGACCAGGCTTTCACAATGACGCAAGAAGAATTTCTTAATAAATCAAACAACCTTGTTATAAAAAAAGAAACTAATGCCGCTGTTGTACAATCTGAACTTTTAAATACTCAACTATACAATGCTGACGGAGGCACAAATGCTAAAGTAAAACAAGGAGTATCCTCTGTTGAGACATACAGGGATGGTAATCTTGAATTTACTGTTGATAGACAAATGTTAAACACAGCTGAAGTTGATGCTGTCAACTTTAAAAGCCAACTAGATATGG
The DNA here is from genome assembly GCA_003353955.1 of Bacteroidota bacterium. GTDB lineage: Bacteria > Bacteroidota > Bacteroidia > Bacteroidales. The sequence continues at coordinate 8,764 of PIVJ01000075.1, read as the reverse complement.
CCTCTTATATAGATTCATTTATAGATAAGCAAGAGCAAGCTTTGTACCTAAAGGATCTTAACATTGATCCAAAAACATATCAAGACAACCCAAATAAAAGGACTGATTTAATAAAAACGGCTCAAATAGGTCTTTTTAAAGCAGATAGCGGTGTTAAGGAAAGACGTATTAAAGGAGAAGAGGGAGAAGATGATTTAATAGAGTATTATATTGACACCCCAATAGGAAATCCTACTAAAATAACTTATAATAAAGCTACTGAGAAACAAATAGATAGAAGACGTGCGATAAATACTATTCGTAAAAACTTTGATGCCTCAAATAAAACCGAAGCTGACTTTGCTAAAGCTATTAAAAGCGCATTGAGTTTAACTGAAGAATTTAGTATAACCAACTCTGGCAATATAGCAATGCAAACCGACGAACTAGATCAAACCGCGATGGACGAATTAGCTGCTGATAGCACTGAAAAGATATATAAAGAAAAGATTTTTACTATAAATAGTGATAATCCAGTAGTTAATAGGAATACATTGACTGATCTTTTAAAAGAAAAATTTAAATTATCTCACTCACAAGCAGATGATTTAGCAAAAGAGTTATTAAAAAAGAAAAAAATAAAATAAAATAATATGTACAAATACTTAATAGACGGGGTTGAAGTAGTTTTTAATAGCTATGAAGAAAGAGTCATTGGTTTAGATGAAGCGGAAGCTAATAATCTTAGTATAGAATTAATATCGGATGATAGCTCCACAGTAAAAAGTGAGGAAGAAGTTAAAGAAGAAAACATAATAGGAAAACCGGGTTTTCTTCCAGATGCTGCAAAGAGCGCAGATGTAGTGTCGGAAACATTGCCTGCGCAAGATATGGAATTGCCATCGGAAGATGGTTCTTTGGAATCACTAGAGCCTCTTGAAGGTGATGATTTAGCTGTTATAGAAGGATCAGAAACTATAGAGTTTGCTAGCTTACCAGAAGAAGTTAAACAAAAAACAAAATCTCAAGCGGGAATTGCTAAAATGATTGGCAAAACTTTTGTAGAAAGAGACGTGTTTCAGTTGGAAGACAAATTATCTGGCCAAAATATAAGTGAAATGGATAAAGAGGGTAAGCTAACCATGCTAACCTCTGAAGCTATTAATGATTATTTTGGAAGGCAGCCCTTAGGATCTGAAAAGTATTTAGATAGCGATCAAATAGATGCAATAGCTTTTAATATCGTTAATGATTTAAAGCAAGCTGAAATAACCGAAAGAAATAATAAAAGCAGTATAGCCGCTAAAAAACTAAAAGATCCAGATGCTTTTGTGGCTACATCTATCAACAATAGATTTGATAAAATGACTAAGCCTCAGCAAGAGCTTATAGTTGCTAGGCAAAATCTTGCAAATGCTGATAAAATATTTGAAGGTGAAGATTATAAGCAAAGAATGGCTAATGCTCAAAATATAATAGATCTGGAAGAAAAGAAGGCTATTGCTAGAGATAATTATAAAAAAGGAGCTACGGGTATTTCAGATATCAACACTGGAAAACAATTAACACAACCAGAACTTATTCAATATGAGTTAGAAGGCAAAGAAACGGCTGATTATTCTGGTCAAGTAAAAGATTTAATAAAATCTTTACCTACTACTAAAGAAAAACTAAAATCTTCATGGATAGGAAATACTATTGAAATTCAAGAACTTAATGAAGAATTACAAAATAAAGTAACATTAGTTTCAAAGCCTGGCAGAGGAGACGGCGTACAACGAGAGTATACTTTTGAACAACTAATGAAGCTTAGAAATGCGGGCACAGACTTAGAAATATTTGATGTGGTTGTTGGTAAAAATGAAAAGTTAGCTCAGAGCATTAGCAACGATATGTTTGATAATTATAACAATCGCCGTAGAGCTATTAATATCAGACAACAAGCTTTAGATGAAGTGTATTTGTATGACATTGATCCTGGATCTGTTGAAAAAAAGGGTACTGGTTTATTTTCACAATTTGAAAAAACAGCTTTAAAAGCTACTTTTGGTGACGTTATTGAAGATATTTACCCTCAAACACAGAGAGATTTATTAGATGTTACAGAAAATGTATTTTCCGATTTAGGTATAGAAACAACTGAAGCTCAAAAAAAGAATTTTGAAAGAACTTTTGGAATGCAAGTTGCAGAAGGTGTTGGTTATTTTGTGCCTGAATTAGCTAAGTTCGCTGTAGCTAATGCAATAACCGGAGGCGTTTTAGGAACTGCTAAAACAATGGTGCAAACTGCTAATGGTTGGAAAGCTATTACTTGGGCTAATAGAATAAACCAATTAAAAAGAAGTGGGAGTACTTTAAATAAAGCAAAAGGCTTAGTGTTTGATGCTATAGTTGAAGAAGCTAAATTTAAAGCAGTAACCGGTGGTGAATCTGCAACTGGGGCTGGAGCTGGTTTTGCATTAGGTGGTGCAGGATTTAGAGCGTTGCCTTTTAAATTAAGTCCTAAAGTATTAAGTTATAGAAACCAAGCTGTAATAAACCCTATATTTAATAAGGTTGTAGGAGGCGGAATTGGTGGCGCTACATCTTCAGAGGTTGCGTTAGTTGTTGAAGATATGTACAAAGCAGCTACTACCGATAAAGATTTACTTAGCTTACTTAAGAAAAGTTTTGTAGAAGATGCTGATGGCAACGATGTAGACGTTTTAGAAAGGTACTTTGTTAATGCCGCTGTATTTTCTGCTATAGGGGTTACTCACATGAGACCTAAAGATATTAGAGCAATATCGACCGTTAGAAATTTTAACAATCAATATAGAGGCAAACTAGAATTAGAAAGTGCCTTAAGAGCTCAAAACAAAGGTAAAATGACTGAAGTTGAGTACAATAATACTTTGGATAAGTATTATCAAACTGAAGGCGTTTTAGCTATGGCTGACAAAGGATATAACAATTTGGACATGTCTCAGATTAGAACTCAACGAGATGCCGCTCAAAACTGGTTAAGTACAGATCCTAACAAAAGAAACAACGATTTTACAGAAGCAGCGCAAGCTAGAGCTGTTATAGATAAGTATGATCAGTCTATTACTAGAGTAAGATCGGTTGTTAATAAAACATTGGAAAATGTAGGTAAATCCAATGTACTAGGCAATGATTTTAAATATAAAATCGTAGATCAAGGTCTTGAAGGAGATAAAGGGTTATTTCTTCCAAAGTCAAATGAAATTATAATAAATTTAAGTGAGTTTAAAGCGGGTGTTACCGAGCATGAAATTAACCACGCTATTGTTAATAAGCTTATAACCTCTAATCCTGAATTGGCTATAGGATTAAGAAAAATAATAGAAGCTGATGTATCTACTAAATTAAAAGATATAAAGTTTAATTTAGAAGGAGAAGCTTTAGAATTAAGTGAGTGGATAGATAAAAAACACGCGGACAAAGACGAACGAGGAAGAGCAGACGAGTATATATCATATCTAACTGAAATGTTTAACAATCCTAAGTATCAAGAAAAACTTGTTGACGTGGGCGTTATAAGCGATTTAAAAAACTCGGCTAGCACTGTAATGGAAAACCTTGGAATGAAAAAAGGTGACCTTGCAGATCGTATAAACTTAAATGAAAATAACTTAAATAGAGCTAGTGATGTTCTTGCGTTTTTTGATCAACTAAGTAATGGAGGTAAAAGAGCTAATAACTGGAGGAGTAAGTTTGATACTTACAATTTATTAGCTACTGATATTAAAAATTTAGAATTAGTAGATATTCCTACAGGTAAAAAAGTAGAGAGTATAGAAAAAGGCGTTGAAGAAGTTATGAAATCTAGTAGCATGAAAGAGGTTACAGAAGATTTTAAAAACAAAAACTTAGCTAAAATAAATGCTGAATTTGAAAAAATGAAAGCCGAAGGGCAAGACAATACATCTATAGGATTTAATATTGGGCTTAAATTCCAAGATATAGCCAATAAAACTATGGATTCTTACTTAAAAGCTAAAGATCTTAATATCAACTCAGATACTAAATATGATATTGTAGCTGATTTAATTTATGAAGCAATACCAAAAGCTGTTAATGCTTATGTAGAGGGACAAAGGTTTATAGATTATGTTAAAGAAAATAACCTTTCTAAAGAAGATGCAGCTGTTGAATTTAAAAATCGAAACTTAAGAGAAACATCTGGTACAGAAAGATTTGATCGTTTGTATGGAATGGCTAAAGGTGAAGTTAAGCAAGCAACTATTACGTCGTATATTTTAGGTAATTTAACTAATCAATTAATAGGTGTTTTTAAAATGCCTAAATACGAAGGTATATTTAAAAATGTTTCTTTTGATGCTCAAAAAGTTGATAAGCTGCAGGCTGAAGGTGAGCTGGATATTCCAGTATCAGAGCAAGGGTTTGTAGATACTTCTTCACCTGTTCAAAAAGTACAAAGAACTAGAAAGTCAGCAGAAAGCATGCTTGGTTTATCCGAAAAAACTAAAAATACGGTTAGCAATGTGGTTAATGAAATGCTTAAGAAACCTATAAAAGACCTAGACGCTAAATTTATAGGAAACATCGATGCCGGTCCCGCTGGAAGATTTAATATAGTTATGTTAGAGGATAACAAAGCTAGAGTAACATATCCTAACGGCAAACAAGAAATAATGCTTGGGGCTAGATCCGCTAAGCCCATTGTATTAAAGATTATAAAAAAGCTTAAATCAGATGCCTTCCAAAGACTCAGAGCTCCTAAAGCTACAGAAGCTGAAAAATCTAAGGCTCAAGAAGAATTTAATGTGTATAGCAAATTGATGGATAATCCACCTAAATTTGTAAAAGATAAAACATTAAAAACTGATTTAGGGCTTACTGTTGAAAAAGGAATGTATGAAGAAATGTCTAAAGATGCTGGAGAGTTAGGCACCACAGAGTATCAAGGTTTTATTGATAGATCATTTCCGTTATTTAAAACTTATTTAAGTCAAAGAGCTATAAACAAAAGATTTCCAGAGTTTAAAGAACCTTTAGTTGGCCCTGACGGAAAACAAATAAGGGCTAAAACAGCAGCAGGAGCTCCGTTGTTTCTTAAGAAAAATATAACTTTAGCAGAATGGAGAAAGTATTTTACAGGAAAAGACAGTCCAGATTTGCAGCTTAGAAGAACATCGTTATTAGAAGCACTTTCTAGGGAGTTAGGATTTGATAGAGTTATGGAAGTAACTGTTGATGCTGAACTTAGAAAGCAATTAGAAAATAACCAAAGAGCTGTTGGAAACGAATTAGAAGATGCTTATGTGGCTTTATTTCAAAAAGCAGTTGATAGGGGAATCAAAGATGGAGGAATGGCTTCTGCTGCGCTAGTAGAGTATTCGGAAACTTCAGGAAAAAAATTAGAAGATATTCAAAAAAGATGGGTAGGTTTATTTACTCCTGGTGAAGAATTAGATCTTAAAAAGCTTAAAAAAGATAGCCCTTCTGACTTTGAATTTTTAGCAGATATAATTTCTAGAGTCAATGGTTTTGGCCTTGTTGAAATTCAAAAAGAAGGTACAAAGTTAAGAAATCAAGGCGTCGGGGATCCAATGAATATTAAAGGAATTCTTACAGATCCTAATAAAGCAATGTCCGATAGAACCCAGCAGGAAAGAGAAGTCTTAGGTGAAGCAATGGCTACGTTTGAAAAACTAGCTTCCGAAGTTGTGGTTGGTGCATCAACTAGTCTGACCAGTAATTTAAAAAGACTTTTGCCTAATTTGTTTGGATTTACCAGTCGTCCAGATATAAACATTAAAGACAAAAAAGTTAATGCCGAAGAATATGAAAGTATAATAAAAAAAGTAAAAGCAAATTCTAAAGCACTTTCTGAAATAGAAGCCTCTCCGGAATTAAAGGCAGCTTGGAAAAAAGTTGAAGATTTATTAATTGAAACATCTTTAGTTGGTCTAAATGCTGAAGGAAAAAAAGATATAAGCGGAAATTTTCAAACCAACACTTTTAATCGTAATATTGATGCTTTTATTAATGAATTTGACAGAATACAAGAATTACCTAAAAAACCCAAAGAAACAGAAATAGCAGCTATAAATAGAAGAATTAAACTTTTAGATAAATATGCTGAAACCCCTGAAGGAAAATCTGCGATTAAAGATATTAAATTCAAAGATGCTTTATTAAATGCTTCGCTTTTAACCTTTGGAGAAATGTTTAATTTTGATAGCAAATTACAGAAAGCAAAGGTTGCAGACTTGCTTGCTTCAACACTTTTAAATAACGATGGAGTAGGTTTTAGAGCTTTTTCTTCTCAAAGATATTTTGCGTTTACAGGAGAATCTTCTCCTACTATAATTACGCCTACAGCTTTTGATCCTGTTACTAACAAAAAATTAACAAAAAAAGAAATAAAAGAATATACTGAAGATAATAAAGAAATAAAATACAAAAACATAAAAAGTAGAGCTACTGCTAAAAACGAACATTTAGATCCTAAGCAAAAATTTGGTGTTAGGGTTATGGACGCTTTCATAAAAGGTGATTTGCCAAACCCTGAAGTTGTTAAAGCATTAACCTCTGGATATAATAGTTTATATGGATCTGAAAGATATCAGGTAATAGCGGACAGTCGAATTGGAGCTGTAAGATCTTTGCCTAGCTATAAAAAAATGATAGCAGCTACGGCTAAGCCTACTAAAAAAGATGCTATAAGAGTAAAGAAAATGATAGATGGGAAACTAACATCTAAGGACCTAGATGCACTATCTAGAATATATGATATAACTACCAGGAAAAGTGCGTTAGAAGAGCTTATATCAGACACAGCAGCTAATTTAAACGCTGCGATCATAAAAGCTGAGCCTAGTGCTTTTAAAAACAATGCAAAACTTTTTAAATCAGGTAAAATGGAGGAGGCTGATAACCTTTCTACCAAGCAACAACTGGATCAATTAGAAAGTAAAATAGATAAAAAAAGACTTCAGATAACTGATGAAAAAACAGGTGAAGTAAGATTTGAAGGAGATAAAGAATATAAAACCAGAATGGAAGAGTTAGAAGCTAATTCTCCTGAATTATTTTTGCCTAAAGTACTTGCTGAAATGATTGAACGCAAAGGCGGAGCAAAAGCTGATACTGAAGTTTCGGATTCTAAAGCTTTCATGGAGGGCAAAAAAAGAAGGGAAGATTTATTTTTACCTTCTAACGCTGAAGATTTCCAAGGTTTATTATACAAGGTTTACGGAAAAGGCAAACAAGGTAATAAAGACATGGAATTTATTAAAGAGAACATTCTTAGACCTTATACTAGAGCCGAAAACGCTTTAAGTGTTTATCGAATGAATTTAGTTGTTGACTACAAAGCTTTAGAAAATCAAATGAAAGAGCTTGGTAATAACAAAGCGGAAATTGCGTCAGTTAAAAGAGTTGAAAAATTAGGTTATAATATTGATCAGGCGGTTAGGGTATATATATGGAGTAGACTAGGTAAAGATATACCAGGTATATCAGAAGTAGAAATAGCTCAATTAGCAGGAGCAGTTCATAATTCGCCAAGACTTCAAGCTTACGCTAAGGGTATTATGAAAATAACAAAAACTTCAGAACAATATCCAGAGCCTTCTGCTAATTGGTTTAGAAGCAATGTTCAGTATGATTTATTTACTTACGCAACCGATGGAGTAAGATCAGATTTTTTAGCTCCTTGGCAAGCTAACGTGGACGCAATGTTTACTAAAGAAAACTTAAATAAATTAGAAGCTAGATTTGGAGGCAAGTATGTTTATAATCTTAAACAAATGCTTGAAAGAATGTCTAAAGGCAAATCAAGACCGGAAAGCACTAATGAATCTTTTAATAAAGCTTTAAATTATGTTAATGGATCGGTAGCTACTATTATGTTCTTAAATATGAGATCTGCAGCTTTACAAACCATATCTGCGGCTAACTACGTTAACTGGACAGATAACAATCCAGTTGCAATAGGTAAAGTTATAGCTGAAAATCCTAAATTATTTTTTGAAACAGCTAAAAAAATATGGAGCTCTGACGCTCTAAAAGATAGAAGAACCGGTTTAAGAATAAACGTAGAGGAAGCGGAAATGGCAAAAGCTATTAATGCGGGTGGTAGAACTAATCTTCAAGGACTTTGGGATACTATGGTTAGGGTTGGATTTAAGCCTACACAAATGGCAGATAGTTTTGCTATTGTTACAGGTGGTACTCCTTTTTATATGAATAGAATGAAGACTTATATTAAAGATGGTCTTAGTAAATCTGAAGCAGAAAACAAAGCTTTTGAAGATTTTTTAGATTTAACCCAAGAAAGTCAACAATCATCACAGATGGATAGAGTATCTAATATTCAAACAGGTTTGATGGGTAGGTTAGTATTTTCATTTAATAATACTCCATTTCAAATGTCAAGGTTACAAAAGAAAGCAGCCTTAGATTTAGTTAATGGTAGAGGAGATATGAAAGCCAATACTTCTAAATTAGCTTATTATGCTTTTGTACAAAGTACTTTATTTTATGGATTGCAACAAGGTTTTTATTCTTCGTTTATGTCTGATGAAGATGATAATTTAACTGAAAAAGAAAAAATAGCTAAATATAAAGATTTTGAAAAAAGACTTGATCGCATAGGCACAAGCACTTTTCAAGGTATATTAACTGGATCTGGATTACCAGGCAAAGTAGCTGTAACTGCTTATAATACTGTTCGCGAAGCTGTAAAGCAATATGGTAAAGAATATGCCGGAAAAGATTTTTTTCCAATTCTTAATAAAGCTTTAAGTATATC
>PIVJ01000200.1 GCA_003353955.1 Bacteroidota bacterium | reverse complement strand
AGGTTTGCTAAAGCTCTCCAAGCGACTTTAGCAGAGTGTCTAACTCCATCGGAATCTACAGTGCCACATTCCATTAAGTGCCTTGTAAGAGCGTCTAATTCGTCTCCTGACTTATCTCTATCCCAATTTAACGGAAGGTCAGGGTTATGTTGTTGTTGTCCTGCATAACTGCATTGTGCTATTTCTTTTATAGCATCTGGGAAATACATTAATACTCCTGTATAAACTGGAGTTTGTTTTCTTTGTTTAGCCTTATCCATAAAGTGCCATTCTTTTTTAATCATTAAAATATCCATGTATAAACACTAGACCAAATAAAATAAGTTACTATCAATATAATTATCCATGCAAATATTTTTGTAAAATATTTATCTTTCATAATTAAAAGATATGAGTTAACCTTGCTACTTGACCATGGTCTTTTGAATGTATAAAACCTTCTACTGCTTTTATGCCCCCAACTCCATATCCTTTTCTATGATGCCAGGAATCTGATCCGCTTGGAGACCTCAATGATTCAACTGTAATTCCATGATAGTCTTTTGAACTTTTATGGTGTATGTGGTGAGTATAAACATATCTATGTTTTGTATCAGCCCATTCTCTTGAAAACTCATTAGCCATTATTAATGGAAGGTCAGCGAGCTTTGCTCCATCTCCATGTGTAGTTCCAATTAAATTTTGACCATACTTAAATCCCTTTCTATGAGCTATACTACAATCAAATGTTATATTCTTAGACTTCCTAAACCAAGACTGTATAGAATCGGATAACATAAATCCAGATATATAATCGTGGTTACTAGGATTGTATACAAAATGAACATCAGCTACAGACATCAATGTCTCTAGAACATCTATGTAAAGTTTTTTAGCAGTCATAAAGTTTTCATACCACATCCCATCAGTATCTTGAGGTGTTCCTGCAGTAGTTTTTCGATGAGGTTCGTCTATATGAAGTATATCGTTACCACCAACAAAAAGAATCTTATCTATATTAAATCCATTTGATTTTTGTAAAATTCCATTTACGCCTTTCTTAACCCTTTTTACTGCTATCTGAGAGTTGTAGTCCTCCCCTGTCTCAAAGCTCGTTGCAAGCTTCCCTATGTGTATATCAGCAGGATCTATAACTAATAAGTGACCAGTCTCTGACTTAGTTCTTTTTATTTTAGGATATGAAGGAGAATGACTATTCATAGCCTTGATTATGTCCTGTCTCACTTTGTCAAGACTTACTCCATTATTTTTCACATGAAGAGAGAAGCTTTTACCCTTATACCAATAATGATTTACATCGCTCATTGGTATTCCGTTGGTTTCGCATTCTATTTTTAATGCTCTATGGTTTTTTACCATTTCACTTTCTTCATCAGTAAGTCTTGGTCTGTATCCTGCGTCTTTATTAGTACTCATCTTCAGTTGTTTTTTGTGTTTCTCGTAAAACTATTTGCAACTCTTTTATTGAGGACTTTAGAGATTCAGTATCTTCATCCATTAGTGATTCGTAAATATCATCACTAAGTGAATTTATTCTTTCCATTAAAAGATTTATAAAATTTATGGAATTATGGTTGTGTATTTGTATTGCCATTTTATAATTGTTTCCTAAATTTAACATAAAAAAACAATAAAAAACAAAATAGTTATTAACTATCCATTTGGTATATTAAGCTTTTACCAAAAGCCTCATCTATCTTAGATATAGCTTTGTAAATGATTTTTGATCTTCTTTTTGTTTCTTCACGATCTTTCTTTAAACTATCTAGTCCCAGGTTAGTGTACATCGTACAATCAATTCTAAGAAGCTCATCAATCTTCTTTTTATCTGCCCAACTTTTAAAGTCTATTACCTTCTGTATGTCTTCAAATTTATAATCCATTTTCTATTTTTTCTAGTGTTAATAACTTTCTTTTTAAATCTAATATTTTTTGTCTTATCTGTTCTTTTTCAGTGTTTATAGTCCTGATCTCAGCAAGGCATTGTAAATAGTTTTCTTTAAACTTTGGGTCAAAATCTATAAGTGATTGACCTGATCTAATTCCAAACAATACAGTTGCATGATTTCTATTAAACAATTCACCTATTTTTTCAAACGTGTAAAACTGTGTTTCCCTTAATATCATGTAAGCTATTCGTCTGGCATCAACATGCTCTCTTTTTCTAGTCTTTTTCATTATATCCAAAACCCCAGTTGCTGACTCTACAGCTTCTATTATTAATTTTTCTGAATTTTTCATTTAATATATTTATTAGAGTTTATATAGTCTAGGTATCTGTCTACTTCTATTTCGTTAACGTCTATTAGTACAGTAGGAGCGCAATCAGCTTCTCTATAGTAATCTAAAACAAAAAATATATCAATATCTTTTTTTAAATTAATATAACCAGCTATGCTTTGTATTTTTCCAGCTGTGCTTTTTAACCCTATTAGCTCATCTATTTTAGATGCTATTTTATTTTTTACATCCAATTCAAATGTATGCATTTGTTTTAGAAAGTACTCGTCCAATTCAAATTCATCCTCTATATATTTCTGTTCTGACTCCATGTTTTTCTAATTCTTTTAATCTAAATTCTTGTAAGGCAGACACCCTGCCCTTTGGCTTTTTTACTTCTGAAAATATAACCCCACAGTTAGGAGGTATAGCAACAAGATCAGGTATACCATTCTTATTAGTCTTAATAAGCTTGATAACATAGTACCCTTCAGCTTCTAATTGTTTAATTCTTTTCGCTTGTAT
>PIVJ01000796.1 GCA_003353955.1 Bacteroidota bacterium | reverse complement strand
AATAAAGTGTTCTCAGCTCCGGTAATCAATTCCTTAATCCTGTTGGCCAATGACTTATGTTCTGCCTTGTCAACATTCTCAAGCTTCCCAAGGTTTAACACAACACTTTGGCGAACTTTCTTGCCAATTCTATATGAGTGTGTTAGCCTATAGTAGGTATATGATTTGGATTTGTTCTTGTCCTTTTTTTGTACTGCGCGTATAAACATCCAACAAATATACAAATATTTGAAATACAAAACAAGCCATTGGGTCACCACATATGACTTACAAAAACGCTATTGCCTTGACTATCTGTAATATACCTATTTAAAAAAAAGAAAGTAATTTTAACCACCCCTTGAGTATCAGACGATTAGAAAATTGATGTTTTTTTGTTGTTGAAAAATTTGCAAGTTGGGTTAAGTGATACCGATTACTAATTAGTATGAGCCATAAATGCACTTTGCTTTTCATATCCAACTAACTGTTTATCAGTACTTCACCCTGTATGTTGTATAGCGCATTTTGATTTTAAGATGGTAAACTGGTTGATATTAATCAAATTATAGATCATCATAACGATTGCCTTCGTAAGCAAGAAGGGCATCCTCTAAGTTGGAGATGATTCTTGCCTTATCTAATTACATATTTTCTTGTAAATCAAATTTATTAACTTCGCTTTGC
>PIVJ01000013.1 GCA_003353955.1 Bacteroidota bacterium | reverse complement strand
ACCAGAGTAGAGATACTCTCTTATAAGCATAGCTTACGTTTTGGTCAACGGCTCGGGGGTTTTCTATTTAGCAACAATATAAATTAGTTTGAGAAGGGAACTTCTTTTGTCGATTTTTAGAATTAACTAATATTGATCAAAACATTATTCAGCTATGAACATTAAATTAAAAACCCCTGAGTCTACTAGAATTATTCTATTTCCCGAAGAAGAATTGAATGATTATACGAACGATATAATGGTGACTGCTACATTCTCGCCAGAAATAATAGCTACTGAGCGACCAATTAAATACAATCTTAGCGGGAATCGGGTTTAATTTAAAAAAAATGCTCAATAGAATTAAAGAGCAAATTCTTTTTGACCTATTTCAAATTATAAATTCTTGGAAACTAATATTTTTTCAAAAGTCACACTCTCAAAAAATCAGGCTTTTTAGGGTTTGACTAAATAATATTTTTGTAGACCTACAATCTGATACGGAGAGAAAACAATATGGCTAAGTCTAATAAAATTATCCCAATTATAAAAAAGGAGGATTTAGTTTTCGATGAATTTTTTGAAAGCTTTTATCCTGCTTTAGTTGTTTTTGCACAAAAATATGTGATTGATTTAGAAGTTGCTGAAGATTTGTCAGGATGTGTTTCTGAAAGTATATGAAAACAATAAAACACTCCAGATTTATGATAATGTGAAAGCATACTTATATACATTGACCAGAAATAGATGTCTTAATTATGTTAAGCATGCAAAGATTAAAGATAATTATCACAGTTTAAAGCAGTTTGATACAGAGCCATTTTTTAAAGATATATTGACTGAACAGGAAACCCATCGTGTACTTTATCAAGCTATTGAAACCCTTCCTAAAAAAAGTAAAATAATAATAGAATTAAGCCTAAGTGGAATGGCTAATCCTCAAATTGCTGATGAACTTAATGTTTCTATTAATACTATTAAATCTTCTAAACTGAAAAGTTATCAACGATTAAGAGTTATTAAAAGAGCATAAACTTGCAATTCTTTTACTTCTTAATATATTGAATTCCTAAATTAATCAGTGAGACTTTGATTTTGTGGAACAAAATTAATTAGGCGAAGTTATATTCTCCGCCCCTTGGGGCGAAATAAAATAGAATCCACCATGATAGCCCGTCCGCTTGCAGCGGGGAGCTTCATTTGATACGGATCTTCCCCAAAAGAGGAGGATTTTTTTTTATACGTTTATTCTGCAACATTACTGCTCATGTAACTATTTTTCTTCATCTTTGCATAACATTCAACATTACAAAGTTCGAAACTCTTTATGCCAGAAGTTAGCTCCAATAAGATAAAAGTAAAAGATACGGAAAAAGAAATGTCCTTTTGGGAACATCTTGAAGAACTACGTTGGCACATCGTCCGTTCCTTCATTGCCATAATTATTTTAGCAATTGTAGCTTTTATAAACCGTGTAATCATTTTTGATGTAATTATTCTGGCACCAAAAGATTCAAATTTTATTACCAATCGTTTGCTATGTCAAGTGTCAGAGTTTTTATCCTTGCCATCATTATGTATTGATAATTTATCGTTAAAGATTATTAATATAAAAATGTCAGGCCAGTTTATGACTCATATGTACATTTCAATGGTAGTAGGAGTTATTGTTGCATTTCCATACATTGTTTGGGAGATATGGAGTTTCATAAATCCTGCTTTGCATAGCAAAGAAAGGAGACATTCAGTGGGTGCTGTTGTGGTGAGTTCCATACTGTTTCTAACTGGAGTTCTCTTTAGTTATTTTTTAATTGTTCCGCTAACGATAAATTTTTTGGGGACTTATCAGGTGAGTGACTTTGTTCAAAATAATGTATCATTGAGTTCTTATATTAGTACTGTTGTCTCAGTTACATTTTCAGTAGGACTGGCTTTTGAGCTACCTATTTTTGTTTATTTCCTGACAAAAGTTGGAATAATAACACCTGTTTTTATGAAGAGAAACCGGAAATATATGCTGGTTATTCTGCTCACCCTTTCCGCCATAATTACCCCTCCTGATGTATTCAGCCAAATTTTGGTTGTAATTCCATTATTTGGATTGTATGAATTAAGTATTCGGATATCTAACCGTGTTTATAAAAAGCGGGAAATTGAAATGGAAAGTTAAACCAGTGAGACTTTGATTTTTTGAAACAAAATTAATTAAGCGAAGTGATATTCTCCGCTCCTTGGGGCGAAATAAAATAGAATCCATCATGATACCCCGTCCGCTTGCAGCGAGGAGCTTCATTTCTCAAATTAGTCTTCATTTAAAAAATTAAAAACATGCTCTGAAAATACTGCAGGTGCTTCTGCATGAACCCAATGTGAGGTGTTTTCTATGGTGATAATTTTTGAAGATGGGAAGTTGTATTTTATTGTGGGAATATCTTCCTCCAAAATATAATCTGACAATCCACCCTTAATAAATAAGGCAGGCTTATCAAATCGATCGATGGTATCAATTCCATCAAATAATTCGTCCATATTGTCGCAAATCGCTTCAAAATTAATTCGCCATCCAAGAGAGGTTTTATCTTTCCAATATAGATTTTTCATGATGAATTTCCGGATACGAAAATCAGGAATTCGCTCAGTTAATAACATATCTACCTCTTTGCGTGAGGTAAGCATTTCAAAGTTAACCCGCCTCATTCCATCGATAATTTGTGTGTGGGATTTTCGATTGAGATAAGCACGTAAACTCATGTCGACGATTACTACTTTTTTTACCAATTCAGGATTTTCCAACGCAAAGCGAGCGCTGACTTTTCCACCCATAGAATGTCCTAATAATACAGGTTCATCCAAATCATGTTCTTCAATAAATTCATAGATATCATCGGTTAAAGACAAATAATTAAAGTGAGGACTATGTGGCGATTGCCCATGATTACGCTGGTCAGGAATAAATACCTGATATCCATTTTGCGCCAGCTTTTTACCAAAAGTTATCCAGTTATCAGATAGCCCAAACAATCCGTGTAGAATTATAATCGGTTGTCCTTCTCCAAATGATCGATAAAATAGTTTCATGAATGAATTTAAAATTGAAGTTCGTCGTGGGTATTAATCATTTTGAAACGCCTCTTAAATAAAATATATGATTGGCGTATCCAATAAGGCGACCATTACGTTGAATAAACACCCGATGGGTAATAATATTCCAAGCAATTTCCATTCGATAACTCCAAAACTGCAGAGCAGAATTAATACTGTAAAAGTGTCAATAAACTGAGAGCTAAAAGTAGAAGTATTATTTCGTAACCACAAATGTTTTCCATTGGTGAGTTTTTTCCAGAAATGAAATAATTGCACATCAATAAATTGGGTTACTAAATAAGCTGTTAATGAAGCAGCCACCGCAATAAATGTGAATCCAAATACGGAAATGGATATTATGTCCTCTGTTATGTGAGTCGGATTTATTCATTATAGATTCCAACTAACGTAAAAATTAGTTGTTGATTTTCAATTATTTGTGTTTTTAGCAAACCTAGTCAATTTCCTATATTTTTTACTCTTTACTTTGATGTTATCGAAAATATTCATCAATATTTTTCATCGAAGGGGGATTGTATCTAACTTTAAAAGAAATCAATTAGCCTTTAATTTTCGTAAATACATCTGAATCGTATTTTCCAGTCCCAAATACAAGGCATCGCTGATTAAGGCATGCCCGATGGAAACTTCTAATAAACCGGGAATATTTTTTGCAAAATAATTTAGATTGTCCAGATTTAAATCATGTCCGGCATTAATCCCCAAGCCAATTTCATTGGCAAGTTTTGCCGCAGCTATAAATGGGTTTATGGCTGTTTCTTTATTTTTATGGAAATTATCGGCATAACTTTCAGTATACAATTCAATGCGATCTGCTCCGGTTTTTACGGCATTTAAAATCATTTTCTCATTCGTCTCGATGAAAATGGAAGTACGAATCCCATGAGTTTTAAATTCAGCAATTACCTCTTTTAAAAAGCATTCATTTTTTATGGTATCCCATCCGGCATTGGAGGTAATGGCATCGGGGGAATCAGGAACCAGGGTAACCTGATGGGGTTTTACCTCGAGTACCAAATCAATGAATGAAGGTACAGGGTTTCCTTCAATATTAAATTCAACACCAATGGCAGGTTTAATATCTTGCGTATCCTGATACCGAATATGGCGCTCGTCAGAACGGGGGTGAACGGTTATACCTTGGGCACCAAATCGTTCGCAATCAATGGCCGCTTTTAAAACATTCGGTTGATCGCCGCCGCGGGCATTTCGGATAGTAGCTATTTTATTAATATTAACGCTTAGCTTAGTCATTTCTTTTGATTTAAAACAAAGTTAATAAATAGATTGATTGCTCAAGTGTTTCATTGTGCGATTGCTGTAAGTCTAAACCCTTTAATCTTGTGTCTGGTGACTGGAATTTTGCTGCATTTCTTAATCGGACAATTTTAGTAAATTTGGTATCACAATCATTAAAAGATGAGAGCAGTTATACAAAGAGTTTCGGAAGCATCAGTTTCCATTGAAGGTGAAATTAAATCGCGAATTAATAATGGCCTCATGATTTTACTGGGTATCGAAAATGCTGATACCGGTGAGGATATAGAATGGCTTTCGCGAAAAATCATGCAATTGCGAATATTTGATGATGCGGAAGGAGTGATGAATCTAAGCATCGTGGATGTAAAAGGAGAGGCAATGGTGGTAAGTCAATTTACGCTACACGCCAGTACTAAAAAAGGGAATCGGCCATCTTATATTTATGCTGCCAAGCCCGGGATTGCAGTTCCGCTTTACGACCAATTTGTGAAACAACTTTCATTTGATTTGAACAAGCCTGTTCAGACTGGGGAGTTTGGAGCCAGAATGGATATTTCGTTGATTAATGAAGGCCCGGTGACCATCATCATTGATACGAAAAATAAGAAATGATGAGTTTTAAAAAGATCCTAAAATTAGGTGACCCCCGATTGTATAAAGTTTCCGTGGCGGTGGAGCCATCCGAACTGGAAAGTTTAGAGACTGATATTGAAATTTTGCATGAGGCATTGATGAAATTCAGAGCATTGTATGGTGCCGGACGTGCAGTGGCTGCACCACAAATTGGAGTGTTGAAAAGGTTTATTTATCTAAATATAAACAAGCCTATTGTTTTGATTAACCCGGTCTTATCTGAGTTTAGCGAAAAGAAAATAATTGTGTGGGACGATTGCTTATGTTTCCCGAATTTATTGGTAAGAGTGGAGCGATCAAAAAAGGTAAAGTTGAGCTTTTGGGATATGAATTGGAAAGAAAAGACATGGATGCTGGAGGGAGATTTATCCGAATTAATTCAGCACGAATATGATCATTTAGATGGGATTTTGGCTACCATGCGTGCCATTGATGATCGGTCCTTTAAAATTAAAATTTGAGATTTTTTAAGATAATTTTGCCATAAACTTTTCTTGTTCAATAATAAATCGGGTGTGTTTTCCAAATCCGATTTCTCCTTCTTCATCTTTGCTGCTTACTTCAAACACTAGTTTTTCTCGATCAATTTCAACAAACTCAGCAGTACAACTCACTTTCTTCTCAATGGTGGTTGCTTTAATACGATGAATGCAAATCTCTATCCCAACGGTGGTAAACCCATCAGGAAGTATTGGCGTAACGCATTCGAGGGCTGTTTTTTCCATTAAGGCAATCATGGCCGGGGTGGCATAAACATCCACCAAGCCTGATCCAAAAGCAGTTGCCGAGTCAGTATGTTGAACAATAATATTGTTGGAAGCACGTAATCCAATTTCTAGATTTTCAACCATGTATTTAATAAATAAAACTGAGCGTTTGTTCTAAGTTGGGATGTAAACTTTTGGCAACAGGACAGGATCGGGCTGAGTTCTCTATAATCTTCTTTTCTTTCTCTGAATAATTATCCTTTGGAAAAGTGAAATCAATCTTTATTTCAGCAATTCTTCTCGGATCAGAAGCCATAATCTTGGTGATCTTCAGTTGGGTTCCATCAATATCGAAACCATGATTTCGGGCTGCAATTCCAACAATGGTTATCATGCAGCTACCTAAAGCGGTTGCTACAAGATCTGTGGGTGAAAAGGCTTCACCTTTCCCCTGATTATCAAGCGGGGCATCAGTTATTATTTTATTACCCGATTGAGAATGGTGAGCCTGAGTTCTCAATTCTCCTGAATAGATGGTTTCTACAGTTATCATATTATTTAAATGGGTCAAAACTAATTATGCGTTCTAAAATTTAATAATTCTCAACAATAATTTATATAAATTTTCTTTTCTATAATTGTATTTAAATTCGCATTCCTTTAAAGCAGTGAGACTTTTATTTTGTGAAACAAAATTAATTAGGCGAAGTGATTCTTCGATTTCCAGAATCTTGTGGGTTATATTCTCCGCCCCTTGGGGCGAAATAAAATAGAGTCCATCATGATACCCTGTCCGCTTGCGACGGGGAGCTTCATTTAAGGCTAAATAACGTTAATAATTGCCTGATTTTTGATGCAGAAACTCTTGAACGTTTGAAATATTTGTTAGGCATTGTCAATACTAAGTTACAGAAGTTCTTATACTCCGTTAACTTAGTTTTGACCCTATTTAACTTATGAAATCTGATGGATTATGATTTCTTTTTCTTTTTTGTAGTTTTTTTGATGTCACCAGATTCTTTATCACAGCATGTTTTGGCTGTTGAATAACATTCCTTATTGTCGGCTGCTTTAGTGGCTTTCTTCCCTTCTTTCTCGGCTGTTGAATAACATTCCTTATTGTCGGCTACTTTAGTGGCTTTCTTCTCTTCTTTCTTTACTGGATCCTGAATTAATGTGGATGCATTAACAGAAACAGTTCCAACAGCTATAAAGGCTACAACTGCTAAACTCAAAATAATTTTTTTCATAATTTAAATATTTAATAGATTAGTAATAATTTTCAAAAACAAATATAGATGTTAAAACTACCTTTTTTGTTAAACGTCTGTTAAAAACTGTTAACGAATTGTTAATTACAATTTCGAAAGAGGTGTTAAATTGTATCTTTGCTACACAAAACCAGATAGTAAACTAACAGAAGTACCCGCACAAGATATCAAAAATGAAAAAGAACCTGTTTAATTTTATTGTTATTATTGCCTCCATATCCATGGTCGGAATTGTAATTACGCAATTATATTGGGTGAAAAAAGCAGTAGGTTTTAAAGAAGAGCAATTTGATAATAGTGTTCGGGTTGCATTAAAGAGTGTCGTTAATCAGCTATTAAATGATTATACCGATTCTACACTGCTAATGATGGTAGAGAATCCAGAATGTTTTGTGAAAAAAACAGAAATTACTAAGATTATCGATAAGAATAGGCTTCATAGCATGATGGAAAGCGAATTAGGTTGTATGTTGGTTATGGAAAAAAATGAATATGCAGTTTATGACAGAGGCTCGAGTGAGTTTTTAATGGGTACCTTCGATGAATACAAGCAAGAAATTATGGATTCGCAGCATAATGTATCATTAAATTGCTTATGTGAATCGGAAGAATACTATCTCGGGGTATATTTTCCAAACCAAACCAATCAGATATTATTGAACATGATAGGATGGTTGGCACTATCAGCAATCTTTATCATAATCGTAATAATTAGTTTTTGGTACACGGTAATTACAATGTTCCGCCAAAAACGCCTTTCAGAAATTAAAACTGATTTTGTAAATAATATGACACATGAGTTTAAAACACCGATATCTACTATTTCATTAGCAAGTGAAATGTTGTTACGACCGAATGTGTACGAGTCGGGATACAGAACTCAAAAATATGCACACATTATTTATGACGAAAATGCACGCTTGCAGAATCAGGTTGAGCAGGTATTACAAATATCCATACTAGACAAGGAAGATACGAAGATAAAGCCTAAGGAAATGGATATTCATAAAGTGATTAGTAAGGTTTCTGATAATTTCAGACTCGGACTTAAAGAACAAAAAGGTAAGATAAAGATTGACTTAAATGCAAAGCCATCAATGATTGTGGCCGACTGTGAACATGTCATGAATATTATTTCAAACTTATTGGATAACGCAAAGAAATATTCAGCCCAAAATCCGGAAATCTCCATTTCTACAAAAAAAGTGAAAGAAGGTGTTATAATAATTATAGCTGATAATGGTGTTGGAATTAGCACAGAACATCAAAAGCATATTTTTAAGAAGTTATTTAGAGTCCCTACCGGAAACATCCATGATGTTAAAGGATTCGGTATTGGATTGTATTATGTAAAAACCATGATCGAAGCTCATGGTGGCACCATAAAAGTTAAGTCAGACTTGGGTAATGGAAGTTCATTTGAGTTATTTTTACCTTTTGTCCCATCAATAAAGGAGGGTAATTATGAGCAAAAATATTAAACTATTATTAGTTGAGGACGATCCTAATTTAAGTTTGGTTTTGCAGGATTACCTTGAAATGCTTGGCTATGAAACAAAGCTTTGTAAAGATGGAGAAGAAGGGTTAAAAGCATTTAAACGCCAAAAATATGATTTATGTATTTTTGATGTAATGATGCCCAAAAAAGATGGATTTAGTTTGGCTGAGGACATCAGGCATGTAGATAATAGCATTCCAATCATTTTTCTAACTGCCAAGTCATTAAAAGAAGACAGAATCAAAGGATTTCAAATTGGATGTGATGATTATATTACGAAACCATTTAGTACAGAAGAACTCAGTTTGCGGATTAAAGCGATTCTAAAGCGTTGTCAGATTAGAGATTCAAATAATGAATTGAAAAAATCGTTTTTTCAGATCGGAATTTTTTCTTTCGATTCAAATAATATGATATTGGCTTCCCCAGATTCGGAACAAAATTTAACCCGAAAAGAAGCCGGATTATTAAAACTCCTTTGTATTCATAAAAATCAGTTATTATCTCGTGAATATGCCCTGAAAACTGTATGGGGTGAAAACGATTATTTTATTGGCAGAAGTATGGATGTATTTATTGCCAAACTCAGGAAACACCTAAAGTCTGATCCCAATATTTCCATAACCAATGTTCATGGTACCGGTTTCAAACTGGAAATTAAAGAATCATAACTAATAAGATTCTAATACCTTCTTACTCTTAAACTTGTAACTGCAGCTTCAATATTGATAAATACTTTATTACTCACATCATCAAAGTTCTCTGTCTGGTATAATCCCCGTTCAAGCCTTGTAAATTCTTTAAAATTTTTTGATGAGAATATGGTTTCGGTTGAAATTTCACAGCCTGAGTCTTCTGGAATTACGATGGTAATTGCCGATGCACCCGAGGCTATAGAAATATCAGTCTTAGAGAACAAATTTCCAATTTTAATATAAACGGACGAAGCACCTCCCTCAATGTCAATATTCTTTGTTTTAAATTTGGCAACATCCAAATCAATTTTAGCAGCACCTGATTCAATATATAAATTCCAGATGGGATCAGGATTTAGTTTAATTTCAACATCATTTATTAATTGTCGCGTACGAAATCGGGCATCCTTTAAACTTAAATCAATAGACTGATGGTTATTATTTTTCCTTGATGAAAAAACGTAAGGACCGATATTCCCATCTTGTTCAAATTCAATAAGCTTTGAAGTTTTGTCAACCACGACAAATTTACCAGCAATTGCTTCCATTTTCAACGTAGCTTCATCAACAGATTTATCATAGGGTTCGTAAAAGTATTGATCTCCTCTGTCGTAGCTACGCTCAGTGAAATTGTTATCACTCCAATCCCAATTAAAATGATAGGTTCTTGGATGCAAAAATGAAGTATTGGTAATCAATAAAGTAATTGTAATTGCTAAAAGAATAAGCGTTAATACAATTTTTATCGAGTTCTTTATTGGAAGCAACGTAACTCCAAGCAAAACCAAAAGCATTGGCCATAGCCTGAAAATACCCCACCAGTTAAAATCCAGAAGATTTAAATTATTAAGAATAAATAAAACACCAAGAGCCACTAAAATGCCACCCCAAAATAAGTTGCTGTTTTTCATCTGTTTATTTTTTTGATTTGCTATAACCCGATTTAATGAGTGCGATTCCAGCTACAAGAAGTATGAGTGGCCATAAGTCACCAAAATCAATACGGGGAAGGAAACGATCAGCTAAAAATATTAATCCCAGCGTAATCAGAATTAATCCGGCGATTAAATTGCCATTATTCTTACTTTCATTCCATGGCTGTTTATTGAAGTCAAAGGAATCTTTTTGCTTCTGGTTTGCAGTATCTTTTTCCATGTTTGGACTATTTAAGGGGTTAAAAAAATGAGTTTCTCCTGAAGGAAGTGCGATCCATAATATTATATATATCAGCAATCCACCACCACCAAATAATGCTACAACAACAAATAAAATTCTTACAATGGTAGGATCTGTATTCAGATGGTCAGCAATTCCTGCTGCAACTCCACCTATTACCTGTTGATTGGTGCTTTTATATAATCCTCTGTGTTGTTTTTCCATAGCTTAATCGTTATGTGTTTGAACAAATATAAAAACAAAGCTTTATTAAATCAATTAATTATCTAATACACTATCCTGATATTTTCGTGAAATCAAATGACACCGCTTCCGTCTTCCAAAAAATCCAGATCGATATTTGGCGATAAACTCATAAAAAATATCCCAATATTTTGCCGGTATAATCTTCAGAGTCTTGAATATATTATAGCTACCTAAATGGTATCAAAATTTGATAAACGACCAAAGATTTAAGGTAGGGTTTACCGTTTCTACAAACTCTAATACTGTCTGTTCTTAAGAGTTCTGAGGAGGTATCTCCAATAAATTGTTTAGCAGTTCCAGAGCTTAACCCGCAAAACTTAATTTCTTTCTTCTTATTCAGCCATAATACAAACCTGATTGTATTGCTACATATTTAAAGAACTAAAATCCCCAACTACATATTCAAATTTCTCTATCCTATCTTGGAAAGAATATTCGTTTTAATAATTAATAATGATAATTTTATCCCGGATAAAAAATAAAATTATGAAGTATTACATCAGTAAAAAGGTTGATTATTCTTATGATGCCGCAGTTAAAAAAGTAACTGAATTACTAAAGGATCATGGGTTTGGTGTGTTAACTCAAATCGATGTTAAAGAAACATTGAAGAAAAAAATAGATATAGATTTTAAGCGGTATATTATTCTGGGTGCTTGTAACCCACATTTTGCGCATAAAGCTTTGCTTGCAGAGGATAAGTTGGGCGCACTTCTTCCATGTAATGTTATTGTAGTCGAACAAAAAGACGGAATTGAAGTTTGCGCCATCAATCCCAAAACCATGATGGGCCAAATGGATAATCCTAAATTGGAAAAAATTGCAGAAGAGGTCAGTAAAAGTTTTGATCACATTTTCAAGCAATTGTAGTTTTCGGTCTATTTACATTTTGGTTAAAAACTGTTAAATTCTATTATTGACGCTTATTTTTTTCTCAATTCTGATATCTTTGCTCATCTAATTATCGGCAAGTGAAAATCAAGATCATATTACCAGTTATATTCTTAGTTATTAGTTTTGCTTGTGACCAACCAATTAAGGAATCTGAAACTGAACTTCCTACTATTTCAAATTCATTTTTTATTGATTTGGAAGATCAATCAGTTGCTGATAAAGCTGAATGGCTGGATGGTATTTTTGAAAATTTACACAAAAGGCATGGGTTTTCGGGTTCTGTTGTTTACGCTGAAGAAGGAAGACTGGTTTATAAAAGTGCTTTTGGATATGCCAATATTCGAACCAAAACACCTTTACTCACAACTTCTTCTTTTCAAATAGCCTCTGTTTCAAAAATGTTTACAGCAATAGCAGTTTTAATGCTAGTAGAAGACAGTACAGTAAATCTGGATAATGATGTTCGGACATATCTCCCCGAGTTTCCTTATGAAGATATTACCGTCAGGCTTTTATTAAACCATCGATCTGGGCTATCACGCTATATGACACTTGCCCATGATGAGTGGAAAAATAAAACCATTCCGTTAACCAACGATGAAATGTTAAAATTATTTGTGAAGCATCAACCTACTGTTTATTTCAAACCCAATAATGGATTTCATTATTGTAATACAAATTATGCACTCTTGGCTACCATTGTTGAACGTATGAGCAATAAATCATTCGATACTTTTGTTAAGGATAGAATATTTAATCCCTTAGGTATGGATAATAGTTTTGTGTACAATATGAACGGTGAGAAGAAAGTTTCTGCTTACATAACACAAGGAGTTCCAGGATATAGGTATAGTGGGTGGAGGCCGATAAAACAAAGAAATGAGTATTTAAATGGTGTAATGGGAGATAAGGGAGTTTATACAAGTGTTGAAGATATGTTTAAGTTTGATCAGGCACTGTATAATGAAAGCCTGATAAACGACAGCTTATTGCAAGAAGCTTATAAGCCCGGCAGCCCAAAATCCCGAAAAAGAAGTGATAACTATGGCTTTGGATGGCGAATAAGATCAGGAGTAGAAAATACGGTTTATCATTATGGCTGGTGGAAAGGTTTCAGGGCCTTTTATATTCGCAATATGCAGCAGCAAAAATCTATAATTGTATTAAGCAATCGTGCTAAAGGTCCTGGATCATCCAGGTTATGGGATATCTTGAACGTTGATAATTTTAAATTAGGATCCTTTTCAAAAATAAACCTCAGTAACTAATCAGTTACAATTAATTTAAATCCTACCCCGTGTACATTCAGCAATTCAACAGTTGGGTCTTCTTTTAAATATTTACGAAGCTTGGTTATATAAACATCCATGCTTCTGGCATTAAAATAACTATCGTCATACCAGATTTTATTTAATGCTTCACTTCTATCAAGTACTTGATTTAAATTATCACTAAGCAATTTCAGTAGTTCTGCTTCTTTGGAGGTGAGCTTATTTTCAGTTTCATTTATTTTAAGCATTTGACGATTATAGTCAAATACAAATTTACCAAGTTGATAAATCTTGTTTTTTGATTGAAGATTATTTTTTTGAGTTACTCTTCTCAATATTGCTTTCATCCTAACCAATAATTCTTCCATGCTGAATGGCTTACTAATATAGTCATCAGCTCCAATTTCAAATCCTTTCAATTTATCTTCCTGTAAGGTTTTAGCTGTTAAAAACAATATCGGAATTTCTTTATCTATACTCCTAATATCTTTTGCCAGTGTAAATCCATCTTTTTTGGGCATCATCACATCC
The DNA here is from genome assembly GCA_003353955.1 of Bacteroidota bacterium. GTDB lineage: Bacteria > Bacteroidota > Bacteroidia > Bacteroidales. The sequence goes on along the minus strand of PIVJ01000013.1, from coordinate 33,280 downwards.
AGTATGCAGATACAGTATTCTCCATTTTGAAATTTGTCAAATGCCTCTTCGCCATCAACACATAATTCAGTTGGATAACCTTTAGCGATTAAATAAGACTGTAAAATTGTTCCTAAATTTTTATCGTCTTCAGCTAACAATACTTTTTGTTCTTCCATAAGTTTATTTTTTTTGATCACCGTATGGTAGAAATACAGTAAAAGTTGATCCTTTCTTCAATTCACTGCGAATCTCTATTTTTCCATCGTGTTTATCAATTACAGCTTTAACATAACTCAGACCCAAACCAAAACCTTTAAAGTTATGAATATTTCCGGTTGGAACTCGAAAGAGTTTATCAAATATTTTTTTCTGGTTTGTATTACTTATTCCAATTCCATTATCCTGTACACTTATTAAAATTCCTCCATCGGTATCGTTCGTAGAAACTAAGATTTCCGGTTCTTCAACGGAATATTTATTGGCATTATCCAACAAATTTAATACCACATTGGTAATATGCATTTTGTCTGCCTTTATTTTAATGTTCTCAGCTCTTAAATCAGTAAATATTCGCCCACTTTTCTTTTCAATCTGTAGTTTAATTTTCTTTACATCTTCTTTGATAATCTCGTGAATGTCAATCCATTCATTTTTTAATCTTAGTGTTCCCTTGTCCATAATTGCAGTTTGCAGAACCTTATCTGCCATCACCTTAAGTCGGTTATTTTCATCATCAATAATGCTGATATAATTATCATAAACCTTGCTTGTTTTTATTACATCTTTATCTTTTAGTGCTTCACAAACAAGAGCGATCGTTGAAATTGGAGTTTTAAATTCGTGGGTCATATTATTAATAAAATCGTTTTTTATCACTGAAAGTTTCTTCTGCCTAAATATTGTACTTATGGAGGTGTAAAAAGAGACGATTATAACAATGATTAAAATAAGAGAAACAACCAACAGCACCCACATTTTACTAATTATAAACTGTCGCTCATACGGAAAATGAACCATCAAAAAATCTGGATTTCCTCTTATATCGCCTGGGAATAATGCAAACTGAAATCTTTCATTGCCTAATAATTCAGATGGATACTCACCTGTTTTTTGTATTAGCATTTTATTACGATCGGGACTAAATATCCCATATTCATACTGCGTATTTATTCCTAATTTGTTCAGTTCAATATTCATTAACGAATCCAATAATTTTTCATTAATTCGGTCTTCAATTGGCTTTTTCCTTGCTAAACCAAGAATATTGTCAATAGTTCGTGATCCCACTATTGAGTTATTATTAAATCGCTCATAATCACTAAAGGATGGGAAATTAGCCAATTCCTCAGTAAATTCCTTGTTTACAGAATCAAGATGTCTTTTTAATGAAGGTCGATTTGGTGATACCTGAATTTGCAGATAATAGTTATTAATCATTTCAATTTTTCCCAGGCGCAATACCACATTTGAAACAGCTTCGCTTACACTTCGAACAAAGCTTGCTTCTTTAACAATAATTGCATTTCGAATCCAATACAGCTGTATGCTCATTAAGCCAATTAATGCGATCGACATTAACACAATAATGAAAATTATCAATTTCTTGTTCATGGAGTAAATGTAGGCTTTGATCGTTTTGGTTTACAGTCTTTTAACATTTTTTAACGTTTGTTATGCTTCCTTAACAAATGTGTAATTACAATCACTTTACTTTTGTATTGTAGTTGTTTGGATTTTCATTCAGTACAAAAAAATTAAAGGGTTAAATTAAGGTTAATAATACAAATTTGGTTTTTGTTTCATAACAATAAAACGGTTCTGTAAAAGGAGTCGTTTTTTTTTATGTGAATAACTCCGTAAATTTATGATCACATTATCTGTATTTTTGTACAAACACACTTAAATTTATGGTAAAGACAAAAATTGATATTAGCAGGGCTTTGACCTATGTAAGTCGGCAGGTGATTAATTTATATCACACAAAAGTGAATGATCTTATCGATCAATTGATTTCAAAAACCGGAAAGGGAAAAGAGTACCTGGGGTGGATTGATTTACCAGAACGATTATCTTCTGAAGACATAATTAGAATTAAGACTACTGCTAATAAAATCCGTTCTAATTCCGAAATCTTCGTTGTAATTGGCATTGGTGGGTCATACTTGGGTGCACGAGCAGTTATCGAATCATTAGGTCATCATTTTACACACTTAAATCAAGATCAAAATAACCCCATTATTTTATATGCAGGGTTTAACCTAAGTGCGGGCTATTTGTCTGATCTACTTGAGATTCTGGATAAAAAAGATTACTCATTGGCAATTATTTCGAAATCGGGAACAACCACTGAACCAGCTATCTCGTTTCGATTTTTAAAAACACACCTCATAAAGAAATATGGAATTAGTGAAGCCCGTAACAGAATTATCGCCATTACGGATAGTTCAAACGGTGCTTTAAGAGAATTAGCAGATCAAGAAGATATAACCTCCTTTGTTATACCAAATGATGTCGGTGGCAGGTATTCTGTTTTAAGTCCTATTGGATTATTACCCATTGCAGTAGCAGGATTTAATATTGATGATTTATTAAAAGGTGCAAAAGCAATGAAAGAGTTTATTCTGAATCCAAATAATTCCTCAGAAAATCCGGCTGTAATTTATGCAGCCATCCGAAATGCCTTATACAAAGAAGGCTTCACAATGGAGATAATGGCAAATTACGAACCTAAATTATATTATCTGGTTGAATGGTGGAAGCAGTTATTTGGTGAAAGTGAGGGCAAAGACAATAAAGGAATATTTCCATCAGGCGTTAATTTTACAACTGATTTGCATTCAATGGGGCAATACATTCAGGATGGTCCAAGAACTATTTTTGAGACCGTAATTTCTGTCGAAAAATCCAATAAAAAGCTACAAGTTCCTTTTGATGATGCAAATCTGGATAATCTAAACTATTTGGCAGGAGAAAGCGTATCAAGTGTAAACCTAAAAGCTGAAATTGCCACTTCATTGGCACACGTTGACGGAGGTGTTCCTAATATCAGAATTTGCATCCCTGAAATCTCAGAATGTGTTTTGGGCGAATTAATCTATTTCTTCGAATTCGCCTGTGCCCTTAGTGCCTATACTTTAGGAGTAAATCCATTTGATCAACCCGGAGTTGAAGCCTATAAAAAAAACATGTTTGCATTATTAGGTAGGCCCGGTTGTGAGAAAGAAACCAAACAAATAAAAAAGCGTTTAGAATGAAGTTTATAGAGTTAATTCAGCAACGTCAAAGTGTAAGAAAATATCTTGATAAGCCGGTTGAGAAAGAAAAATTAATCCGCTGTTTAGAAGCTGCAAGATTAGCACCCTCAGCCAGCAATTCACAACCCTGGAAATTTATTGTTATTGATGAGTCTGAACTTAAAAATAAAATCGCTGCTGAAACTTATAGCCAGCTGGTAAATTTTAATAAATTTGTTCAGGTTGCTCCTGTGATTATTGCAATTACATTAGAGAAAACCCCAATTATAAATCGAATTGGTGGTCGCATCAAAAAGAAAGAATGGAAACTTATTGATATTGGAATTGCGGCAGAACATTTCTGTCTTCAAGCCACCGAAGAAGGATTAGGTACGTGCATGTTGGGATGGTATAATGAAGAAAAAGTAAAAAGCTTACTTGGTATTCCCAATAAAAAACCCCTGGCATTAATGATCAGTCTTGGGTATTTTGATGAAAATTATAAGTTAAGGAAGAAGATCAGAAAAAGTATAGATGAAATTACCTCCTTCAATAAATATTAATCTACCTCATTGATCACACAATTTTTAATAACTTCAGGGTAGTGCTTATATTCTAATTTATGTATTTTTTGTGCAATTGACTCCGGTGTATCGCTTTGTAAAATATCAATTGTGGCCTGAAGGATGATTTCGCCTTCGTCATATTTCTCATTTACGTAATGAATGCTAATTCCACTTTCGCCATCACCGTTCGCTATCACCATTTCATGAACCTTCATCCCATACATTCCTTTGCCCCCATATTTTGGTAAAAGTGCCGGATGAATATTTATCATTTTATTAGGGTATTCTTTAATTAAACTTAATGGAATCAACCATAAAAACCCAGCCAATACAATAAAATCAATCGAATAATCCTTGAGTAAACCAATTACGTTCGTGGATTTATAAAAATCACCTTTGTCAAAAGATTGAAAGGGGATGTTTAATTTTTCTGCTCTTTTTAAAACAAATGCATTTTTATCATTTGATAATATGAGTGATACATTAATCCTTTTATTATCAATAAAATATTCGACTATATTTTGAGCGTTAGTCCCGCTTCCGGATGCGAAAATGGCAATATTTTTCATAGATAATAAAGTTATAGCTGACTTCCTGACTCCAAATTTATAGCTTTAATTAATTTAACGAAAAGAATAGTGTATAAAAACCTTAGTTTATGGCAACCATTTATTAATTCGCTCATTATGAAAAAGAAAACTTAAATATATAAGTTTTTCTTTGTTTTTATATGATAGATTTTATTTCTTTGCAACCTGTTTAACCAAAATTTAAGAAGATATGTCTGATACTAAATCAAAAGTAATAGCTATCATAGTTGATAAGCTTGGTGTTGATGAAAGTGAAGTTACTCCTGAAGCAAGTTTCACTAATGATCTTGGTGCTGATTCACTAGATACCGTTGAACTAATAATGGAATTCGAAAAGGAATTCAACATGGCCATTCCAGATGATCAAGCCGAAAAAATTGGAACTGTTGGTGATGCAATAACTTACATTGAAAAAACTGTAAAATAAATTTATGGAATTAAAGCGTGTAGTTGTTACAGGCCTTGGTGCCCTTACTCCATTAGGTAATTCAATTCCGGAACTTTGGGATGCTTTGCTTAACGGAGCTAGTGGTGCTGCTAATATTACTGCATTTGATACCGAGAAATTTAAAACAAAATTTGCCGCCGAAGTTAAAAACTTTAACGTGACCGATTTTCTTGACCGTAAAGAAGCCAGAAAGCATGATCGTTATTCACAATTTGCAATGGTTTCGGCAGGACAAGCTATTGAAGATGCAGGGTTTGATCTGGAAAAACTAGATTTAAATCGAATAGGCGTCATTTGGGCATCAGGTATCGGAGGAATAAAAACATTTCAGGACGAAGTAGAGGAATTTGCGAAGGGCGATGGAACTCCAAGGTTTAGCCCTTTCTTTATTCCAAAAATGATTGCTGATATTGCCGCAGGACATATTTCTATGAAATATAACTTCAGAGGTCCGAATTTCACAACTGTTTCAGCATGCGCTTCTTCGGCAAATGCAATGGCTGATGCTTTTAACCTGATTCGTTTAGGAAAAGCAAATGCATTTATTACCGGCGGATCAGAAGCTGCAGTAACTACAGGTGGTATTGGCGGATTTAATGCCTTACATGCGCTATCTACGCGTAACGATGATCCAACAACAGCTTCACGCCCATTTGATAAAGATCGTGATGGTTTTGTATTGGGTGAAGGTGGTTGCGGAATGGCTTTTGAAGAACTAGAACATGCCTTGAAAAGAGGAGCAAAAATATATGCCGAAGTTGCTGGTTGTGGGCTTTCTGCGGATGCACACCATATAACTGCCCCACATCCTGAAGGACTCGGAGCTCAACTTTGCATGCAATCTGCACTTGATGATGCAGAACTAAACAAAGAAGATATTGATCATTTAAATACGCATGGAACCTCAACCCCGGTAGGTGATATAGCTGAACCAAAAGCCATCGGATCCTTATTCAAGGATCATGCTTATAAAATTAATATCAATTCTACCAAATCAATGACCGGCCACCTCTTGGGTTCCGCTGGTGCTATCGAGGCTATTGCAACTATTCTTGCTGTTAAGAATAATGTCGTTCCACCAACCATCAACCATTTTACCGATGATCCGGATATCGATAATAAATTAAACTTTACGTTTAATACAGCTCAGGAAAGAGTAATTAATGCAGCCTTGAGCAATACCTTTGGTTTTGGTGGTCATAACGCATCAATTATTTTTAAAAAATTCGTTGGATAAATCTCAATCTTGAATTTTTATAGCTATTTACGTAACTATTTTTCCCCTGATAAATCTCTTTTTTTAAGCATTAAGAATATATTCGGATACCATCCCGACAATATGTATTTATACCAATTGGCTTCCCGCCATAAATCGGTAGCCAAAGAATTATATAACGGAATTCGAGTTAGTAATGAGCGCCTCGAATATTTAGGAGATGCGATACTTGATGCAGTAGTGGCCGATTTATTATTTAAAAAATTTCCTTTTAAAGATGAGGGATTCCTCACCGACATGCGGTCGAAAATTGTTAGTAAGGTTCAACTAAGCAAGTTGGCCAGAAAGCTTGGATTAAATACGCTAATTATTTCCAATACCGAATCAAAAGCTCAGGGAAAATCAATTAATGGAGATGCTTTTGAAGCATTTATTGGAGCTATGTATCTTGATAAGGGATATATTTTCAGCAAAAAAATAATCATTAACCGGATTATTAACGTTCATTTAGATTTAGACGACCTGGTAACTCAAACCATCAATTATAAAAGCAAATTAATTGAGTGGGGCCAAAAAGAAAAAAAAGACATTGATTTTAAAGTAGTGAAAGAAATTGGTGAGGGATTTAAAAAGCAATATGTGGTGAGTCTTTTTGTTGAGGGGAAACCAATTGAAAGTGGGCGCGATTACTCCATAAAAGGGGCCGAACAAATGGCATCCGAAAAAGCCACCGCTAAACTTTCGATAGTCTAAATCCTATAAATAAGCTCAGCTTATCAACTCATTATTTTAGTACTTTTACCATTCAAGTTCATCAGGAATGGCAAAAAAAATATCTTTAACCCTGGATTTCACTTCTGATTATTCTGTTATCGGAATTTCTTGTCATTTAAAGGACTATCGCCTGACTTTTAATTTAAATAAAGAATTAAATCTGCACCTTAAAAGAATTGATGATTTTACATTGGTTGAAAAGAAAAACGAATCCTTACATTATTCTGTTTATTATTATCATTGCCATGAAACGAATAATAATTTTAGTTTGGTTTCCAATCATCATTCGGAACGAAAACTGATTACTTCTCTACGACAATTTGATTATTTTTTATTGATCCAGAATAATATCTCCACTACGGCAAAAAAGGAATTAATAAAAAGGATCAAGAAAGTACCGAATATTTTAACAGCTTTTGAAATTGATTTATCAAGCATCAAAAACATTCATAATTTGTTGGCAGAAATCGAATTGCAGTTTATTGAAAATAAAAAGAAGTAAAAAAGCAACCCCAATTTCTGAGGTTGCTTTATTTTGAGCTCAGAAACTTGGCTTCCGAACGTCACTAATTTGTGTTACTATTTTGTTTTTCTTATTAAATCTAATAATTAAGAAAGATTGCATTATTAAACATTCCTCTTCTTTTTTACTTTTGTAATAAATAATAACAGCCGACTCATCACCTCTATCATCCCGAATAGGAATTGGCGCATACGGTTTAAAACAAGAGTCGATATGATTACCTACCTCAACTAAAAATTGATTATCGAATAATAATTTAAATCTATTGGTAAAAATATTAAACCCAACAGTTTTGATTAGTGTATCGTGAGGATAATGAAATATATCTTCCCCAAAATGGTATAGATTTCTAAGTTCGTTATCCATACGCTCATCGTAAAAATAATCACTGCCTAATTTGGATAAATTTTCCTGTCTATTTAAACCTAATTCACACCGATTGATCATATCGCCGGTACGTTCACTTATAATTTTTACATCACTGCAATAATAAGTTAACCTAAGCTCCTGTGTAAAATAGTAATTAAATATTAAGCTTAGAACACCAGTATAAAATAATTTCATAATAATCCTGTCCTAAACGTTTTTCTCAGTTATTATCTTTCCCGCAAAATAAGCTTTTTCAGCCTTAGTAAGCTACTTTTTCAAAAAGAATTCTTTACTAAAAAGATGGTTGTTTCGATTTTGATTTGAATTAATTAGCCGACTCAAACTGCTTCAAAAATCGTTTATCATTTTCAAAAAACAATCTGATATCATTAATCTGGTATTTAAGCATCGCTATCCGCTCAATACCCATACCAAAAGCAAAACCGGTATACTCTTCACTATCAATTCCACAATTTTCAAGCTGAACATGACCCGTATTTTTTTTATACTGTGTTAGCGGGTCGGGCTTAATCCTTTATTTTAAAAATCCTTGTTCCCTTAAATCTTTATGAATTTCCTTTATGTTATCAGGTATATTGCCAAATAATAGCCAATTGACATCTAATCCGTTTTGTATCGCAGCATTCATGAGATTATTACTTTTAGAAATTTCATTTCCAAGTATCGTCAATGAGTTTTTAAATTCCATGTGAAAATCTTTGTGTAAGGAATTTATTAAAATTAAAATCTTAAAAACTTTTGCAATAATATAAATATTTAATTTGTAGATTTTATTAGGACTAGCTTCATCAATGTTCGAATGGTTAAGCTTTAAAATTTCGTTTAATAAAAGAAGGTTTGTACTTACATCTCCGTATTTGTCCTTGGTGATGTTAACGTGCTCGTTGATTTCTCCACTCAGTTCCCGCATATCCATCATTAGTATCCCTGGACTATAATAACAGTCTGTTATCTGTTGAACTTTTTTCATTATGCGTTTTTCTAAGTTATCTCTTCGTTCATCAACGCTATCAGTATTCACAAGTTCGAAATATAATCGATTGACTAATGTCAAATCTTTCTTTAGTAAACGAAAAAGTAGTTTGTCTTTTTCTTTGGGTGGTAAGTTGCTTATTGCTAATTTAAAATCTTTGTCAAATTTCATTCTATTTAATCTTGTGATTGTTTAAACAATTTTTTTCTTCTCTATGAAATAGTTTTTGGGCTACAACGGGCTTTGCATATGCGATGTAAGGGATTTTGAAAGATTTATCTATCAAAATATACTACAAAGACGAGGCAGGATGCACTTAATAATTATATTTTATAAATAAATGACAAATTAAACAATATTCCTAATTGACTAAAGTGATACCCAAAGTAAGTCGTTTGAGCGTATCGTTGGTTAAAAGTGATTAAATTGGATTGTTCTTGAATAGGTGTTAGACCAAACGCATTGGTATTGGTATTATTTATTAAATCTTGTCCTGCCATATTTTCGGCTTTAAATTCCCATTCTGGCAGAACGTTAAAAATATTATTTACATTAAGCGTCACATCAATTTTTTTAGAAAGATCATAATTAATACTAAAGTCTGTTACAATTTTAGGGATAAACTCAGTTCTTAAATCTGGGCTCAATCCTGGGTCTTTAAAGGTTGCTGTTCCAAAGTAAGTGTTGTTTAAAGAAATATTAAATTTATTAATAGCATAATTAGTACCAAAAATCCATTTTGTTTTTGGTCTTGATAAAAATATCCCTGTTTCTTGGTTCGTATCGAATACAGATTGTCCACTATTTTCAATTACTGCAGGGTTTTTTATTTTTCCAGTTCTTTTGTTATCAATTGTATAATTTCCAGATAAATTAAAACCCAAGTTCCCATTACCCAGAGGTATTTTTTTATAATTAAGAACAACATCTAAACCAGAGGTTCTAGTATCTAAAGCATTAATAAAGAAGCTAACGCTGTTTAAATTATCAATATTTAAACCTGTAATATCACCGCTTAGTACAATTCTATCTTTAATTGAAATGTTGTAGTAATCCATAGTTAACTTAAAATTAGTTGCAATTTTTGCTCCTAAACCCAAAGTGAAATTTGTAGATTTCTCACTATCTAGTTGTGGGATTTTTAAAATTTTGGCTTGAGGTGATACATTATTAATAAGTCCCGTAACCTGAATTCCTTGCCCAGCCACAAAACTATATTGTAACTTTTGAGAATATATTTGATGTAAAGTAGGTGCTCTAAACCCTGTTGATAACGAACTTCTTAGAGTAAGGTTATTATTAACTTTATATCTTGAGCTTAGCTTCCAAACTAAGGTGTTTCCAAAATCGGAATAATTTTCAACTCTCAATGTTCCATTAAATAATAGTTTGTCTGTAACATCATAAGCCACATCCAAATAACCTCCAAAATTATATCGATTAAATATCTTAGCGTTTTCTGGTCTACTGCCAGCGAAGGAATCTGATCCACCTCCATCGTAAGAGGCTAATTCGCCTGCAATTATTTCAAATGTTTCGTTTCTAAATTCTGCTCCAAGGGCAAGACTTATTTTGTCTGATATTGTTTTTGAGATATCAATATTTCCAACGGTATGATTAAATCTTGCACCTCCGGCATCAAAAGATATAGGGCTATTTCCCCGATAAAGATTTTGTCCTTCTGTAATCTCCCCATCGTCCACACTACCGTCATTATTGCTATCTATCCACGTGGATGGTGAATACACAAAATTACTATTATGAGAATTACGAACTGTATACTTTTGAAGATTACCTCCAATAGTAAAACTTACATCATAATTCCAATCATTTTTTTGTGTCTTAAACCCAACTGTGCTATGATAATCATTAAGAATTCCGTCAAATGTTGGTACGTAACCATCGTAATTGTCTATAACATCTTCAGTAGGAAAAAAATCAGCTAAATAAGGAAACTCGTCCAAAGTTCTCCAATATGGCGTCCTATAATTTGCATAACTGTTCATGCTTTTATATACATAGGCTGTATTGAAGTAAAGTTTTGTTTTTTCCGATAAATCAACACCTCCATTTATCAAAAATTTAGCTACAGCTGTTCCTGGAGACCCATTAATATTTCCAGCATCAGGATGTCGTTCTAAAAATTGATTAACAAAAGTAATATCCTCTGCTGTGCCACTTGTAAAATCGGCAATTTCCCCAGCTGCATTTACAAGGCCTGGTCGGTTAGCTAGATTTACTTTAGAAAGGTCAACAGTATAGTTAACAAAACCATTATCTTTACCAATGTTAGAAGCGTTATTAATACTTACTCCAAATTGCTCGCCATCACCTTTAGATGTAATACCTGTTTTAATTGTGGCAGAACCTCCAATTGGGTTATCTTTTAAAACTATATTGACAACACCTGCAATTGCATCAGATCCGTATTGAGCAGAAGCACCATCTCGTAATACTTCTACACGTTTAATAGCGTCTAAGGGAATGGCAGAAATATCTGCTCCCGTTTCTCCGCGTCCAGCAATACCATAAGTATATACCAAAGCACTTAAGTTTTTTCGTTTTCCATTGATAAGGATTAACGTTCTACTTGGCCCCAAGTTTCTTATTTCGTAAGGGTCTAGTAAAGACGTTGCATCACTAACTGGTGTTTGAACCGTATTAAACGAAGGAATTTTGTATTGTAATGCTTTATCAAATGTTATTTGCCCAGTGTTTACAATGTCTTTTCCTGATATAATATCTACTGGTAAGGGTGTATCTGTATTACTTCTTGGTGGTGTTCGGGAACCTACTATAATGACCTCTTTTAAGTTAACCGAGCCTTCTTGTAAAACAATATCAATACTAGTAAGTTCACCAACAATTATTTCTTTAGTAGTATACCCAGTACTACTAAAGATTAATGCAGCACCCATATTAACTTCAATAGAATAATTTCCGTCAAAATCAGAAATGGTTCCGTTTGTGGTATTTTTTTCTAATACACTCGAATATATAATTGGATTACCAAGACTATCTGTAATTTTTCCTGAAACAGTTTGTTGAGAAAATAATAATGAAGAACTTAATAAAAATAAAAAAAAGCTGAAAAAATATTTCATATTATAGTAGTATTATGTTAAAATTACATCTATTTGAACTCATCTTGATCTTTATCTAATACTTGATTTTGAAGTGATTTAAACTATTTTCAAAAAAAATAAAAGGATTGTCGATATTTGCGTTACAACACGTAAACAGTTAAAAACAGTACATTATGCACACAGTACTATGCAAAGATACAATAGAAATGCAAATTGCACCCAATATTTCTAGAAAGAACGAGGTTTTCCACATAGCCTGAATAATTCATAAATCCAAATTTACACCAAAAATACGATAGTAAGCCAAGGAAGAGCCTTGGTGTTGGCCATTTTTCTATTACTGCCTGATTTGGTGTTTTTTATTAAAATAATTGCGCCTAATATTTCCGGTCAGTATTGTATCATCAAACTTAGGGGACCATTGGTTAACATACAAGAAGGTAAAGAGCAACAACATACGGTGATATTGTATTAAATTCTCAGAATATCAAACATTATAAAACATTTCTCAAATACCCATTTTGCATAAAACTCTTTGGATAATTCAATTTTTACTTTTGTTTTCAATATGTTTACCCATGCGGCTACTTTTATTAATTTGAGTTGTATTGTTTTTGGCATGATATATTAACGAACAGCGCATTTATTCACTCAAAAATTATCTTATCATGATAAAATATGATCTAATTGATAATTACATCCTTGACTTCGATGTTTTCAAGTTGTAAACTCACTATTGCATATTTAATGGTTAACCTAAGATCCAACTCATTATGAAATATTTAATTACTTTACTCGTCATATTGGTTAGTTTATTAACCACCGCACAAGAATTAAATGAGAAAATGCACGAGCTCATTAAAGCAGAACGCCGGTCGGCACATAAGCGAATGCAATTTAAAGCCAGCCAGAATACCGACAATTATGATATAAAATATCTTCGCCTGGAATGGACAGTGGATCCAGCCTCAGATCCGGCTTCAATCAGTGGTAAAGTAACTACTTACTGGGAGGTTGTTGCCCCCATGAATACGATCACTTTTGACCTGGCTGATAATATGAATGTCAGTCAGGTAATGCAGCGAGGCGATAACCTGGCTTATACACACAATGGTGATGAATTGATAGTTACTTTGCCAGCTATACAAGGTACTGGCGTTTTAGATTCCATGACAATTACATACAGGGGTGAGCCAGTCAGTACCGGATTTGTCTCCTTTGTGCAAGAGACACACAACGGAATTCCTGTAATGTGGACTTTGTCGGAACCTTATGGAGCAATGGACTGGTGGCCCTGTAAACAAGATCTGACAGACAAAGCGGACTCCATAGATATTTTTGTTACACATCCTCAGTTTTACGATACCCAAGAATACAAAACCGCATCAAATGGTGTGTTGGTTTCCGAAACGGTCAATGGTAGTGCCAAAACCACACACTGGAAACATGGATATCCAATTCCTGCATATTTAATAGCTATTGCTGTGACTAACTATAGCGTATATCATGAGTATGCTTATGAAGGAACAGACAGTGAATTTCCGATCATTAATTATGTCTATCCCGAGAATCTGTCTGATGCGCAAAACAAGACACCAATTACTTCGTACATCATGGAAATTTTTGGCGAATTATTTGAAATGTATCCATATGCTGATGAGAAATACGGACATGCAGAGCTTAATTGGGGTGGCGGTATGGAACACACAACCATGTCTTTTGTAGAATCCTTTGACCGTTTCTTAATTGCTCACGAACTGGCTCATCAGTGGTTTGGTGATAAAATTACCTGTGGTTCATGGGAAGATATTTGGCTTAACGAAGGTTTTGCTACATATCTTGAGGCTTTGACAACAGAGCATATTGATGGGAATGACGCTTTCATAGCATGGAGAATAAATACGGTCTTTGATATCACTGCTGAGAGTGCTGGATCAGTGCGCTGCACGAATACCACTGATGTATCCCGGATATTTGATTGGAGACTTAGCTATCAAAAAGGGGCAATGGTTTTACATATGCTTCGATATAAACTGGGAGATGACGACTTTTTTGCTGCTATTAAAAATTATTTGTCTGATCCTAAATTAGCTTTTGGCTATGCCAGAACAATTGATTTGCAAAGTCATTTTGAAGCACAAAGTGGTATCGAATTAGACGATTTTCTTGCTGATTGGTATATGGGTGAAGGATATCCTTCCTATTGGTTGCAATGGAGTCAAGATGGCGATGATGCTTACTTTCTTATTAACCAATCACAATCACACTCATCAGTGTCATTTTTTGAAATGCCGCTACCCATCAGAGTGAATGGTAGTGATGGACAATCGCAGTGGTTGCGACTTGAAAACACAGAGAATGGACAGGTATTTGTTGAAAATGTTAGTTTCCCTATCATTTCGGTTGAGTTTGATCCGGAATATGAATTGATATCACGAAATAATACAATTACTACTGGAGTCAAAGAAATTAGGATAGAACACCTGTCGATTTATCCAAATCCTTCTGATGATATAATTAGCATTGAAGTTGAGAATACAAATGATGCAATGATAGAGATTTATAGTTTCAATGGTAAGCTTGTATTAAATAAAGAAGTTCATTCAAAGGTTGAAAGAATTAATTTATCAGGATTATCAGAGGGTGTGTATGTTGTAATGGTTAAGCAGTCTGATACTGTTTATGTTGGAAAGGTTGCTGTGAGATAGAAGCCTTGTTATAATTATGATGTCCTGAAATATTAACCCAAATTGCAAATTTGACACAAAAAGAAAAAGCCCTCAGAAGGGCTTAATCGAACTCAAAGATGCTTTGAAAACTACTAAATCTTAATTTTATAGGATTGTGCAACGACTACCAGTGTTAGCACACGTTATTTTTCTATCCATTTATTAATTTGAGATGAAATTGAATCAATTCTTTCAATTTGAAATTCTTTTTTATGTCCATATTCCTCAATTATTACGCTATCTACTAATGGATAATTAACTCTATTATTAGTTATTTCTTTCCATAACAGAACTCTATTTTTATAGATTTCTATGAAAGTAGAATCAATCAGTCCATTAACACCAGTTATTAATTTGAAATCTTTGGGGCTTTTGTAATAAACAAAACCAGTAAAAATATCTTTGTATTTGTAATTGTGCCTATGGAAAGGCCATAAGTCGAAATTGTCATTACCAAAGATTGAATTTCTGAAATCAAATCCTGCATTATCAATATTTAGAACCTCAAATGTTGCATCCCATTTTCCATTTTGAGTGCTTTTATAAGCGATATCCTTTTCAGATTCTGCATCTACAAATTCAAATTGATTTATAAGAACGTTTGCAATTTTTCCATTGTATTTTTCAAATAAGAATCCACCTACATTTTTTGCGCCATTTCCATTATCCATCTTGAAATTAGTATTGAAAGCGTGACGGAAATTCATTATTATGAGTGCTTTTTTTCGAGATGAATTAGATTTTTTTATTTTATTAAAGTTTTCAATTATACTATTAGCCATCAAGCTATCTCTATGATAAATAATTTTATTCCAAACCGATTTATAATATTCGGAGTCTAATGAATCTACTTTTAAGGCAATATTTGACGGATAAATATTTATTTTATTCTCATTTGATAACGATTGATTTATGTTGTATAATTGCTTATTTAAAGAATAAAAATTGAAATAACCCCAAAGTGGATAGTATCCAGATTTTCGTTGAAATTCAATCAATTTTTTATGGACTTGTTCCTCACTATATTTTTTGGAATGTGTAAAATTATTTAGCTCAGGGTTTAGATTAGTCATTCCAATTTCTGTGAATATATTTCCAACATTTTTAATAAACCTCGGATCTGACATTAATTCTTTTAAAAAATCATATTGGGTATTTTCTCTGTGATCCCTTTCACAAAGAATTACTAAATCGTTACCCTCAAATAAATCTAAAACATAGTCTTTTGCGGAAGTATTATTCTTTTCTAAAAAATCAACATATTTATCTAGTTTTTTATCATGTTTTGGAATTTGATTGCAACTTACTATCATAATTATTCCAAATATTAATAAAATATTTTCTTTCATATGTTCTGCCTTTTAGACTTTTTCGGTTTTTGTTATCTTAGTACCCATAGAAGATGTTCTTGTTCACCTAAAAGGTGATGTGTTATTTTTTTGTTTTATCACATTTAATATACTCATTAACAATTTGTTAAACAAGACGTCTTTTGATTTTTTTTTGCAAATCGCTCAATCTAGGATGTAATCAGATTTATTGCGAAAATAAAAAATGTAATGATCGATTTTCTCATATTTCCTCGTTTTTTTAATTACCGCCAACTATTGGCTATCCACAGCTATATTATGTATATATTACTTATCCCCATCGTAGTATAAATTGTTAATAGGCTGAATAGCAACATAATGAAGACACTGTGTTTTTGTGGTCATTTTATTTATTGTGTATATATAATTGCAGAAACACATTTTTAAACCAAAAGAATTCCCCGATGCTTGTGTCGGGTGTAGAATAAAGATAGTTATTTTTGGATTATGAGTGGACATATACACAAGAGCCACAATAAGAGTTTGTTATTGTATCATTTGCTTTGTCCGATAAAATATAGGCGAAGTGTTTTAACTGATGAAGTTTCTATTACGATGCAAGAAATTTGTTGAGGAATCTCATCCCGATTTGAGATTCATTTTGTAGAGATAGGATGTGATGATAATCATGTTCGTTTTTTGATACAAAGTGTTCCAATGATGTCTCCCAAAAAGATTGTCAACACGGTAGGGAGTTTGACAGCACGTGAAATTTTCAGACTATATCCAGAGGTTAAACAATTTTTCTGGGGAGAATGTTTGACGAGCGCCAACACTCATCAAATGTTGTTTCGATTTTGATTTGAATTAATTAGCCGACTCAAATTGTTTCAAAAATCGTTTGTTATTTTCGAAGAACAACCGAATATCATTGATCTGATATTTCAGCATGGCAATGCGTTCAATGCCCATACCAAATGCAAACCCGGTATAAATTTCACTGTCAATTCCACAATTTTCAAGCACATTCGGATCTACCATTCCACAGCCTAAAATTTCAACCCATCCGGTATATTTACAAATATTACAGCCTTTACCTCCACAAATATTGCAGGAAATATCCATTTCGGCTGATGGTTCTGTAAACGGGAAATAGGAAGGCCTTAAGCGGATTTGCGTATTCTCACCAAAGAACTCACGTGAAAAATATAATAAGGTTTGCTTTAAGTCGGCAAAGGAAACATTTTTGTTAATGTACAATCCTTCAACCTGATGAAATATACAATGTGCCCTGGCCGAAATTGCTTCATTTCTAAATACCCGACCCGGAGAAATAGTTCTGATTGGGGGTTTCTGATTTTTCATTACCCGAACCTGCACCGATGAGGTGTGAGTTCGCAAGGCAATATCAGGATTCTTCTCAATAAAAAAAGTATCCTGCATGTCACGCGCCGGATGATCGAGAGGAAAATTTAATGCTGTAAAATTATGCATATCATCTTCTATTTCCGGTCCTTCGGAAATGGTATATCCCAATCGGGCAAATATTTCAATAATACTATTCCTAACAATCGATAGTGGATGACGTGCACCCAATTCATGAAAATCAACCGGCAGACTTAGGTCGAGGTCATTATCTGTTTCCTGAGAATTATCATCAAGTTTTTCTGTCAACTGATTAAATTTATCCTGGGCTTTGATTTTTAATTCATTCAATGCTTGCCCCATTTCTTTGCGAAGTTCGGGAGCCACAGCTCTAAACTCTCCAAACAAAGATGGAATCAATCCTTTTTTACTCAAATACTTAATTCGAAACTGCTCCACTTCTTCCTTATTTTCACCGGAAAAAGCAGATATCTCTTTAAGAAATTGTTGTATTTTTTCTTTCATCAAATGGTTTATCTAACAATTTTGACAGCCATTTTAATTTCTTTAACCGGTCGATCGTCCTTAGCCGTTTCAACAGCCGCAATCTTATCAACCACATCCAATCCTTTAACTATTTCACCAAAAACAGTATAGGCTCCATCCAGATGGGGAGTTCCTCCAATAGTTTTGTAAACTTCTTTCTGTTTCTCAGTTATGGGTCTTCCAGCCCTGGCTTCTGCGGCAGTTAGTTCACTGTCGCTGAATACCCTTCCTTGAACTATGTAAAACTGGCAACTGGATGATGCACGTTCAGGATTTACACCATCGCCTTGACGAGCTGCTGCCAACACACCTTTCTTATGAAATAATTGGGGTAAGATTTCGGCATCTACTCTGTAATCCGGGTCGTTTTTTCCATCGGTAGCTCCACCACCCTGAATCATAAAATCTTTAATTATTCTGTGAAATATAGATTCGTCATACCAACCTTCATTCACTAACTTAACGAAGTTATCACGATGTTTAGGAGTTTCATCATAGAGCTTAATTGTGATGTCTCCATAATCAGTTGAAATCTCTACAAAGGTATCTTCACCATATTTTGGTGAAGCTGTACACATATTAAAAAATAGCGTCGTAGCTACGACCATTGTTAGAAGTATTGCTAAGTTCTTTTTCATAATTTGGGGTTTAATAACACATGCAATATTACTAAATTTAAGGGAATTATGGAAGTTATGAGACCGCCTTAATTTTTACGAATTTTGTCTTTCGATAAAACAACTTCTGCATAAAGGCTCGTAACTTTCTTTTTCGCCCAATACAACCAAGCTGTCGTCTTTAATAAAACGGTGTGAATACTGAGCTAGGTTTCCACACTTCATGCAGATAGCGTGAACTTTGGTTACATATTCGGCAATGGCCATTAAACCCGGTATGGGTCCGAATGGCTCTCCCCTGAAATCCATATCCAGTCCTGCCACAATAACTCTGAATCCACGATTTGCTAATTCATTAACCACGGAAACTAATTCCAAGTTAAAAAATTGAGCCTCGTCAATTGCCACTACGTCAACATTAATATCATACAATAATATTTGAGCAGCAGTTTCTACGGGAGTAGAACTAACAGGGTTCTCATCATGAGAAACAATATTCTTATCATCGTATCGTTTATCTACTGCGGGTTTGAAAATCTCAACTTTTTGCTTGGCAATCTTCGCCCTATTTAAACGACGAATAAGTTCTTCGGTTTTACCGGAGAACATCGAACCACAAATAACTTCGATCCAACCCGATCGTACTGCACGATTTGCTGTTTTTTCTAAAAACATTTAATGCGAAAAGTTTTCTTTTTTTATCTTTAACAAATCAATTTAGTAATCACTCTTATTTGCTAAATTAATACTTTCTCGGGCTTAATACGTTAATATTTATATCAATTTAAAAAATAAAGAATGGATGATTTAACTACCAAGAAACAACAGTTGCTTGATATTTTTGAGTTAATTAAAGAACAAACTAAAATACTCAATGAACTGGAAGGAAATATCCCTCAGCTTTACATTGATATGCTCAAGAAGAATATTATAAAGTTTTATGAGGCAATTCAATCACTTGAAAGAAGTCAAGATTTATTACCAGAGATCAAAACAGCGGAAAGTCCCAAAACTGAAAAAGAACCTGATCCCGTTCCTATTCCCACTAAAGAAAAAATAAAGATTGAAAAGCCCATAGAGGTTAAGGAGGAAAAAGTTAAAATCGAGAACGTATTTCCCAACTTTGCACCAGTAGAAGATTCTTTGCAGGAACCTAAATCGGAAACAATTCAAGAGCCCCCATCGCCAATTATTGACTTTGCGAAGAATGCCAAGAACCCTGCTCCTTCCAAAAAGGAAATTTTAGCGATGAAGGACTCAGATTTATTTAGTGAAACTGCGCCTTCCATTGGTGAGAAATTAAGTGCACAACAAGACCCAAGCTTGGCAGATAAGATGCAACAAACTCAATTTATCGATATTAAGTCTGCTATTGGAATAAATGATAAGTTTTTATTTATTAATGAATTATTTGGAGGAAACTTAAAAAATTATAACGATTCAATTAATCGATTAAATTCCATCGAAAATCCTGATGAAGCCTTAGCAGAAATTAAAAACTTACAAGGGGAATATAATTGGAAAGAGGAAAATGGAGCTTTGGAAAAATTAATATCAATTGTTGAAAGAAGATATTAAATTAGCTAGTAGGCAAAAAGTTGCAAGAAAATGTCAAAGTTATTTTTAGTACCCACACCTATAGGAAATCTTGAAGACATTACTTTAAGAGCGATTCGGATTTTAAAAGAAGTGGATGTGGTTTTGGCCGAAGATACCAGAAAAACGGGTATTCTACTTAAGCATTATCAAATTAATAATACATTACGATCTCACCATCAGCATAATGAACACAGATCAATCGAAAAAATTATTCAACAAATATTGGATGGTAAAACTATAGCATTAGTAACAGATGCAGGAACTCCGGCCATTTCAGATCCGGGATTTTTATTGGTGCGCGAATGCCTTAATGCCAATATTGAAGTTGAATGCCTTCCGGGTGCAACAGCTTTTATTCCGGCACTGGTGCATTCAGGATTGCCGTCAGATCGATTTATCTTTGAAGGATTTTTACCTGTAAAGAAAGGACGAAACACTAAACTTCAGCACCTCGGTGACCAAACCTATACAATGATATTTTATGAGTCTCCTCATCGACTTATTAAAACATTGGAGCAATTCAAGACTATATTTGGAATCAATCGACAGATTAGTGTTTCGAGAGAATTAACCAAACTTCATGAGGAAAATGTTCGGGGTGTAATTGGAGAGGTTTTACAACATTTCAGGGAGAACAAAATTAAGGGTGAAATTGTGATTATCGTTGATGGATTAAGAAAAAGTAAGAAATAATTGCTCCATTCATATCATCTTATTTTACTGTTTTTGTACGGTTTTGTACAATCACCAGGAGAAAACGAACACTTTTTCAATTAAATCCACATCTTATATTATTATTCTTGTGCAACTTATAAGTTTGGCATGGCATTCGCTATTATAGTTCTCGTCAACGTACACATTTTAAACAGAGTCATGAATAAAAGAATTAAATATTATTGGAGATTTTTAATAAACAGACTCAAAGATGGTTTCGATGACCATAATTAAAAACATTCACAAAGTCATCTGATTTTGTGATTGCAATTTCATGTTAGTTAAATATTTGGTGCATTAAGACCCTCCTTTTCAGGGGGTCTTAATTTTTCATACTTTTGAAAGAGCAAATAAATATCAAAGAATTATACTTATGATCAGCCAAGCAATAAATTACAACCCCTGATATCGCTTGAATCAAATCTGCCTAATACTTCAAACGATCCATCATTATAAAGTCTACCCAAATCCTGAGTCATAATAAATGAGCATGAATTAATATTAGCCAAATCAATAATATTTATACCGCCACTAATTCCGTTATCAACATTGCAAAATGGGTCATTGGTATCACGAATTAAAATCCGCATCCAATTGGGCGTATAAAATATTCCTTCACCCATTGAATAGGCTTGTGATAATATTTCAGTCATTCCATACTCAGAGTGAATAGCGTTTACATTGAAACCTTTTTTCAAATCTTGATGCAATTCTTCTCTTGTGAGTTCCTTTCTTTTTCCTTTCATGCCTCCGGTTTCCATCACAATTATATTAGGATTATTCAGTTTGTAATTCTCTACGACATCCAATAACGCAAAGGACACACCAATTAAAATGATAGGCTGATCACTCAACTCCTTGGAATTGATGACAGAAATTAATGCTTCGTAATTATCTCTATAAAATCCGCTTTGAGGAAGATTACTTCTTTTTATTAATTCATTAACCATATAAACCAATGATGAATTATTTCGCTCAAGATACGAAGGAAGTAAGCCAAGTATACAATATTGACCTATGTCACCATAGAACTTATTAAATGATTTGATAAAACTTTTTTGATACACTGAGAGGTCTGAAATAATATGTTTGCTTGTATTCAAACCGGTTGTTCCACTGCTCTCAAAAATCATTTCGGGTACAAATTTTCCACATACTACTTCATGGTTCTTAAATAACTGAATAGGAAGAAATGGAATTTCACTAATACCGGAGATGTTTTTTATTTCAATTTTTAACGCCTTGATATAAGACTTATATATTTCATTATGTGCTACCTGATACCTAAAAATCTGTAATGCCAGACTTTCAAATTCTGTATTATTCTTAATTCTAAAAAGTTGTTCAATGCGTTTTTTCTTTTGATCCATTTAAGCAAATTTAACCAATTGCTGCATATTATAATTTTGTAATTTTAGAAAATACGAATTTGTGCATGTAAAAATTCAATACAATCTGTTTTATTTACTACATTGCTAAAAACTAAGCTTTAAGGATGAATAAAAATTATGCCAACAGAAAGATAATGATACTCACCCTCTTCATTCTTGTTGGTATGCTATTTATTGCCCGCTTATTTCATTTACAAATTCTTAATAATGAGTATAAATTATCGGCGCAAAATAATGTATTAAGAAAAATTACACGCTATCCTGCCAGGGGATTAATTTACGATCGGAATGGCGAACTACTGGTTTATAATGAAGCGGTATATGACCTCCTTGTCACTCCAAATCAGGTTCACACGATTGATACACTGGAACTTTGCCGCCTGTTGAAAATTGATATTGAAACTTATATAGAACTTCTTAGTAAAGCCAAACGCTATTCAAATTTCAAACCCTCAACTTTTCTTAAGCAAATATCCAAAGAAGATTATGGATATCTTTCCGAACAGTTATATAAATTTCCAGGCTTTTTTGTTCAGGCTCGTACGCTCCGTAAATATCCAAGTATGATTGCTGCACACGTATTAGGTTATGTTGGAGAAGTAGATCAAAATGAGATCACAAATGATCAATTTTATAGTGCTGGTGATTATATTGGGAAAAATGGTATCGAAAAATTTTACGAAACATTACTGAGAGGCAATAAAGGCATCGAAATAAAATTGGTGGATGTATTTAACAGGGAAATGGGAAGTTATCAGGATGGAGAATACGATTTACTTGCCATGGCAGGCAAAGATTTGCAAATATCAATTGATGCAAAATTGCAGGCGTATGGTGAATTGCTGATGCGAAATAAAAAAGGGAGTATTGTAGCCATTGAACCCTCTACGGGCGAAATTTTAAGCTTAATATCCAGTCCTGCTTATGATCCAAATTTATTAATCGGTAGGATTAGAAGTGAGAACTTCCTTAAACTCAGTGTAGATACCTTAGAACCACTTTTTAACCGCGCTACCATGGCTCAATACCCACCCGGGTCAACATTTAAACTTGTTACCGCATTAGCTGCATTAAACGAAGGATTGTTAAATAAAGACACAAGATACGAATGCCGGGGAATTACTTCAACTCCACTCGTATGCAGTCATAATCATGAATCACCACTTAATTTAGTTCATGCAATTGAACAATCATGTAATCCATACTTCTATAAAGTTTTTCGATCGATATTGGAGCAAAAGAAGTTTACTTCTGCCCAGAAAGGATATGATTTATGGTACGATTATATTCAAAAATTTGGTGTTGGACAGAAATTACACACAGATATAATTGGTCAGAGAAATGGGAATTTACCGGCTTCATCATATTTTAATGAGTATTATGGTCAAAAAGGATGGAGGGCAACTACGGTCAGATCACTCTCGATTGGGCAAGGAGAAGTTGAATTAACCCCATTACAAATGGCAAATCAAATAGCCATAATTGCCAATAGAGGGTTCTCATATCCTCCTCATTTGATAAAATCAACTTCTGATAATGAAGCAACAGAATTTAGTAAAGCAACGCAAACAGGTGTTCTTGCTGAACATTTTGAAACAATAATAGAAGGAATGTCATTAGTTTATTCAGGTGAAAATAGTGCAGTTCGAAATTATCGTATTGACAGTATTCAAATGTGCGGAAAAACCGGAACATCAGAAAATCCGTTTGGAAAAGATCATTCCGTTTTTATTGCGTTTGCACCCAAAGACAACCCGAAAATTGCAATTTCGGTTGTTGTTGAAAATAGTGGCTTTGGAGCAACTTGGGCAGCACCAATCGCCAGTTTAATGATTGAAAAATACTTAACAGGGAAAGTACATCCTTCCTGGTATGAAACAAAGATGCTAAATACTAATTTAATTCCAATTAAACATTGAGAATAAGAGAAAGCACGTTTTATAATATTGACTGGCTCACAGTTTTTATATATTTATTACTGATATTTATCGGTTGGATAAATATTTATTCTGCTGTTTATGATGAAGCCCATCAAAACATTTTTGATGTAAGCCAGCGTTATGGTAAACAGTTAATTTGGATCGGCGCATCCATTGTTATCTCATTCATCTTATTAATGATTGATTCAAAACTTTTTTTAACATTCTCTTATTTGATTTATATTCTCTCTCTTTTGTCATTGATAGCCGTATTGTTAATTGGAACCAAAATAGCGGGTTCCAGATCCTGGTTTCAAATAGGCGAGTTTGCATTACAACCTTCTGAATTTGCAAAATTTGCTACCGGGCTCGCTTTGACTAAATTCTTAAGCGGCTTAAACCGAAGTTTACTAAATTTTAAAAATTTAATCATAAGTGGAACTATTATTGCCGTTCCGGCATCACTCATATTAATGCAACCTGATACAGGTTCTGCATTGGTTTATTTCGCATTCATGATTGTGCTTTATCGAGAGGGGTTATCTGCAAAATTTATTTTAGTAGGGTTATTAGCGATTATATTATTTCTAGCGACCTTGCTATTAAACAAGTATTTGGTAATCGCCATCTACTTTGGATTTATATTTATTTATTATTTAAAAAACTTTAGATTAAAAGGGAGTTTGCCCATTTTAATAATCGTTTTTACATTGGGATCAGCCTATGTTTATAGTGTAGATTATGTGTTTGAAAACATTTTTGAACATCATCAAAAGAAAAGAATTAATGTTTTAATTGGAAAAGAGTCTGATCCCAAAGGGGCAGGATACAATGTAAATCAATCTAAAATAGCGATTGGTAGTGGTGGGTTTTCTGGAAAGGGTTATTTAAAGGGTACGCAAACAAAATTTAATTTTGTTCCTGAACAAAGCACAGATTTTATTTTTTGTACAATAGGTGAAGAATGGGGCTTTGTTGGAAGTTCAATGGTCATCATTTTATTTCTTTCACTGTTTTCTCGATTAATAATTTTAGCCGAGCGTCAACGCTCGGTTTATAGCAGAATTTATGGCTATAGTGTAGCCTCAATATTATTTTTTCATTTTATCGTAAATATTGGAATGACCATCGGTCTTGCACCTGTGATTGGAATCCCTTTGCCATTTATAAGTTATGGAGGATCTTCACTATGGTCATTTACCATCTTGCTATTTATTTTTATCAGACAAGATGCTTCTCGCTTGGAAATTTTATAAAAAAAAGGTGATGATTAATTAACCGCCGCCTTTCTGAGATTCTATTTT
This sequence comes from Bacteroidota bacterium, assembly GCA_003353955.1. Lineage (GTDB taxonomy): Bacteria > Bacteroidota > Bacteroidia > Bacteroidales. Next base: position 8,005 of record PIVJ01000013.1, on the reverse strand, counting down.
TTAATAGAAAAGATATCTATTATCTTCAATATCCGAAGTTTCTTGAAGGGATAAGTAGATAAGATTTCTGGCCAATCTATTTTCAAAAATTAGTTGCAATTGATTTTTATAAATTTCCAAATCTATAACTTCAGAGGCGGGTAAAATATCAACAACAGACATCATGAATGCCCCCCTATTTCCTTTAATTAAAGAGGAACTTGCTCCCTGGCTTAATGCAAATGCCTCCCCTACAACAGTTGGCTCTCTACCATATAACTCAATATTTGGAAATGCCAGATTTAATTTAAACTCTTCAATTGTAAGTCCAAGTTTTAAAGCTGCTTGATCAACATCTGTTGCACCACCAATGAGGTTTTGGATATATTCAAATTTCTTTTCATTCATTAAAGATCTGGAAGCTAACTCGGAAACTTCATCATAAGGAAGATCACCTTTCTCAGCAGTATTTGTAACTATTGCCACAATATATTTTCCTTCGAAATCAAATATTGGAGAAATGCTTCCTTCTTCTGATTCATCTTCAAAAGCCCAGCGAATAATACTTCTTGGATATTCGATTCCGGCAATATAATTACTCATTAAGCGTAATCCCGGAGCACTTCTTTTATTTAATCCCGCTTCAATAATAGCATTTTCAAATAATTCTGGTGTGGTATTTATTGCTGCAAATTTACTTGCCTCGGTATAAACATCCTGAAAAGTTTGTCCACTAGCTTCAATAGATCTATTGATGATCGCCACCCTAATTTTTCTACTATAATTCTTTTTACCAGTAACCTGAATAATATGATATCCAAATGAGGTTTCGGTAATTACGACATCATTAATTGGATTGTTCAATACTGCATTATTAAAGGATCCAACCATCGCCATATCCGGAAACCAGCCGGTATTTCCATCGTTATCAAGTGCCGTTGGATCATCCGATATAGTGCGTGCTAATTCATTGATTTTACCCTTATTGCTTCTGACAACATTATAGATACTGTCAGCTAAAATTTTAGCTTCTTCTTTTGTTCTGATAATTTCAGGACCTGCAAATTGAGCTCCCATATATCCAATCAAAATATGGGTGGCTTTCATAGAATCCGGTCTAACCTGTGCATCCATCAAGCGTGCTACATAATAAACATCATTATCTAAAAATGCATCAACATAAGTACCAACGGCAGCATTAAAAAGAGGCTCATCAATTTGAACCGGTAATTCTCCTTTTTTGAAGAATGTACTGTCATAACGATTGTCAGAAACTGAATTTACAAATGTGATAATATCATCGGTGATTTTAAACTCTTCATAAATCTCATTTATTTCATTGGTTGCATCTATCCTGTCCAACAATGAAGGTTTAACTTCAAACATAACATAATCAATATCTCTTAATTCTTCGAGTTGTTGGAAATCGTCAATATGGTCATTATAATAATCCTTAATCTCACTATCGCTAACTGTAATCAGGCTATCAGCGATTGAAGAATATTGTTTTGACATTAATCTTACTGTAACTTCTTGTGTTTGCATTTGATGCTCAAGTTGGGCGAAATCATAAGGAGTATAAAAACCACTCTTTACCAGATTTGAGAATTTTTGAGTTAACTGATCAGCCTTGATTGATTGCTCTATCTGAAGCCATTGCTGGATGGAAGCCGGATCCATTTGATCTAAATTCTGTAACATGTTAAGAACCAAAGAAACATCGAATTCTCCGGTGTTTGGATTGGCAAAATATTGAACGATAAATCTATGAGGATTGCTTCCTTGAACTAATTCGAATAGTTCATCGGATGTAACTGCCAGTCCAACCTTGGCAAATTCTTCGCCCATTATTATGTCATAAAGAAATTGATTCCATGTTGTTTGTCTGACATTAAAACTTTCTGCTGCTGTTAGGGTTTGCTTTCCTAATCTTTGCTTCTCATATTCCAGGCTTTGATTATATCTGTTATTATATTCCTGATAAGAAATCTTTTCACCGTTAATCTCACCAATGTAGTTTTTTTGCTTTGTTTGTGTTTTAGATAAGTCACCTAATACAAACGCCGCTAACGCGACACCAATAACAATTACCAATAATCCTGAATGTTTTCTGATTTTTCCAATTACAGCCATCTTACTATACGTTTTTTGAGTTTGCAAATGTACAACAGAAAGTTCATAATTAAAAAGAAAAAAACATAAAGCATAGGTATGGGAAACACACCTAACCATCAGCTATTTTGTGAGTTATGAAAAGATGATTTGTTTTTACTAATAATTAACTTGAATGCAGAAAGAAAAAAGAATAATTTTCTTAGATAATTGGTAACAAACAGTTACCCAAATCGGTTGTTTTTAAGTTGTACAAGTTCAATTCGGGTTTTTTCGGCTTTAAGGATTTTAAAACTAAAGGTATCAACAATAATACTTTCATTAACTAAGGGGATGCTTTCATAATTATGAACTATATAGCCGGCAAGTGTCTCAAACTCTTCTGATGTTGGAATTGATAGATCATACTTTTGATTCAGGTAGTCTATTTCGAGTCTGCCGGAAAGTATAAACTCATCTTCACTAATACGTTTTTCTATAAGATCCTCAGTATCGTGTTCGTCTTCGATTTCGCCAAATATTTCTTCAATAATATCTTCCATGGTAATCATACCCGAAGTCCCACCAAATTCATCTACTACAACAGCTACGCTCTTATTATTCTTAACCATCATTGACAGCACTTTATTTGCCAGCATCGTCTCTGGTACAATAATTATAGAACGTACAATTGATTGTATATCTATTGGCTTTCTGAACATATCGTAAGAATGCGTATAGCCAATAATAGTATCGATATTTTCTCTATAGATTAATATTTTTGAATGTCCTGTTTCGATAAAGCGATGTCTTAATTGATCCAACGAATCACTTTCTTCCAATGCGATTATTTCTGTTCTTGGAATCATGCATTCTCTCAATTTAATACTTTGAAAATCTATAGCATTCTGAAATATTTGAATTTCTTGTTGAATTTCACTTTTATCGTGATTACCTTTTGTAAATTCCTTGACGTAATCTCCTAAATCAACAGGGCTGAAACTATAATTTTCTGTCTTGAAATTCACTCTAAAAAGTTTTTTTAAAATAACTTCAGAAAATCCAACAAATATAAATACGAATGGATACAGTAGAAAATAAGCAACCTGAATCGGAACTGCGAAAAAATTAAGAATGAAGTTAGGTCTAATCCTAAATAACACTTTTGGCAAAAACTCAGCGATAACAAGGATAATAATTGTAGCAATTATCGTTTGTGTAAATAATATAAAAAATTCACTTTGAAGTGGAATTGAAAATAGACTTACTAACCAAGGTGATAGAATTCGCGACATTGCTATTCCATAAAGTACCAATGCTAGATTATTACCTAATAATAATGCACCAATAAATTTTGAAGGTTTATTTGTAAAAGACGATATAATTCGGGCAGTAAGTAATCCCCTGCTTTTATCCAATTCAACCTTTAGGCGGTTTGAACTAATAAATGCGATCTCGATTCCCGAAAAGAAGGCGGAAAAGATTAATGTGATGATTACAACGGTTAAGTTATTCATCAGAATTGATTTTAAATAAGATGTTATTATTTATTTATCTATTTTCTCTTCAATTTCAACTTCACCTTTTGAGTTGAAAATCTCATATCTGCTGAATTTTTCATCGGATTCCATTCCAGTTCCATATAAAACTTCATCTGGAGTGGTGAGTTTTACATTAACTTCTGAATATATTTTTTTTAATTGCTCATCCCAAGTCAGTTCCTCTGTATTAAGCTGTTCTTGCTTTGCCAAATTAATTACAATAACATTTTTTTTCACTATCAGCAATTTTCTTTTTTCATATTTAACTCCATATTCAGCGGTTAATATCGATTTCAGCTTTTGATATTTATCATAAAACTCAATCTTTAATCCTTCAGGGAAAATAATATATGAACCCTCACCATCATACTTATGCATAAGTGGACTCGTTAATTTAGCGATCATTTTTCCTGAGTCGCTTCGAATATACTCCATGTCTTTAGTGGTCGATGCGGGTATTGAATCATTTCCTGTCAGAGCAAAAACAGTTTTTATATCGTTCTGACACGCAAAAAGCATTGTAGCACTCAATAGCACCACAATGCTTCTTACAATAAATAATTTGCTTGCAATTATGCGTTTCAATTATCCAATTTATTTTGCGGCTCTAATTCTCGTAGTTTCATTAATCCAGCATTCAACCAGGTATGAGTCGCCCTCTTTTAAATTATTTAAGAAAATCGTTTCAGTAGTAGGAAAATGTTTAGAATACTCTCTAATTCTACTATTAGCAATTTCAGTTACAGACGGATCAACCCGTTTTGCCTTAGCATATTTATCAACTGCAGCCCAATGAGCCACTCTGGATGTTAGGTCATTATCACCACATGATGATGCGCTGGCTACATATAAGTCTCCAATCAAAATATAAGCAAATCCGTTAGAAGGATTATATTCAAGTGATTTTAATACGCTACGTCGAGTTTCACGTTTATTATTCGAAGCTTGATAACACTTCGCAATATAAAAATGAGTTTTTGCCAATTCTTCTTTGTCCTCTAAAGTTGTAGCTTTTTGCAAAAAAGATAGAGCCGCATTATAATCTTGACCTCTAAGATATATTTTACCTATAAAATATGCAGATTCAGGTGTTGGGTTCAAATTATATAATTGTATTGTTACATCGAAATACAATTGTGTTTCAACACATCTCTTTTTATCCAATCTGCTAATTATCTTGTTTAACAAATCAATGTCTTCGTTATTTTGTTCAAACTTTTTGGTATAGATCTCAACTAAATCTTCACAGGTAGCAAAAGGTTCAAATTTCGCTTCGATGCTTCCTTTGGTGTTTTTCCATCTTGCAAACATTCTGGCATCAGATTCAAATTTTTTAAGATTAAAATCGATTATTTCACTTACCTGGTCATAGGCATCCATAATAATTGACTTTTCAACAACTTGTTCTTTTACCATTTTAGCAGTGGTTCTAAAATAATAATCCAAAACGGCATTGACTGAGTTGTTCCCTTCAAGTTCGATCGAACGTTTAAAAATAGCATTTGCTTCAGCAAAATTTTTCGTTCTATACTTATAATAATCGTTTCCTTTTCTACCTAAGTTTTTTCCTTCATTCCCAAAATATTGAATTCTCATATCATAGAGCATAAGTAATGTATCGATATACTTTTCTCTTAATTCATTATTTTCTTCTTTCTTAATGCGGTAATCCATTATTCTTACCCCATTTTGAAATGTGGATTCTCGTGCTTCAGGGCAATTAAAAACAACCCATCTCCAAGGTGTAATAGCATCTTCAACAGCATTACCTTTGTAATTATCTTCTTTCCATTGCCTAAAAGATTCCTGATACAATGATATGTTTATTTTACACTTATCGGGATTATCTCCAAATTTTGATTCATCCTGCCCAAATGTCGATGGACCTTTTACTAAGACTAAACTTATAGTAAATAAGATGCATAATAGTTTCGCTTTCATATTAATATTATTGGTTAGTTATATTTTCGTTTATAAAACCAGCGTTGATGCATTGTTACGCCAATTACAAACTTAAAATACCGCTCCTGAATTAAATTATCCTTTACAGTGCCTCTTTGGCCATATTCAAAGCCTAAATTAACGGTTGATCTAGAGTTTCTTAATGGTAATCCTATTCCAAAACTTATGCCAAAATCGTTAATGCTGTTATTATTTAGTTCTATAGGTGTCTGTTCATACCTAATACCAAATCGATAATTTACCCGGCTAAAATATGAATTGACACTATTAAAGTTTGGTATAAACTCCATTCCTAAACCGAATCTTAGTGAATTTTTTAAAGATTCGGTTGAACCAATTGATTGAAAATCTTTCCAATATTGCTTTTGAAACTCAGCCCCAATTTTCCAATGATCTTTGCGTTGAAGCATAAATCCAAATCCAATATCTCCTGGTAATACAACAGTACCATCTAATATCTCATGAGAAATTGTATCCCTAAAGTTTTCTATATTATTTACCGATGGGAAAAAGGATCTTACAAGCGTTTCTTGAGATGCTTTTAATGTAGACTTACCATTATAAACAGCACTAAGAACAATGGAGATATCATCTTTAATTGATGCTTTATATTGCATCCCATAATTAATAAAGAAATCATTCACTGAAAGAGAATTGCTTATGTGTGTACTGATATAATTAACAGAATTAATAAAGCCAACGGCACGTATATTATCAGCACTACCAAAATAATACCCTAGGTTGACACCCACAGAGATGTTTTCCCCAATTTTAAAAGCATGGCCCCAATAAAATTGATTTATACCCCCAGAACCTTCATGATAATACTGAACATCTCCAATGTCTTCAGTCTCTTTAATGTACCCATAAGTATAGCCAACATTACTATAAGGGAGCAATCCCATACTTGTTTTCCACCATTTATTGATTGAAAAACCAAGAGTTACATAACTGATTGATGCATAACTGGTTTGTTCTGAAATCGATGAATTTCTTAAGCGGACATTATTAGCTAATAAGCCCGCATCAAAAATAAAAGAAAGGGTGTCAAATGAAGCATAAGAAGCCGGATTAGCAAAATGAATAGCACTATTTTCAGCCAAGGAATAACTAATACCACCCATCGATAGACTCTTCACATTAAATGAATTGCTTATATCTCCCAGTCCAAATATCGAATAGGGAGATGTTGATCTTGTTTGTGCCAACAAAGATGAATTAACTATGAATGCCACCATAAATATTAAGACCCTAAACCTTACGTTTTTAATTATCATTAAAATCTAAAATTACGTTTAATCCCAGCAATACTATATTGGGGATTGCAAAGATGTTATTTTTTAGTCTTTTATCAAAACAAATATAATCTCCTCCACCTAATATTATTGTTAAATTTTCATAATTTCCCTTATAAGACGTAATTATTCCATCAATTTCGTTTAAAACGCCATTGAGCACACCTGATAAGATTGACTCCTCAGTAGTTGACCCTATCAAATAATCAAATTTCTTATATTCAATTAAAGGAAGATTTTGTGTAAATGAATTCATTGCTTTGAATCGAATCTGAATTCCAGGAGAAATGGAACCACCGATGTATTCATTTTTACGGTTTACAAAATCGAAGGTTATACATGAACCTGCGTCAATTACCAATACATTCTGATTTGGGTATAAACTCGCACCAGCTACTACAGCTGCTAAACGATCATTACCTAGCGTTTCAGGTGTTTTATATTTGTTAACAATTGGAATAGGCGTATTGCTATTTAACTCAATAAAATGATAGTTTTTATATAAATAGCCTTTTAGTGCTTGCGGAAGTTTATTCACAGTTGAAACTATAGCTGAATTAATATTCGAATAATCCGCCTCAATCTGATATAGTTCCTTAATACTAAATTGCTTAAAATGATATAATTTAATTATTTCAGTTTGCTCAAAGATAGCTAGCTTTGTAAAGGTATTGCCAATGTCAATTGCTAGTTTCATCAATGTAAATCAATAAGGTAAGCTTACAAAAGTAAGTATAAGCCTCAAAATTTCATTGATTTTAAAAGAAAAATTTCTGAATTAAAAAAATCTTCTGTAAATTTGCGCCACCAAAATAGGAGGTACCATAGCTCAGTTGGTAGAGCAACGGACTGAAAATCCGTGTGTCCCTGGTTCAATTCCAGGTGGTACCACCACCTTAAAGCTTGCCTGATTTTTAGGCAGGCTTTTTTTGTTAAACTCACTTAGTATATCAATTATATCTATATTTATGACCTTGGATGCTTATCAAAATATCCTTTTCTATTAATTAACATTTTAAAATCAATAGCGTCCTAAACGTTTTATAAAAAAACAAAAAAGAGAGAAAGAATCTCAGTAACTCAAAATACCTTTGAGGCTTTCTAACAAAAAAACTTTCTCTCATGGCAAATATAAAT
>PIVJ01000795.1 GCA_003353955.1 Bacteroidota bacterium | reverse complement strand
CGTCGTCGTCAACAATTTTGAAAATCATGGCACGTTTTTTCGTTAATTGAGGTATTTGAAGTTTGTATGGCCCATATGACCCTCCTAGGTGACCTTCACTTCCACACCGAAAATTAGGTCGCCGCGACCTACTTTCTCTGAGATATAGGTCAAAACACGTTTTTGTCTCACCTGTTGACGTAGTCACCGAAAGGTGAGACTTTGCATTGGCGATGTGTCCGTCGTCCGTCGTCGTCGTCGTCCGTCGTCCGTCGGCGTCAACAATTTTGAAAATCATGGCACGATTTTTCGTTAATTGAGGTATTTGAAGTTTGTATGGCCCATATGACCCTCCTAGCTAGGTGACCTTCACTTCCAGACCGAAATTGCACCTTTTCGATGTGTGCGCTTCTGATAGGGCCACTCATTGGGTTACTTTAGCTACATATGCATTTTGAGTTGCATCCATGCAGAGCCCCAGCTAGCTATACTGGCCCTTGCTGCAACCTGATGGATCATTTTTCATTGGGTCGGATAATGAGTATTTGGAAATGGATCAAATAACTGAGTAAATGGACCCTCATTTGACTGGAAATGGCCAAATATCAAATGTATTTGACATTTTGGACACCTCTTGGTCACATTGACCTACATTTCAAGAATTAGGTCACTGTGACCTACTTTCAT
>PIVJ01000794.1 GCA_003353955.1 Bacteroidota bacterium | reverse complement strand
GGCTCGCATGAACAGCCCTGTGTCAAGAAATAGCAATGTTTTACTATGCATAGCAGGACGGTTATCCATAAAGAACAATTGTGCATGGTTTGGGGTCAATCCAGGCAGTAGCCTGGGCGGTAGAGTGCTCACGAAGTAAATGTTGGCCAAAAATCAGTCATTTTTGCGCCAAAATGGACCAAAAAATTTGAGCAGCACTCCGAAAAGTTATACAGTTCTTATACTATCCATAAAGAACAATTGTGCAAGGTGGAGGATCAATCCGGGCAATAGCCTGGGGGGTAGAGTGCTCACGAAGTCAATTTTGGCAAAAAATCAGTAATTTTTGCCCCAAAATGGACCAACAAATTTGAGCAGCACTCTGAAAAGTTGTACAGTTCTTGTACTATCCATAAAGAACAATTGTGCAAGGTCTGGGATCAATCCGGGCAATAGCCTGGGCGGTAGAGTGCTCACAAAGTCAAAATTGCGAAAAAATCTGTCATTTTTGTGCCATTTTTGTGCCAATATGCACCAAATAATTTGAGCAGCACTCGGAAAAGTTATACAGTTCTTGTACTATCCATAGAGAACAATTGTGCAAGGTCTGGGATCAATCCGGACAATAGCCTGGGCGGTAGAGTGCTCACGAGGTCAAAATTGTGAAAAAATCAGTAATTTTTGCGC
>PIVJ01000793.1 GCA_003353955.1 Bacteroidota bacterium | reverse complement strand
GGTGCAAACCATACTTTTCGACCAAGGTCTGTGGGAGGACAAAATGCTACCGAAACTGATCGAGTTCTACCAAAATCATATTGTGAAAGAAATTCAGTCTGGTGAAGTTAAGAAGAGGCGCCTAGAGGAATAGATTACATGACATGCAATACAAATGATCCTCTAAACATTAAATGCCAAGGATGTAATAATTATTATCTTTATTGTGAGGGTGATGCACATCTCAGTAGCTTTGCACAAATGCATTGGTTTAAGGGTCCGATGCACTTTCGTCGAACTTTGCAGCAAATCTGTTATTACACCTTAACGAGGTATTCCATTGAAAAATAAGACACATGTCAACTAAGGATAGATGATTAGCTTTCAGAAAATTGGTTTGTTTAAATTGTATTTCATGTTACATATGATTACGTAATCAGTTTGTAAAATAGCACTTTTTTACATAAAATGAAAATTAGCTCCTACATGGCTGAGGTTAAAAAGCTGAAATTGTCAGCATATATTCATCATTAAAGTAGCTCAAAAACGGTGTCTCAGAATTTTGATATCTAGCTCTGGAATTAAAATTTTATCACTCGACAAAGTTTCGCCACAAAATTGATTTCGGTGAAAAATCAACGTTAATTTTCAAACTCTTATTTCTCAACAACTAAGACCTATAGACAAA
>PIVJ01000792.1 GCA_003353955.1 Bacteroidota bacterium | reverse complement strand
TTTTCATTAATATTGCATCGTTTGAATTCATTTCTTTTTTACTCATCATTGATTTGATTTTTTATAATAGTACATATAATATTCATACATCTTTTTCCACACTTCATTGCGCTTAAGCGCATCAGGAGCTTTGTTTGGGTTACCATTAATTTCAATAACTAAAAACCAAGCTGCAGGTGTACCTCTTGTTTCAGGCACTGGATAAATCCTTATGCCATGCTTTTGACACCACATTCTAGCATCTTCCTCATAGTCTTCAGCATTGTACATACCCATCATACTTGCTTTAACTCTAGGCATTTTCCCAAGGCATTTTAATATCTTCAGTTTGCTGATGAGGTATATAACATCCACTGTTTTTATCCCAAGTAAAATGTGTTTCAGCGCCATTGGTTCCTAAGTTTTGAAACTTACACTTTAATACTTTTACTTTAACAGTGTTAGCTTCGTAGTCTCTGTGAACTAATAAGCCGTGATAACTTGCATCGTACCATTCACCCCCACCTTTAATAGAATACATTGTTGGTTCGTCAATCTCACCAGTCTTTTGATTCTTATACATTTTAGTTGGGTGAGCAACAACAAATACAAGTACATCGTACTTCTTTGCAAAGACTTCAATCTTAGTTAGGTAATCCATAGTGTATCTATTAACATCGTCGGATGC
>PIVJ01000791.1 GCA_003353955.1 Bacteroidota bacterium | reverse complement strand
GACCACACGTGCCGCTTAGCAAAGAGCTATCGGCGAGGGCGAGTTTGAGGGAGCGCTCGTTTCCACATATGCCGTTTGGCAAGGTTTAGAGGATTTAAAAAGTGAAACGAAGCGACCGCAGGGAGCGGAGTGAGCTTTTTAAACTCCCCCCAGAGAGAGCAATCGATTCGAAACCCTTCGTTGGATCAGAGGTGTATAGGTCCCCAAAGCAAGCAGCCGATGTACTGGCCACAAGGGAATAGACAACAGAAAGTAGTGCCCGCAGGACTTATGTTTAAACTTCTGCAATCACATCCAGCCCTATTCAGGCTCTGCAACCACACATGATCCCATCAGTTTCTACTTTTTTTTTCAGGAGAAACAGTCAAACAACTGAGTTCGTGGTACAGCGATCAACCAACAACACCACCCCCACACCTGTGTGTTGTCATCATGCAGCCCAGAGGTCAAGGTCGATATCCGTCAAGAGTCGCCGAACACATGTGCATGCAAGAGTGAACACACGAGGCATGGGTTTTTGTGGCGGTGTGAAGGTATACGCAGCAAAGGACCACACGTGCCGCTTAGCAAAGAGCTATCGGCGAGGGCGAGTTTGAGGGAGCGCTCGTTTCCACATATGCCGTTTGGCAAGGTTTAGAGGATTTAAAAAGTGAAACGAAGCGACCGC
>PIVJ01000199.1 GCA_003353955.1 Bacteroidota bacterium | reverse complement strand
GATAATGGAGTGGACACAGCACCTAACCAAGCACCTGTACAAGAGGCAGATTTACCCTTCTAATTAACTAACTAAAAGAAGACAAGGGGTTTAATTATCCCTTGTTTTTTCTTTAGTAAATGTTGAAAATGTTAATTTTTTCCCTTAGAAATGGGAAATAAAAAAAACAAAATTAAATAAACGCTATAAAGATATATAGAACAATAAAATCAACATAATGAGCAATAACGTAACAATATTTAGAAACATAAAAGACACATCTACTCCGTTCTTTAAAGATATGGCATCTATTCTTGATAGAATGAAAGATGGCAAGTCTAAGGATTTGATTAAGCAGATTAGGTCAGAGAAGAATAAAGAGGTTCGACAGGAACTAAAAAAGAATTTACCAGCAATTTGTTTTTCTGGAACATTTAATAAAAGAAATGATGATAGTATCATTGAACATAGTGGATTCATTTGCTTAGACTTTGATGGATACAAGACTAAGAAGGATATGTTAGCCGAAAAGGAAAGGTTATCAAAAGATAGATTCACATATTCTGTATTTGTATCTCCAAGCGGTAACGGATTAAAGTCTTTAGTAAAGATACCTGCAGATGTTGAGAATCACAAGAACTACTTTACATCATTAGAAAAACATTATAACTCAGAATATTTCGATAAGACAAGTAAGAACATATCAAGAGTATGTTACGAGTCTTACGATCCATTAATATTTATTAACTTAAACTCAAATGTTTGGGATAAGATTGAGGAACAGGAATACAAGGTTGTAGATAAATACTCTTCAAGACCAACTATACCAATAACAAACGAGAATAAGATAGTAGAAATACTTATGACTTGGTGGACAAGAAAGTACGGATTAGTAGATGGTGAAAGAAACAATAACGTTTATATACTCGCTGCTGCATTTAATGACTATGGAATTAGCAAATCATTAGCAGAGTATATCATGTCTCAGTTTGAATCAAAAACATTTACTTCACAAGAGATAAAGACCACTATAGCATCAGCATACAGTCAGATACAAAACTTTGGGTCTAAGTATTATGAGGATGAGGATCAAGTTAATTCTGTTAAGATGAAACTAAAACGTGGAGTATCAAAAAAGGAAATTCGTCTTCAGTTAGCTGAATCCAATATTGAAGACGCTGTAGTTGAAGCTGTATTAACTTCTATTGAAGAAGATGAAAGCGACAAGAGATTCTGGAGTAAGAATGAGAAAGGTGTTATAACAATGATACACTACTTGTTTAGGGATTTTCTTGAGGACAATGGATTCAAGAAGTTTTGTCCAGAGGGGAGTAAGAACTTTATATTTGTTAGAGTTACCAATAACCTTATAGACCACACTACAGAAGAAGAAATAAAAGACTTTGTACTGGGTTATCTTGAAAAGTTAGATGATATGTCTGTATATAATTTCTTTGCAGACAAAACTAGATTCTTTAGAGAAGAATTTCTTTCCCTGTTAGGTACTGTTGACGTTTACTTTGTAGAGGACGACAGGGACACAGCATATCTTTATTATAGAAATTGTGCTGTAAAAGTAACAAAGGATGGAAAGACTGCTATTGACTATCTAGACTTAGGTGGACACGTTTGGAAGGACCAGGTTATTGATAGAGACTTCCAAGTATGTGAGTCTTTTGAATGTGATTACAAAACATTCATAAAGAATATATCAGGAGATGATAAGCACAACATGAAGTCAATGAGAAGTACTATCGGATTTATGTTACACGCATATAAAAATTTAGCATACTGTCCTGCAATAATATTAAATGATGAATCAGTATCGGAAGATCCTGAAGGAGGGACAGGTAAAGGTTTGTTTATCAATGCACTATCTCAAATGAAGAAGTTAGTTGTTATAGATGGTAAGGCTTTTAATTTTGAGAAAAGCTTTGCCTATCAATTAGTTTCAGCAGATACACAGATACTTTGTTTTGATGATGTAAAGAAGCATTTTGATTTTGAAAGATTATTTAGTGTAGTCACAGAAGGAATGACTCTTGAAAAGAAAAATAAAGATGCTATCAAGATACCATTTAGCAGGTCTCCAAAGGTAGCTATAACAACAAACTATGCAATAAAGGGAAGAGGTAATTCATTTGAAAGACGAAAGTGGGAATTAGAGTTTAGACAATTCTATACAAAAGATTTTACCCCATTAGTAGAATTTGGAAAGTTATTATTTTCAGATTGGTCAGTAGAAGAATGGTGTGCATTTGATAATTATATGATTGAGAATGTTATGTTCTACATGAACAATGGCTTGATAAAAGGTAATTGGAAAAACTCAAGTATAAAGACATTAGGTTCTAATACGTCACAAGACTTTATTGAGTGGTGTGATTTAACTTCTTCAGAGGTAACTAATGGAGTTATAAGACTTGACGAAAAACTATACACTAATGACCTTTATAATGAATTTGTTCAGGATAACCCTGACTTTTCAAGAACAGGAAAGAGAACTGTATCAAGAACTGAATTTAATAAGTGGTTAAGATACTACGGAAAGTATAAGACAGGAAATGAGCCTAAGACCAATAGAGATATGCAGGGTAAATGGATTATGTTTATAACAAATAATACAGTAAAAAATGAAGAAGAAAAAGACGGAACTAGACTTCCATTCTGATTTTAATTGGTGTGTTGATAATGACTTCCAGGTTTATATAAAGCCAATGGAATTAACTGGTCATTGTAGAATTGCAGTAAGAAAAGGAGGTATATCTACTCAAGGTAA
>PIVJ01000790.1 GCA_003353955.1 Bacteroidota bacterium | reverse complement strand
ATTTTATTACTTTTTACAAATTTTACAAAAAAAATATCAAACAAAAAAATCATAATCGATAGTAAACGTTTTTAACCGTTAGAAACGTTTATTTGGCAAATCCAGTGAAATTAATACCTTTGCAACGACATGAAATGTAAAACATGTAAAAAAACTATAGTTGGAAGAAAGGATAGATTATTTTGTTCTATTCGTTGTAAAAACTATTATCATGTAAATTTAAGACGTGTAACGAGCATTGCTGTTAAGGATATTGATAAAATACTTCATAGAAATAGATCTATTCTGTTGGAGATAATGAAAAAAAATAAAGTACAATTACAAGTAAACAGAATGGAGCTTGAAAAGAAAAAATTTAGATTTAAATATCATACTCACACAAATATAAACAGTAGAGGAAAAACATATTTTCACGTTTATGACTTTGCTTGGATGGAATTTTCTGATGAGAAAGTTTTGGTTGTTAAAAGATAATTTTAAGGGTCAGCTCAAATGAATTTCTTTTTCTAAAAAAAAGAAATTACTCGATGTGACAATTCGTAATTGATAATTCAATCAAAATAATTCATTTTATAAAAATACCCCTAAAAGTTGCATCCACTAATTGAACTTAAGTATAATTATCAGTAAATTAAACAATAGACCCAGAAAATTATTGGGATACAAAA
>PIVJ01000789.1 GCA_003353955.1 Bacteroidota bacterium | reverse complement strand
CCGCCTATCCGAGGCAGGATCCCGCGGATGAGTCGCGATGGACGTTTCTGAAGCCGCGGTGGCGTCGAGAAGATACTGCAAACGACGGCGCGTGTACGGAGTGATGAACTTCACTGGCGCATCGTCAACGGGACGCTTAAGTAACTCTTGGAGGCTTTGCAACATAGCCCACGCTGCCCGGGATTGAATCACCTGGCGTTGCGCGATGAGAATCGACAGAGGGAAGGACAACGTAGCTGTGACCCTGCCATCTTCCGTGACTTTAAAGTCGACCTCGAGTGACGCTGAGTGCGCTTCAAGCACTTCCAGTGAAGCAAAGCCGATAAGGCTGACGGCGTTCGATTTGTTCGCCGAAACTTCACTGTGTGGCACGTTGGTGCCTAAACGCTGTAGAGGAGCAGAGCTGTGAGTGCTGTCGCCCTCGCTGCCCCCGCTCGTTCCGTCGTCATCTAACAGGGACAAATCGTCACCCGGACCACTGTCTGACACTGCGACTTCGGAGTAACCTGGCGCTGAGGACTGCTGCCAGATGGGATGAGAACTCTTCACCATATCCGATAACATGGCGGACGTAGCGTGCTGAGAAGCCACGTTGGTCCCCAGGTTACAACCAACACTGCATAGCGCCGTCAATATCCCAATCTGTGAGTGGAAAGATTTTCCGTCGC
>PIVJ01000788.1 GCA_003353955.1 Bacteroidota bacterium | reverse complement strand
GGCGTTAAATACTGGAGGCCTGATTACGAACGCTCAGGTAGAACAGATGAAACGTTAGGTCCAGTATACGGCAAGCAATGGCGCGATTTTAATGGCGTTGACCAGCTTTACAATCTTGTCGATGCTATACGCAATAATCCTGATAGCCGTCGCATGATGGTTTCAGCTTGGAATGTTAGCGAGTTAAACGAAATGGTTTTACCTCCGTGTCATTACGGTTTTCAAGTCTATATTAATGACGGTGTTATGGATCTTATGTGGCAACAACGATCTGCCGATGTGTTTTTAGGATTACCTTACGATATTGCAATGTACGGATTACTATTAGAAATGTTAGCTAAGGGTGCTGATTTAAAACCTGGACGTTTAATTGGTCAACTTGGCGATTGCCATTTGTATAACAACCATTTAGATCAAGCTAAAGAATTTTTAGATAGACCAATAAGAGCAACACCCCAGTTAGAATTGACGCAAGGTATATTTCATTCAGATGGCGCATTACACAGTAGTGCCCTTTATATACCCGGAAGTCAAGAAATTAAATTAGTTAATTATAACCCCCTGCCAGCTATAAAAGCTCCTTTGAGCGTTGGCAAATAACCAAAGCTATGACAAAAGAAGAATTTGACAATCTGATGGAAAAAACTTTTGGAGACAGAGTTATTAAT
>PIVJ01000787.1 GCA_003353955.1 Bacteroidota bacterium | reverse complement strand
TTTAAGGGTTCCTGAAACTTCTAAGTCTCCGTTTATACGCAATGAGTCTGCTGCGAAATCTCCATAAATTAGCGGAGCAATTGTGTCTGAGTTGTCGATATATAACTTATCACTTCCTTTTTCATAATAACCGACTTGATAACCCAGAAATACATTTCCTGATCCTAATGCTGTACCGCCAGCTTGATAACCCAGAGCTGTATTCTTATCTCCTGTCTTATTGGAAGATAAGGCACTCATTCCAATTGCTGTATTAGAACTTCCTGTCTTATTTAGACCTAAGGCACTCATTCCAATTGCTGTATTATACCATCCTTCCGTATTGTAAGCTAAGGCACTCATTCCAATTGCTGTATTATTACTTCCTGTCGTATTGAAACGTAAGACCTCGTATCCAATTGCTGTATTATGAAATCCTTCCACATTGGAATAGAGTGCATCATCACCAATAGCCACATTTCTATTATCTGATAGATCATCTTGTAGACCTGCCCTTTTTCCAATAAATACGCTGCCTCCTGTGTTTAACACCTCTAACCGGCCGCTATCCATGCGGAAAAACTCTTTGCCTCCCATATCAAAATGGATAATATCATCATCTGGCCCTGCTTCTACGCTGGTATTCCCATCTACATCGGCAATAATTCGAGCTGTATCAGCATGAATGG
>PIVJ01000198.1 GCA_003353955.1 Bacteroidota bacterium | reverse complement strand
CTGATGAGTCATATAACCTGCCTCTTTGAAGAGATAGCATTTTCACGGAGAGCACCTTCTTTGACGTTTCTTTGCCAAGCCACCTTGAGAGCATGTCTCCCCAGTGATTACTCTCTCCAGGAATGTGCTCAATGGTGTACTCAAAAGTAGACAGTATTCCTTGCCAGTTCTGTAGTCTTTGGCTTGCCGCTTTACTCACAGTGGAGGGATGTCCTCCCCAGATGTATTGGAGATTGCGATGGTCAGTATAGATGTGTATGGACCTACCTTGTAGAAGGTAACGTACCCTGTCTAACTGCACTACTGCATAGCCCTCTTTCTCCACAATTGGCCAGTTTGCTTGATTGTTGGCAAATTTTCCTGAGAGGAAGGCAAGAGGGTGATGTTGCGTGCTTTGTGTTGCCTGGTGTAGCTCCTGATAGGGGAGCTGGCTTACAAACAATCCCCAGTACTGCTCACTGGCATCAGGGAAGGCGCATAAAGCCATATTGGGGTCAATATGTCCCAAAGTGACTTTGCTCTTCAAAACCTCCTTGGCTAAGATCCACGTGTTGCTAAGTTCTTCATTCCATAACCTTTCTAAGGAGACTTTGGCTGCAGCCTTCTTGGTTCTCCTCTTTAGACCAGCCATAGCCTGTGTTAGCAGGGCCTGTAAAGGTCCCATGGTTGCTGCAAATTCAGGGATACTGTCTCTCATCCAGTTAGCTGCTGCCAGGAACTGCATCAGTTCTGCGGCTGTGTTCGGGACTGGCATGCTTATTAAACCCTGTATCCTGGCTGGGTGGTGATCCACTCCCTTGCTGGTAAAAATCTTTCCGCACCATAGAGCTTCTGTGGTGTAGAATTGTGCCTTTTTTATGGAGAGCTTAAGACCGTATTTGGAGGCCCTCTGAAGCACCATCTGCAGCCTCTGTATTAGTTCTTCAGGAGAATTAGCCCATATTAAGAGGTCGTCTATCCAAATGATGACTATTTGTCCCATATAGTCATCCCCTAAAACCATTTGCATAGCTGCTTGGAAAGTTTGAGCGCTAGAGGTTGCTCCTTGTGGAGTCCTGTTCGGCCTGTATAACCTGGTTCCCACCTGAATCACCATCAAGTTGCTGCTCTCTTCATCTATAGCCAGCTGCCAGTAACCCTTGAAGGCGTCTAAGACAGCAAAACAAGTGGCTCCTTGAACCGCTGTTTGCAGCTCCCTCACGTCTGGCATGGGCGCTCCACTTTCGATGCACTGACTGTTAACGTAGACATAATTGGCAACCAGTCGTCTATTTACCTTCTCCCATGGTAAATCAGGTTGTTCTGCTCCAGGTTCTACTGGTTTGGCAGGTGCCGATCCATTGCTAGCCCATTCAGACGTCATGACACGTTCGACGTACCCCATGGACTCTAACTCATCCAGATATGTCCATAGCCAGAGTCGTTCAGCCGGTATCAGGGGCCTGGGCTTCATCCTTTTTGGAATGGCTCCTTCTTTCAGATTTATGTGAAGGGGAGGCACCGCTAGAGGAGGGTCAGCCTGAAGGCTAACCCTGAAGACATCCTTGAAATGTAGGAGTGTGTCCAAAAGTTTCCTGGTCTGCTCCTCAGGGAGACCTGCTTTGTGGGCTGCTTCCACACGTTCATCTATCCTTTTGAGCACTGTAGTAGCGTGTTCCTCTGGATCCAAGAGAGCGACTCGTTTCAGGTGGAGAACTCCTTCTACACTACCATTCTGTAGTGTTTCTTGTACCTGAGGGCTTGTGCTTCTTTCCAGGGCAGCTTCCACTTCAGCTCTCTGCTTTAGGGCATCTTGAGGCCCAATCCTCCACTCCTCCAGGAGGGGCCGCCCTGCAGTAAATACTGGGTTTTCCCCTGCCACTATCACAGCACGCACTCCATGTGAAGCAAGGGCCCCCCATGCTGTGTTCTGTGTAATACTGAGGGCTGTGGTGACACGATTCAGAGTAATAATGGAGGAATCTCCAAGTTCAACAGTGAGGGGGTGAGTTAGTGGTTCTTCAACCTCTTCTGGTGCCCATTTTGTCTTCATAGCACGTATCAAACTTTCAGTGGCATAGTTAACACCTGCCATGGAATCATACGCCATGGTGCTTAAAACTGGAGAAGCCTTGGTCGTTGGCTCGGAGGTAAGACTTATGCAGACCGAATCGGGCTCAAGCAGGTCCCAGCTC
The DNA here is from genome assembly GCA_003353955.1 of Bacteroidota bacterium. Classification (GTDB taxonomy): domain Bacteria; phylum Bacteroidota; class Bacteroidia; order Bacteroidales. Next base: position 593 of record PIVJ01000198.1, on the reverse strand, counting down.
AGCTGCCCCGTTAGTTCTGGGGGTGTTGCTTCTGCCCCTGCCATACGTGGTTTACTTTCCATCATCCTCAAAGCTTCTGTGTCCTCCTCAAAGCTTTTTTTATTTTCACGGCTCTCATTTAGTATCCGGGGTCGAACATCCTTCTTTTTAACCGTTTTTGTTCTCTCTTTACCCCTTCCTGCACCCTGGAGAGGCTTAACTTGTTGTAAGTTCCTCATCTCTTCCATAAACCGGTTGTCTGTGTTGGATCTAGGCTGTTTGTAGGGGTGGGGTTTGAATGCCGTACTATGATTCTGTAGAGGGCGACCTTGGGCCCTATATTCTCTCTGTGGTCCATCTTCTGGGTTGTAAGGGACATATGTATGGCTTTTAGGGTTTGGGGTAAGGCTAGAGGGGGGGGTTCGCATCCCTTTCTTCCTCTCCCTAGCGAGGGGGGTGTCCGGCCACCTCTCCTTCGTTATTCTGTTTAGCCACTTAAAAAACAAGCCTGGATCTGCAGTATATTCCTTGTTGTTAATCAGAGCCGTCTTGGCTATTGCTTGTAGTGGTTGGAAGCGTATTTCCTCTGCCACTGCCCTGGATATCCCAGCCGT
>PIVJ01000786.1 GCA_003353955.1 Bacteroidota bacterium | reverse complement strand
ACCACCAGTTTACTTCCCGGGATGGGCTTATGATGTAATGAGTAGTGCTACTTTAGATTTTGGAGAGTACGAAGTTTACCCAGGAGACGCATCGGCACATTCATTTTATGGATGGCCAAAAAATTCAGAAGTACCGCCACGAGAAGAGGGCGAATAAATAAGTAAATAATAACAATTAAATTAAATTAATTATGAGTGAAGTAAAAACAATGGAACAACCAACAGTTAAATCAATTACAACAGAAGAACTAGAAAACGTTAAACGTTTACAAACCGAACTGCAACAATACTGTAACAGTATAGGTGGGATGGAAGTTCAGAAAGCAAAAGCTATTTATCAAGTTAATATGCTTGAAAATGAAATGGATGAAACCAAAAAAGCTATTGAAGAAAAGTATGGACCTATCAATATTAATTTACTGGATGGAACATACGAACCGGTTGTAGTAGAAGATAAAGAATAATATTATGGATAATATTATAAGAAAAATCAGTATCGGGGCAGACTATAAAAACGAAGCCATGCACTATTCTGTTAAACAAACAGTTTACGGCGGTCACGAAATTTCTCATATAATATTTGAAGAGTCTGATAATTCTTATAATATATTTATAAAAAAAGTAGACGAGGTAATGCCATGGAAGAAGTTTAATTCTAACATGGCAATATC
>PIVJ01000197.1 GCA_003353955.1 Bacteroidota bacterium | reverse complement strand
AATAGTTAAAAAAATTATTTTATATATTGTTTAATTGCTTTTACATATTCTTCAAAAGCATCAATTCCTGTATTTGTAATTTCAACTGATGTATGTTGATAATTGTTTAAAAATCCTTTGGTTATCCTTATGTAATTTTCCTTCTCTAGTTTTTTTAGTTGAACACTAATATTTCCTGATGTGGCTTTTGTAATGTCTTTTAATTCATTAAAATCCGATTTCCCATTGCTTACTAAATAAGAAATAATGGATAACCGAAGTTGAGAATGCAATAATGGGTTGAGATTTTTAAACATTTTCTTTTCTCTTATGTTGAACCATTAATATTATTCCTGGAATTAAAATAGTAATTATTGAAACCACTCCCATTAATAAAGGTTGGTAAATCCATTCAAGACAAAAGCCTAAAAATGCTGAAAGACCAATAAAAATACCAGAGTAGAGTAGTAGTTTACTTTTTATAGAAGTTCCTGAAATTATTGTTCCGACAGATAGTAAAATTAAAATAATGGGTATTAAATTTTCTTTTAGATTATTTGCAAATAAAAATCCTAAAATCATCATATTAATTGATAAAACAATCCACAATACAGATACTATTTTACTAATTAAATTTTGCTTGTTTTTTCTTTTCTTTTTTGAGAAATAGATTCTAGAATAAATTGCTCCAATTGGCATTAAAAAATAAGGATACCAATTAATATTATAATACTCATTTTTAAGAAGCACAAATTGACTAATAGAAGTTATGGCAATTAACGATCCCCAAAACATATAAATAAATCCATTTTCTTCAAATTTGTTTCTTGCTGAAGTAATCACTTGAGTAATTAATTCAAGACTTTTTTCAGGTGATAATTTATCTGTTTCCATAAAATTAATTATTAATTCGCTACAAATATAAAGTAATTTATATTATAAACAATAAATATTCAATTTTTTTTATTAACAAGTTTGATAAATGTATCCGTCCTACCAAGCAGGTTTTGTTCATTTCAAAGAATTATGATATAGCGGGATTTTTATTTGGTCAGGTTATTGGACGGATGGCATTTTCAGCTAGGTGCAGTTTTCTTTCGTGATTTATTACTCTGTCTATTTTCAATCTTATACTTTTTGTACCAGTACTTGGAAGTGTGGAAAGCTAGCCCTTCCTTGTTACAAAAAACTTGCTCTGTGGTAATTTGCCCTCCTTCCATATCTCTGTGGCAAGGAATATTTCTTCCTTTTTAAGATTGTGGTTCTTTCGCATGTGGCAAAAATCACCACTTTTAATTTAGTTTACAAGACGGGGTCGGGCTTGGTAGTGGGGATACTTATATAGTTTAATAGCACTTTTTTGTTGCTTCTTTTGCAAACGGAGCACTTCCAGTCAATATATTATCAATTGCAAATTTGACACAAAAAGAAAAAGCCTTCAGAAGGGCTTAATCGAACTCAAAGATGCTTTGAAAACTACTAAATCTTAATTTTATAGGGTTGTGCAACGGCTACTTTTATTAGCAAACGTAATTATTCTTCTCCGACCTTTTTAAGAATCTCACTTTTGAGTTTTTCACTTATCCAAACTTCCTTATCAGTCAATTCGTCCAGCAATGGTTTCAATTTTTCAATCAATCCTTCGGATTTTGCTTTTATAAGAAGTCCTATTGTTCCAGTAACTTTCAAATCTGCGTGTTTTGCATGAAACCTACCAAGTTTTTCGTCAAGTATTATTAAATCGGCGTTTAGTTCCGTTGCCAGTACAATTGCTTCTGCTTCTCCTACATCTAAATCCAGAAAATATTTAACAGCTTGTTTGTCTTGTATTTCTATAATATTTATCCAATCAATTCCGGATAAATCTTTGTAATAACCTTTTGCTTTTCCAGCTTCAATCTCCTTATATACAGCTGATGGAATATAAATCTGCTTATAAAGTTTTTGTAATAATTCCAACCGATTTAGTTTCAGTAGTGATATAATTGGTGTAGTATTTAAAACAATCTTAGGCATTTGCGATATCTTCATTTAAGTCATCAGTATCGTATCCACCAAGAACTGAAACATTATATTTGGCGAGTAATTCAAGAAAATTAAGTCTTGACAATCCTAAAACTCTTGCAGCAACTCCAGATGAAACTTTACCAAGTTCATATAACTTTACTAAAGAACTTGTTTTCATTTCTGATGCAAAATCTTTACCGCTAAGTCTCAACGTATTCGCTAATGACTCTGGATATTCTATATTTATCATTCCTTTCATAATATTTTCTTTTATACAAAGATAACGAATTCGCTGTCGATTTGAATGTTACTGTCGTTCTTTTTCATGTTTGCTAACGGTTTTGGCTATGGTTTCGTTACGGAATGGTACGCGAGTATCATTCCGCCGTAACCATAAATTTAGCAAAAAGGCTTGAAATTCCGATTAGGAATTTCAAGCCGTAATGAACTATAGCCGTTGTGCCTGTTGCGCAACTCACCGTTAGCAGGTCTTTTATTATTGACCAATTACGACTGATTTTACTGATCTGTAAGCAATCAATATATTATCAATTGCAAATTTGACACAAAAGAAAAAGCCCTCAGAAGGGCTAATTCAAGCTCAACTATTCTTACCAATCTTCTAACTCTTAATTTTATAGGGTTGTGCAACGGCTACACGTGTTGTACGCCGTAGTGTGTCCTGCGTTACTCAAGGATACGAAAATAAAGATTAAGTTCTTTGAAATAGAGTAACATAACTGTGTTTGAGATGAAAGGATGTATCATACTGTTAATTTTATGATACAT